>CAYLZG010000240.1:0-2808 GCA_964387985.1 uncultured Anaerolineales bacterium | reverse complement strand
GACCGTCTGGTGGAGGTGGGAGCTGAACGCGATCGAGGTTTACCTGGTAGGCCTGGGGGTCGCCCTCGGCCTGATGACCCTGCTGTGGCTGGTCAGCCTGGCACTGCGGGACGCCAGCATCGTGGACATCTTCTGGGGCGCAGGCTTCGTCGTGCTGGGGTGGCTTTACTTCGTGCTCGCGCCCCAAGGCCTGCCGGCACGGAAGCTGCTCATCGCGATTCTCGTCAGCATCTGGGGACTGCGGCTCTCGTTCCATATTTTTGCCCGCAACCGCGGCAAAGGGGAAGACTTCCGCTACGTCGCCATGCGCCAGGCGGCCGGCGCGGGCTGGTGGTGGCAGAGCTACTTCAAGGTGTTCGTGCTGCAAGGGGTCCTGATGTGGCTGATCTCTGCGCCGCTCCTGGTCGCACAGGTCGCCGCGATACCTGGCCTGGCGAAGATGGACGGCGCGCCAATCATGGTGTTGGGGGTGCTCGTCTGGGTCATCGGGTTCTTCTTCGAGGCAGCAGGCGACTGGCAGCTCGCCCGCTTCAAGGCCGATCCGGCCAACAAGGGCAAGGTGATGAACCGGGGCGTATGGCGCTACACGCGCCATCCCAACTACTTTGGCGACGCGGCCCAGTGGTGGGGATTCTTCCTGATCGCCCTGTCAGCGGGCGGCTGGATGACGGTCTTCAGCCCGCTCCTGATGACATTCCTGCTGGTGCGCGTTTCGGGCAAGGCGCTCCTGGAGAGGAGCATGGCCCAGCGCCCCGGCTATCGCGAATACGTCGAGAGCACCAGCGGGTTCGTGCCGTGGTTCCCGCGCCAACGGAAGTGAAGCCTCACCCCCGAAAGAGCGCGGGCCAGATCAACGCGTCGAGCACCCCGGTGTGCGCGGTGAAGAGGATGCTCCCGATCACCGCCATCCGGTGCGGCCATTTGGCTCCCTTGGGCCGGACCGTCAACAATGCCGCCACCAGGCTCACCGCTGCCAGCGCCACCACTGCCAGCACGGCCCGGATGGCGAACCACAGTCCTGCTCCCGGTTGATCCACCATCATCCGCGTCAGCGGCATCCACAATGCTGATGGCACGAGGATCGCAGCATAGATCCAGTTGAACACCCCGAATCCGAACCGCCGGCCGACTCGTGCTGCGACAGGATCGAGTCGCAGCAGTAAGTAGTACGTGAAGGCAAAGTAGCTCAAGGCGGCAAACAGCATGCCGGCCGCATAGAGCGATCGAAGCTCCGGCGGCACACCTCCCCAGAGCGCCGCGGCGCCTCCGGCACTGCTCGACAGGCCGAGAACGTAACTGCCAAGTACGGCAGCGCCGCCTGCGATGTTGATCCAGAACATGGCCTTCTTTTGCGGATGCATGTGTTGCCCTCCTGTCTGTACTTTGCCGGCCAAGACAATTCCTCCAGAAGTTGCACACGAGCTGGCGCTCAATCTGCTGGCAGAGGTCGTTCGACATCGGGTTGCTCAGGTCTGCGAACAGCAATGAGTCTAGCATTGCCCTGGTCTGCGAGCAAGCGCACCGGCCGCGGCAAAGGAAGCAGTGGCTACTATGGTGGCTGCGTACGGATTCAGGCACAGCGGCATGCACGCTGCTCCGGGCGTGCATGTCATGATAGCAAGTGATATCATTCAGATGATCCAAGCGGATCGTCTCCCGGCCGGCAGAAGGATAACGACAGTGAACCTGGCGATTGAAACTCAGGATCTGGCGAAGCGTTACCGTGATGTCACAGCGGTCGCAGACCTTTCTTTGAGAGTGGCCGAGGGCGAGCTCTATGCGTTCCTGGGCCTCAATGGCGCGGGCAAGACGACGACTATTCGCCTGCTTCTGGGGATGATCAAGCCCACGGCTGGTTGCGCGCGCGTCTTGGGAACCTCGGTGCGCATGGGCAGCCGTGAGCCACGGGCCGCGGTAGGTTACCTCGTCGAGATGCCGCACAGCTATCCCGAGCTAACCGTGCGCGAGAACCTGGAGGTGGCGCGGCGTCTCCATCCCGGGACGCCGCGCCAGGCCGTGAGCCGGTTCATCGAGCGCCTGGGGCTGGCGGCAGACGCCGACCGGCGGGCTGCCACCCTGTCGCAAGGCAATGCGCAGCGGCTGGGATTGGCCAAAGCGTTGCTGCATGAGCCCCGACTGCTCGTGCTGGACGAGCCAGCCAACGGCCTGGACCCGGCCGGAATCGTCGAAATTCGTGCTCTGCTGCTCGAGTTGACACGCAAGCAAGGCGTGACGGTGTTCATGTCGAGCCACATTCTGGCGGAAGTGGCGCGGCTGGCCACGCGCATCGGGATCATCCACAAGGCCCACCTGATCAGAGAGATCGATGTTGAAGATCTGGAGCGGGATCGTCGCCGGCGGCTGCTGGTTCGGACGCGGGATATGGAGGCTGCATGCAGGGTGCTGGCTGCCGCCGGACAGCCCGTCGAGATGCTGCCGGACGGGGCGCTTGAACTCAGGAACGCGGCCGCGATCGCGTCCCCTGACGATATAGCCCTCCTGCTGGCTGACGCTGGGGTTCCGCCAACTCACCTGGTGGTGGAGGAAGAAGAGCTCGAGCAGTACTTCCTCAGGCTCGTGGGAGCGAAGGAAGACGTTACATGAGAGCGCTCGCGGACATGATCTGGGTCGAGATGCGCAAGGCCGTGTGCTCCAGGCTACCTCTGTTCACCGCTGCCGGATCGCTGTTTCTGCCGCTGGGCATCGCTCTCTTGATTTTCATCGCGCAGAACCCCGAGTCCTCGCGCAAGTTGGGCCTGGTCGGCGCCAAAGCCAATTTGCTGGCCTATGCGGCGATGGACTGGCCTG
>CAYLZG010000239.1:0-3216 GCA_964387985.1 uncultured Anaerolineales bacterium | reverse complement strand
TCCAACCCGCTGTGGCGGTGCCTGGCCCGCTCCATCGCGGCGACGATCTCATCCATTGCGCGGTCATACTCCTCGCTGACCTCCTGGCGCGCACGGTCCTCGTCGTACCAGGCCATGATCTCCTCCGCGCCGCGCACAAAGGGGATGGTGCAGACAAAATCGGGCACGAAGCGTTTGATCTTGCTGTTGTCGAACATCACGCTGTGCGTCTTGTCGCCCAGCAGGCCCGCGCCCCACTCCGCATGGTACTCCGCGATCAACTCTGACGGCGCGTGCACGATCCGGGGCTCCGCGCCGGCAGCCGCGGCCAGGATGCCGTACATCTGATTCCAGGTGAGCAGCTCGTCCGAGGTGATGTGGAAGGCTTCGCCCAGCGTGGCCGGGTTGCCGAGCAGGCCAACGAAACCCCTGGCGAAGTCCGCGTGGTGCGTGAGCACCCAGGTGGAGGTCCCGTCGCCGTGGACCACGACCGGCTTGCCTGCGCGCATGCGCCCTATCTGCGTATATCCGCCGGGACATGGCAGCTTGGTGCGGTCATACGTGTGAGACGGGCGCACGATGACCGCAGGGAAATCCTCGCTGCGGAAGGCCGCCGACAGAAGATCCTCGCACGCGGCCTTGTTCTGCGCGTAGGTCCAGTAGCGATTGCCGATCGGTGTGGACTCCGTGATCGGCAGCCTGGCAACCGGCTTGCGGTAGACGCTCGCGGAGCTGATGAAGATGTACTGCCCCGTGCGGCCGCGGAACAGCTCGATATCGGCCTGCACGTGATCGGGCGTGAACGCGATCCAGTCGACCACCGCGTCGAAGGACAGGCTCCCCAGTGCAGCCCGTGCGGACCCGGCATCGCGGATGTCGCCGGTAAGGACATGCGCGCCAGCGGGCGCAGACCGGCCGGACTGGCCGCGATTGAGCAGATAGAGATCGATGCCGCGCCGGAGCACCAGCTCGGAGCACGCGGAACTGATGACGCCTGTACCGCCGATAAAGAGAACGCGCATGCTTGCCTCCCCCTGAGAAGAATGAGGGGAGGGTAGCACAGACGACGGCTCGCGGCAAGCGGGCAGCAATGAAGATGGTCTTGACCGAATGCCGGATGCACGGGCGCCTGCTCTCCCCTGGCCGCGATTCGCTGATTCGTTCTCACATTCGTTGACGGCAGGCCCCCAATGCCGTTATCATGAGCTTGTGATGGCGATTACAAGGTGGTGGTGATGATGGACTCAGGAGCCACGCATTTCATCCTCGTCCGGCACGGCCAGACCGAATGGAACCGGATCGAGCGCTTCCGGGGCCGGGTCGACGTGCCCTTGAATGAGACCGGGCTGGCCCAGGCCGCTGCCACAGGCCGGTCCATTGCCGGCAGATGGCAGCCCGCGGCCGTCTATGCCAGCCCGTTGAGCCGCGCGACCGTGACCGCGCAGGCCATTGCGGCGCACTTCGACCTGCCCGTCCTGCCGCTCGACGGCCTGATCGACATCGACTATGGCGATTGGCAGGGCCTGACGCCCGAGGAAGCCCGCATCCGCTGGCCCGACCGGGTCGATGCCTGGTACGCAGCGCCTGAGACGGTGCACATCCCCCGCGGAGAGTCGTTGGGCGAGCTCCGCGAGCGCGCTAAGGCCGCGATTGCGGGGTTGGTCGGTCGCCACCCGGGCCAGACCCTCGTGCTGGTGAGCCATACGGTGGTCAACCGGGTGATCCTGCTCGCGGTGCTCCGCCTGGGAAACGAGCGCTTCTGGCGGCTCCGGCAGGATAACTGCGCCATCAACGTCTTTGAGGCGCACGGCGGCGACTTCACGCTCGTTTCCATGAATGACACGTGCCATCTGGCTCAGACTGCACAAAGACAACACCAGTCTTGACAAACATTGGACAACATGGTAGAATTGACTTTATTGAAAGGTATCGAAGCCTTACGTGCTGAAGATCGTGTGAACAACGACAAGTAGCGAAAGGAAGATCGAACATGCCGCGCGTATCCCTTGACCAAGTCGCTCCCGATTTCTGCCTGGTCGACTACCGCAACCGCCCCGTCGGCCTGGCGGATTTTCGCGGGAAGAAGAACGTCCTGCTGGTTTTCAACCGGACGTTTGCCTGACCGTTCTGCCGAGCGCACATGGCGCAGTTGCGCCAAGATTACTCTGAGTTCGTTGCCCGAGATATCGAGGTTATCGTGGTCGGTCCCGAGGACGCCAAGGCCTTTGCGGACTACTTCGAGAAGGAATCCCTGCCGTTCATAGGCCTGCCCGACCCCAAGGCCAGTGTCCTCAAGCTGTATGGGCAGGAAGTGAACCTGTTCAAGCTGGGGCGCATGCCCGCCCAGGTGCTCATCGACAAAGCGGGGATTGCCCGCTACGTCCACTACGGGCACAGTATGAGCGACATCCCCAAGAACGAAGAGCTGCTCGCGCTGGGGGATGAGATCAATGCCACGGCCGCCGGTGCAGCAAGTAAAGCGTGAGCTTCTGCAACCTGCCGGAGAACTGTAAGACCCAAAACAGAACTTGCACAATCTTTGTATAAACTTGAAAGGAGAGTGACGTATAGAATAGATCGTTGGAGGTTAGCATGAGGTGGTCCTGGAAGATCGGTGAATTCGCAGGCATCGGCGTTTACATGCATGCGACCTTTCTGTTGCTTATTGGCTGGGTCGCGCTGAGCGGCTGGCTGCAGGGTCGGACAGCCGCCGCAGCGTTGGGGGCAGTCGCCTTCATCCTGGCTCTCTTTCTCATGGTTGTGCTGCACGAGTACGGGCATGCGCTCGTCGCGCGACGCTACGGCATCCCGACGCGGGACATCACCCTGCTCCCCATCGGCGGCGTAGCACGGCTGGAGCGCATGCCTGACAATCCGCGCCACGAGCTGTGGGTGGCGCTGGCAGGTCCCCTGGTCAACATCGTGATCGCGGTCCTTCTGTTTGTCTGGCTGGCGGCGACGAATGGGTTGGAGACGCTCGGTCAAGTTGGCCTGACCGGGGGCGGGTTCCTTCAGAGACTGCTGGGCGTGAACATCACCCTCGCGCTCTTCAATCTCATTCCGGCGTTCCCGATGGACGGCGGCCGCGTGGTGCGCGCCCTGTTGGCGACGCGGCTCGAGTACACGCGCGCGACGCAGATTGCGGCCTCCTTGGGCCAGGGCATCGCGCTGCTGTTCGGCTTCATCGGCTTGTTCTCCAATCCCTTGCTGGTGTTTGTGGCGCTGTTCGTCTGGATG
>CAYLZG010000238.1:0-3227 GCA_964387985.1 uncultured Anaerolineales bacterium | reverse complement strand
ATTTGCTCGGGCCGCAGCGCCATGCGGGTCAGGACCGGATCCCACAGGGGCGAGTTGTCCTGGCCCGATTCCCAGGGATGAGAGATGTAAACCAATCCTTCGCCATGCGGATCGCGCTCCCGGTAGAGGAAGTCGTGCCAGGCAGACAGCTTCGGAAACAGCTCGGCCACGTATCCCAGGGCTCGCGATGGGTCCGGCGCATGACGATAGGTGTGGAGTACGGCGGTCGCGTGCACCGGCGGCTGCACGATGCCCGTCGTGTGGTGGCTGGATGGCGCATGTGGGCTGCGCTCGATCTGCCAGAAGGCAGGGCCGGGGAAGTAGGGCGCCGCAGGATCAGCTTCATGGAAGACGATGTGCGGCACGCGTCCATCGGACCATTGCGCGGCAAAAAGGGCGCGAAGTTCCTCCTCCGCGCGGTGCTGATCGAAGCGGCTATACCCCATGGCGATGAAGGCCGAGTCCCACGACCACTGGTACGGGTATTGGCGCAGCGCAGGCACGGTGAAGCTGCCCCGCCAGTTGGCATCCAACACCGCTCGGGCGCGTCGCAGCAGATCGAGCCGGTCGTCAGGCGTCAGTCTCATGAATCTCAAGCCTCCAATAGTGATTCCAGCAGCGGCGTTACGGCCTCAAGCGAGTAGTGTTGGCGTGCCAGGTGGTAGTTCCACTCCACCATGCGCCGCCGCCGCACAGGATCGGCGATCGCCTCGATCACCGCATCGACGGTCTCTTGCGTCACAGATGCCAGGTATTCGGGATCGCCGCCCGCGTCGATCTCCACCAGGTCGAAGCCCATGGGACCGATGTCGGCCGCGTAGACCGCGTAACGGTTCACCAGCGCGGGCAGGCGGAAATAGAGCGCCTCCAGCAACGCGTTGCCGAAGCCCTCGATCAGACTGGGATACGTCACGAAGTCCGCGTGCAGGTACGCATCCCAGAGCGAGTAGATCTTCTGCCCTCCTCGCCAGCTTGCCTCCGGAGCAAAACGATCGGCCGCATAGATCAGGGGCACCCCGGCGCGCTGCGCCTGATCCTGGATCCTGCCCAGGTACTCCAGCCCCTCGTCGCCGGCCTGGTGGGTCAGCACCAGGACCGGTTCCTTGCCCAGCAGCCGTGGCCGGACGGCAGGCTCCCGCAGCCGTCTCACCAGCTCGATGGCCAGCTCGATGCCCTTGCGCGGGATGATGCGCGTGGGCTGCAGGATCAGCAGCTGATCGTCACCCAGACCCAGCACACCGCGCAGATCTACGTTGAACAGGGTGAGACCGGGCGCGGCTGTGGCAAAGTCGAAAACATTCGGCAGCAGAACAGCCTCGATGCCGCGCCGCTTGCGCAGTTCGGTCTGCGCCAGCGAGTTGATCGACAGATGGCGAATCGAAGGCAACGCGGGAGGAAAGCAGCGCTCCAGGATATCGGGGATGCAGTTGACCGCAAAACGCTCGCGCTCCCAGGCAAGGTCGTGGTTGTGCGCCAGGACGCGCATGCCGGTTTCAGCGATGAAGCCGGTCAGGGCCACGCCCAACGGCACATGCATGGGAATCGCCAGCGCGTTCTGCACAAACAGCACATCGACGCGCTGCTCGTCCACAAAGCGGCCGATGGCCTCCTGAAGCAGGCCGGCCATCGCCGCGATGCGTTCATGCAGATCGGGCGCCGCCTCGGTCGTCCCGAAGCTGTGATCGTGAATCCAACGAGCTTCGGGATGCGCGAAGTGCATGGGGGGCACAAGCTGGCCCGGCGTGCGCGCTTCGTCCAGCTCGCCGGCGCAGTAGCAGCAATCATGGCCCAGCCGGCGCAGGATCGTTGCGAGCTTGGCAATCTCCAGCGACACGCCATCCGTGCCCGCGATGCGCGTTGAGATGAAGCCGATGTTCATGGCGGCAACCCTCTAGCTCGGGTACAGCGCCCGCTTCGTGTCCGGATCGATCCAGCGGATGTGGTCGGCCGGGAAGCGCAGCCAAACGTTGGCATCGGCCTTGGTTTCGAAGGTCGGATGGGTGGAAACCTTGATCCGGTGCCCGCCGAATGCTACGGTCAGCAGGTTCTGCGAACCCAGAGGCTCCACCACCAGCACCGTGGCCTTCAAAGCATCTTCAGCCGGGCTGGCAAGCGTCTCCATGTTCTCCGCGCGGATGCCTACCACGATCGGTTTGCCGTCGTAGCCGGAAAGCAGCGGCTGCATCTGCGGCTGGGGCGTTAGGGTGAAGTCACCGACCTGCACGACGGTGCGGCCGTTCTGCCGCTGCACCTGCCCCTCCATGAAGTTCATGGGCGGCGTTCCGATGAAACCCCCGATGAACTGGTTGGCGGGATAATCGTAGATCGTGGTGGGCTGGTCCACCTGCTCGATGATCCCATCCCGCATGACCGCAATGCGGTCGCCCATGCTCATCGCCTCGATCTGGTCATGTGTCACGTAAATGGTGGTCGCGCCCAGCTCGGCCAGCAGCCGTTTGAGCTCGGCCCGCATCTCCAGTCGCAGGAGCGCATCAAGATTGCTCAGGGGCTCATCCATCAGCAACACCTGCGATTGCATGGCGATGGCACGCGCCACGGCCACGCGTTGGCGCTGGCCGCCGCTCATCTTGGATGGATAGCGGTCCAGCATCTTCTCGATATGGAGCAGCTCCGCAGCCCGCCCGACACGACGTTGGATTTCGGCCTTGTCCATCTTCTGCATGCTCAGACCGAAGGCGATGTTGTCGAACACTGTCATGTGCGGAAAAATGGCGTAGCTCTGGAACACCATCGAGATGCCCCGCTCGCGGGGGGGCAGGTAGGTGACTTCCCGGCCACCGATGCTGATCCGCCCCTCGTCGGCCACGCCCAGCCCGGCGATCGCGCGCAACAGCGTGGTTTTGCCACAGCCGCTGGGGCCGAGCAGCACCATGAACTCACGATCGCCGATCGTCAGGTTGGCGTTGTTGACTGCGACGAAATTGCCAAAGCGCTTCGTCACGTTTTCGATCTTAATCTCAGCCATGCTCGTGCTCCTGTCAGGCTACTTGCTGATCTGTCCCCACATGTTGAACAGGTACTTCCTGATCGCAAAGATGAAGATCACCGACGGCACCAACATGAAGAATCCGCCGGCGAATTTGTAAGGCTCGCCCGAGGTCTGCAGCGAGACCAGCACCTGCGCGGGCAGCGTGCGGTTCTGCACCGTCAACACGGTGGCCGCAAAGACCTCGTTCCAGGACATTACGAAGGTGAAGACCGCGGCA
>CAYLZG010000237.1:0-3295 GCA_964387985.1 uncultured Anaerolineales bacterium | reverse complement strand
ACGACGCCATAGAATTCTTCCATGGCGGTCCAGCATTGGATCGCAGAGGCAGAGAGCCTGTTTTCGGCCATCCATTCGTCGATGACCACGCCCAGCGCGGCCATCTTCTCCAGCGCATCATGCGGCGTGTCGCGCACGTTCACGTAGCTGCGGATTTGCTCCAGCTTCTGCGCGACCTTCGGACTGCCGTTGAGCTTGCGTGCGCGGCCGAAGACATCCGACAGATCGATGGTCTCCGTGGAGATGCCCGCGCGCTCGAACAGCTTCTCGCTGAAGCGGACCGTGATGAAGTTCGCCGGTCGCGCGCCGATCAGGCCCACGCGGGCGCCCTTGAGACCATGGACGACGCGGCATGTCGCCACGAAGTCGTGCAGGTCCTGGCGGAAGGATGGGCTGAGGGGATCGACGGTATGCAGGGTGGTAAGCGTGTACTTAAACCCGTACTGCTTGAGGTTG
Source organism: uncultured Anaerolineales bacterium (assembly GCA_964387985.1). Taxonomy (GTDB): domain Bacteria; phylum Chloroflexota; class Anaerolineae; order CG2-30-64-16; family CG2-30-64-16; genus JALOOB01. The sequence continues at coordinate 2,839 of CAYLZG010000237.1, read as the reverse complement.
TTGCACGCCGACATCTTGCCGCAGAAGGAGTCGCGGCGGTATTCGACGCTCATCTTGCCCAACTCGTCAGGCGTGGCCTGCACGAGGATCGGCACGTCGAGACCGGACCAGCGCATGACGTTCGCGATGGCCCGCTCATCCCCGAAGTTGGGCAGCGTCACGATGACGCCGATGATCTCCTCGCGATGCTGTTTGAACAGATCCGCGCATTTCTGCGAATCCGTGACGCTTTCCACGCTGCCGTAGGGCGTATCGTTCGGGCCGAGTGCGATGGCCCTGATGCCTTCGCGTTCGAGCAGGTCGAGCATGGTCTGGCGGCCGGTTTCCGAAAGGTGCCCCGGAAAGAAGCCGCGGTTGCCGACTATGACGCCGAGTGTAGGCTGATTCATTTGACGCTCCTGGTTACGAGATGCTGCGCAAGAAACCCTTCATCAAGGGCCAGATCTGCCGGTACTTTTCGTATTGCGGTTCATAGGCCGCGTGAACATCCATCCGCGGCTCGAAGGTGCGGTCGAGCGTCACCATCGTGTCGACAGCCGCGTCGAACGATGGCCAGACACCTGCACCGACCCCCGCGATGATCGCTGCACCCAGCGCGCCTGCCTCGGTGACCGCAGGCCGCACGACCGGGATGCCGAAGATGTCGGCCGTCAGTTGGATCCATGCGTCCGACTTGCTGCCGCCGCCGACGGCCCGACAGGAGTTGACCGTGATGCCTGCCTCGGGCAGTGCATCGAGGACCTCGCGCTCGTAGAACGTGATGCCTTCGAGCAGCCCTTTGAGGATGTCCCCGCGCTGCGTCTCCAGCTTGAGGCCCACCAGGACGCCAGCCGAATCGTCCACGAATTCTGGCGGGCCCGTGGGCGCAAAGTGCGGCAGCGCAAGGACGGATGAGAGGCCTGGCGGCATCTCGGCGATGAGCTCAGCATAGATGTCGCGGCCCTCTTGCTGGGCCAGCTTCCGGTCGAGCGCGGCGAATGTATCGCGATACCACTTCAGCACCGAACCGCCGTGGTTGAAGATGAAGCTGACATAACAGCCGGGCACGGCATGGTGTTCGGTGTTGAGGCCCTGGTGGATCATCGACGCCGGATCGGGACGCTGCTCGAATACTGGGGTCAGGCACACGAAAGTGCCCATGCCATACATCGCGCGACCGGCCGAGATGGCGCCGCAGCCGACGGAATTAGCACACTGGTCGTGCGTTCCCATCGCGATCAGGACGCCTGCTGGCAGGCCCAACTCGTCTGCAAGCTCGCGCGACACGACGCCGGCAGGAGTCCCGGCCTGGCAGAGAGGGGGCAGCTTGGCCCGCTCGATCCCGCCCCATGCCAGCAGTTCTTCCGACCAGTCCTGGCGGTCCACGTCAAAGAGCAGAGAGCGGTTCGCCAGCGCATAATCGAGTGCGGGCTCTGCGCCCAGCATGAAAGAAACGAAGCCGGCCCAGTGGAGGAACAGGTCCGCACGGTCGTACAGGTCCGCCTGGGTCTCCCTGAGCCATTTCAGCTTGGGCAGGGAGTAATGGTTGCCCAGCGTGTTGCCGTTGATGCGATACAGCTGGGCATCGGAGAGGGCATGGCCCAGCGAGTCGAGGTAGCGCGCGCCGCGCACATCGAAGTTGAGGATCGAGGGGCCCAGGATCTGCCGGCTGCGCGTGACGGGAACGACAGCCTCGCCCATGGAGGAGATGGCCAGCGCGCGAACCGGCTCGCCGTGATGCCCGGCTGCCGCGCGGCGGATCGTCAGCTTGACCTTCTTCCATACCTCGAGGGAGTCGAGCTCGGCCCAGCCGGGCTGGGGCCGCTGGATATCGTACTCTTCGTAGGCAACCGACAGCAAGCCTCCGGTCTCCGAGAAGACCGCGGACTTGCAGCCCGTGGTGCCGACGTCGATGCCGAGTAGAGTCATGGCACGCTTCCTTGTGTGCAAATGATGCCGGTCAAGCGGCGGCGCGGGTCAATGCTGCTGCGGACCCTGCGATGCCGAAGAAATCGCGCAGCAGCTCTGTCGTTCGCCGGTAGACAGCTTCCTGCGCGTGGCCGGTCATGTCTGCCTGGCCCGCGTCGCCCTGGCGCAGTGCCTGCTCGTATGCCTGCCGGATTTCGGTGCCCACGTTGACCTTCGTTATGCCCTTCCTGAACGCCCCGAGGACATACTCCTGGCCGATCCCGGAGCCTCCGTGGAGGACCAGGGGGACGCCCGTCGCCTCGCTGAGCATCTCGAGACGCTCCAGGTTCAGCCGGGCCCGGACCTTCTTCTGATCGCGCGCACCCGCGGCGATCGCACCGTGAATGTTGCCGACCGCCACGGACAGCCAGTCGCAGCCGCTTTCCTGCGCGAAGCGCCGCGCCTCATCCACGTCGGTAAAGCCCTTGCCCGAGGCAAACAGCTCCTCGTAAGGGGGCATCGGACCGGCCTCATGCCCCATGACCGCACCCAACTCAGCCTCCACCGGGCGGCCGGACGCATGGGCCACGTCTGCAACCGCGGCCGTGGCCGCGATATTGTCCGCCAGGGACAGCCTGGATCCGTCCACCATGACCGACTCGTAGCCCAGGGCGATCGCTTCCCTGATGATCGCGATGTAATCGACGAGCGCGTGATCCTCGTCGATGACGGGAACATGATCGAGGTGAAGCCGCACGTGCTGCGGGTTCTGCCACCTGGCGAACTCCTCAGCGACCGCGGCCAGGCTCTTGCTTTCGAATTTCATCCATTCCAGCCGCGCCACTTCGATCAGCGCGAAGGAGCCGGCGTCTGCAACGGCCCTGCAAACCGGTTCCATCATGGGCAGATAGGGGATGTTGAAGGCGGGCACGCCGATGCCCAGCCGGCGCGC
>CAYLZG010000236.1:0-3475 GCA_964387985.1 uncultured Anaerolineales bacterium | reverse complement strand
CCCGGGCCTTCGACACGGTCGCTATGATCATCCGGCCGCTGCCCTACTATATCTTCTCGTTTGCCCTGCTCCTGCTGTTGGCCTATTTCATCAGGTGGTTCCCGGTTTCCGGCGGCGCCGGTATCGGGCGCCGTGCCGCGTTCGACTGGCCCTTCATTAAGGACGTGCTCTGGCATTCGGCCCTGCCCGCGCTGTCGCTCACGATTCTGGGCGGCGCGATCTGGTTCCAGACCATGAAACTCATCGTGCAAAACGTCAATGCCGAGGATTTCGTGCAATACGCTAAGCTCGGCGGCGTCACGGAGAACCGCATTGTGTCGAAGTACGTCATCCGGAATGCCATGCTGCCCCAGATTACCGCCCTGGCGCTGGCCCTCGGCCAGATTTTCAGCGGGGCCTTGATCACCGAGATCGTTTTCTCTTACCCGGGCCTCGGCGGGCTGCTCTACAATGCCATCGTCACCGGCGACTATAACCTGATTATGGGCATCACCGCGCTGTCGATTGTGGCCATTACAACCGCGATCCTCATCCTCGACCTGATCTATCCGCTCGTAGATCCCAGGGTGAGGCATTCATAGGGAGAATAGTGGCGTGAGAATACTCCGAGATCTCTTCAGGGACTACAGGTTCGCGGTCAGCTTCTGCGTCCTCTGCGCGCTGCTCATCTTCGCGTGCCTTTCGTTTGTCTCGCCCTATGACCCGGGCAAGTGGGGCGCGGTGCCCAGAGACCTGCGGCCCTCCGGCGAACACCTGCTGGGGACCGATTCCAACGGACAGGATATCTTCTGGAATGCGACGTTTGCCGTGCGCAACTCGCTGATTATCGCAGTGATTGCGGGCATCGTGTCACGCGTCTTTGCCGTTCTCGTCGGGATGATCGCCGGGTATAAGGGCGGGACCACGGACAGGGTGCTGATGTTTTTCAGCGACACACTGCTGGTGATCCCTCTGTTCCTGATCATCATCCTGATGGCGATGCTGGTGCGCACCAATCTGAATCTCGCCACCCTGGGATTGCTGCTGGCGACATTCGGCTGGGCCTGGGATGCCCGCGTGATCCGCTCGCAGATCCTGAGCCTCAGAGAGCGGGAGTTCACGCAGACCGCGATCCTCTCGGGCACAGGCACGCTGAAGCTCGTCCTCAAGGAGTACATGCCTTTTGCAACCCCGTTGGTATTCTCCACCCTGATCAACAACATGGCCTGGGCGATCGGGCTGGAGATCACGCTTGCAATCCTCGGCCTGGTCAATGTGTTCGTACCGACGCTCGGCACCATGCTCTACTGGGCCATCAGCTTCCAGGCGATCCTGTTGGGCCGCTGGTATTGGGTGCTGACGCCGGTCATCCTGTCCGTCTTCCTTTTTGTCGCCCTGTACTGGCTTTCGGTCAGCATCAGCGAGTACCTCGACCCCAGAACTCGCATCCAGCGCGTCGGGGCAAGCCGAGGCAGCCATGAATGACACGATCCTGCGCACAGAAAAGCTCAAGGCTTTTTATCTGCTCGACGTCTACGGATCCCAGAAGGTCGTCAAAGCGGTCAACGAGGTCGACCTGGATATCCGTGAGAACGAGGTCTATGGGATTGCGGGCGAGAGCGGCTGCGGCAAGACAACGCTGCTGAAGGCCCTGGCCGGCTCGATTGAGCCCCCGCTACGGCTGGTTGGCGGGCGCATCCTCTACAACATGAGCGGCGTCGAAGTCGATGTCGCCACGCTCGGCGATGAGGAGAAACGCCGGCTGCGCTGGGAGTTCGTATCTTACGTACCCCAGGGCTCGATGAGTGTCCTCAACCCCGTGCGCAAGCTGAAGGACACCTACGGGGACTTCATCGAAAGTCACATGGACCGCCGGTCGCATGAACAGGTCTTCCAGATGGCGCGGGAACATATTGCGGAACTGGGGCTGCCGGCGAACATCCTGGACAGCTACCCGCACCAGCTCTCCGGCGGGATGCGCCAGCGGGTGACCATCGCGCTGGCCGCGCTGCTCAAGCCGCGGCTCATCATCGCGGATGAGCCGACCACGGCGCTCGATGTCGTCGTGCAGCGCGGCGTGGTCCAGTTGCTCAAGGACATCCAGCGCAAGCTCGCCAACACCATCGTCATCGTGACTCACGACATGGGCGTGCAGGCGAACATCGCAGACCGGGTGGGCATCATGTATGCGGGCAGGATGGTCGAGGAAGCGCCCACCCGCACGATCTATGGCGCGCCGTTCCACCCGTACACGCAGTACCTGATCAACTCGCTGCCGCGGTTCGGCGACAAGTCCATGCGCGTGGGTGTGCCCGGTGCCCCGCCCTCGCTGGCGAATCTGCCGAGCGGCTGCCCCTTCCACCCGCGCTGTCCGCACGCCTGGGACCGCTGTGTGGCAGAGATGCCGCCGCAGCGCCACGTCGCGCTCGACCACAAAGTTGCCTGCTGGCTGGCCGGAGAATGATCGCGATGGAAAAACTCCTCGAAGTCAACAACCTTACCAAGATGTTCTCCATGGGGAGCCTGATATCCCGGGTCCGCATCACAGCCGTGGACAACGTGTCGTTCTACATCAAGCCGGCGGAGATCTTTGCGCTGGCCGGCGAGAGCGGCTGCGGCAAGACGACCACGGCCCGGATGATCCTCGGCTTCGAGGAGCCCACGTCAGGGACAATCATCCACAAGGGCCGGCCGAGCACTGCTGGCGAGAAAGTGTGGCTCACGCAGGGCATCCAGGCGATCTTCCAGAATCCCTTCGGGACCTTCAACCCGCTGCGGACGGTGGACAGTTACTTCCTCGAGACGGTCGAGAACTACAAAATGGCGAAAGGCCGGACCGAGGCCATGACGGTCATCGATCGGAAGCTGAAGGCGGTCGGCCTGTCCTATGAGGAGTTTGCCGGCAAGTATCCGAGCGAGTTCTCCGGCGGGCAGCTCCAGCGCATGTCGACGGCCCGTGCACTGCTGACAGACCCGACTCTGCTGATTGCGGATGAGCCGGTCTCGATGGTCGACGCATCGCTCCGCATGTCCATCGTGAACCTGTTCAAGCAGCTCAGAGACGACCTCCGCGTGAGCGTGCTCTACATCACCCACGACCTGGCAACGGCCTACTACGTCTGCGACCGCATCGCCGTGATGTTCCGGGGCAACATCGTGGAAATGGGAACGGTCGAACAGGTTCTGATGGAGCCGAAGCACCCCTACACGAAGCTGCTGCGCGAGTCCATCCCCGAGGCCGATCCCGAGCAGCAGTGGAGCGGCACAGTCAGGCTGGCCGATGTCGACCGCGAGGAGTACCTGAAGCAGGGCTGCCGGTTTGCCGGGCGCTGCCCGATGGTCATGGACATCTGCCGCCGCGAGGTACCCGCGGACCTGGACGTGGACGGGGTGCTGGTCAAGTGTCACCTGTACGGGTGACGATTGCAGATTGAAGATTGAACTTGTCTTTCGCTCATTTCTAGCGTGAGTTTGATGATTGCGGTAAGCTTGGGGC
>CAYLZG010000235.1:0-3568 GCA_964387985.1 uncultured Anaerolineales bacterium | reverse complement strand
ACCTCGCTCAGGTAGTGCGAGTTGAGGAAGACCGTCACTCCCTGGCTGCGCAGGTTGCGAATGATCTCTCGGACTTCATAGCGTCCCAGGGGATCCAGACCGGATGTCGGCTCATCGAGGAAAACCAGGGAGGGGTGATTGAGCAGCGCCTGAGCCAGCCCCACGCGCTGCTGCATCCCCTTGGAGAATTCGCCCAGCCGGGATTGCGAACGGCCGCCGAGGCCCACGCGTTCGAGCAGAAGGGGGATGCGGGCGCGGCGTTCCGCGGCGTTGAGGCCGTACAGCTGGCCGTGCATATCCATGAAATTGTACGCGGTCAGCCAGGGAGGGAACCGGAAATGTTCGGGCAGGAAGCCGATGCGCGCCATCGCTTGTGATTCGCCCGGACGGCGCTCCAGCACAAATGCTTCACCGGAGGTTGGATGCACCAATCCAAGAAGCATCTTGATCGTGGTGGTTTTGCCCGCGCCGTTGGGTCCTAAAAACCCGAAGACCTCGCCGGCTCCGACGGCCAGGTTCAGCCCCTGGACCGCGACGAGGTCGCCGTAGGCCTTGCGCAAATCATGTGTCTCGATAAGCATCATGCAGCAGTGACTCAGAGAAAACGAAAATCAGCAACCCGGCGTTATTATCGCCGATTTGCTGATTTTCGGATAGCGCCAGGGTTACTGGAGGGAATCTGCTGCGTCGAGCAGCACCCTCTGGTCCATATTCGACCCGCTCATGAAGTACAGGACACCGTCTCGTTCCCACAGCACCGCACTGCTCCGGAAAGGGTTCCGTGCGTCTTCGACGAGCAAGCCGGTGACGCCATCCACCGATACCTCTCGTGCCTTTCCGGCGTCGGCGGGCAGCGGGATCACCAGGGTGCTGGTCCAGTCGATGCTGTTCGCCATTCGCTCCGCATCCTCAGCCGGCATGCCCAGGAAGAGAAAGCCGGTCTTGGCGAGTGCAATGGGATCTATGCCCGCGGGCAGATCGACCTGCGGGCTCGGCACTTGCATAAACTCCAGTCGGGAGAAGCTAGACTGAGGATGTGCAACCTGGTACTGCTGAAGCACGGCGTTCGCGACGTCGACGTCAAAGGCGATGCTGTCCGCCTGTGGCAGTCCAGCCGTTGATGCGCCTGCGGCTTGCAGGACGGTGGCAACTGCCTGCCGGTCAAATTCGAAGTGCATGGCAGGCCCGCTTCGCACGGCGATTTTCTCGAGGCGTGTTCCTTCGGGCAGTCGTCCCGGGGTTCTCACGGGATACCCCGCCAGGGCAGCTGCCTCTGAGGCGCCGGCCACGACTTGCGTAGGCCCTTCTTCACGTACGATCTGCGGCTCACCGAACGCACCCTCTGCCTGCTGTGCCAGGCTCTCCAGGCGATCCATCTGTGCCTGGTCAAGCGGAATGACGGCAAACTTGCGGATGCGGAAGAGGCTCAGGAAGTCGGCCGCAGCCTCGCGCACCGGTGCAATGGTGAACAGGATCGCCACAATCAGGAGGGCACTGACGGCCGCCGTCAAGGGGCGCCAGCGCGGGCTGAATAGATTACGGCCTGTCATGTGAATTCTCCTCTGAAGATCATCCCAGCGGAAGGAGTGCCTTTCCCTGGTAGGGATCTCCTCCCGGAAACGCGCCAGCGCCTGCTGAGGCTGCGGCACACTGCCGCGGAACTCGAGGCCTCCCATGGCGGCGCTGACCATGTGCGCCCGACCGCGCAACTGTGCCAGGGTCTCACGGCAATGCGCGCACACTTCAAGATGAGCTGTCACCTGGGCCATCTCGGCGGGCAGCAACTCACCATCCAGGCAGGCACGCAGAAGTCCCATATCGTAATGCTCGTTCATGCTCCCTCACCGTCCCGACGCGCGGGTCCGTCATGCATATTCCCGGGGTTGCTCCGATTGTAGACCTTTTCGAAGGCGGCTTCTGCTCGGGCGAGCAGCGTGCCCACGGATCCGGGCGCCACATCCAGCGCTTCAGCCAACTCCCTGTAAGACAGGCCTGCGTGGCGCAGCAGCAGCAGTTGAACCTGGCGCTCCGGCAGCGTCGCCAGGGCCTGGCGCACGGCCAGGCGAGTCTCCATCCGTTCTGCCATATCGGCGGGATCCACTTCGCTCATCGCGCCGGTGGATGCGTCTTCGCGCCGCTTCTGCCTGCCCCGCCCTCGCACGTAGTTGTATGCCAGGTTGGTTGCCACCCGGTAGAGCCAGGCAGCCACGCGCCTGTCATTAACAGGGTCGCTTCCAACACCTTCCTGATCCTGCCAGATGCCGGGCGTGCGGTGCAAACGCAGGAACGTCTCCTGCGCCAGGTCCTCCGCCGCCTCCCGCGTGCCGGCAAGCCGGTATGCAAGCCGGAACACGGACTGGTAGTGGGCCAGGAACAAAGCGTCGAAATCAACCGGCACGGTATGCTCTGGGGATATTGTTTTCGCCAGTGGTAATGCGATGCTCCCCATCTTGCGACGTCCTCACCCAAGTTTTGGTTCTACTAATAAGAACACCGCAAGATGGTGATTTGTGACAGCGGGGCGATGCGATCTTCGATCAGTTTTCAAACGGCTGCGCGTCCAGGCCTCCGTCGGGTCGCTGGACCAGCTGCCGCACGCGCAGTTCCGCGCGGTCCAGCAGGGCATTGCATTGTTCGGCAAGCGCCGTGCTGCGTTCGAACAGCGACAGCGCATCGCCTAAGGAAAGGTCGCCTTCCTCCAGCCTGCGAACGGTCTCTTCCAGTTCGGCACAAAGCACTTCGAAAGCTTCCGGGCCTTCTGCCGCGATGTAGGCTTTGTCTGTGGGCTTTTGAGTCATATCAGGCACCTCGAACGATCGTTTCGAATTCGCCGTCGGAGACGCGTACGGTCAGTGCGTCCCCCGAGGCCACCTGCTGGACGGAGCTGATGATCTCCTGGCCGCGCGTCACGATGGCGTAGCCACGTTCCAGCACGCGGCTGGGGTCCAATGCTGCCAGCTGCAGGCGCAATCCATCCAACCGGGCGCGGTCGCTACGGACTGCGCCCGTCACGGCCAGGCTGGCACGGCGTGCCATGTCATCGACTCGCTGCCGGTCCGTGGCCAGCAGGCGTTCGGGAGATGCTCGCCGCGAACGGCTGGCAAGGCTCTCGACTGCGAGACGCGCACTGCCCAGACGCTGGGCAATGGCGGTCTGTGCTGACTGCTCCAGATCGGCCAGCGCCACTAGCACCTGGCGTAGATCCGGGGTGCAGGCCGCAGCCGCGGCCGTAGGTGTCGGTGCTCGGAGATCTGCAACAAAGTCAGCAATGGTGAAGTCGGTCTCGTGGCCTACTCCAGAGACGACCGGAACGCCGGACGCAGCGATGGCGCGCGCCACGCGCTCATCGTTGAATGCCCAGAGCTCTTCGATGGAGCCACCTCCGCGCGCGACGATGATCGCATCCAGAGGCTCGTGGTCGGTCGACCAGCGGTTGAGCATCTCCAGCGCCGCACAAATGCTGGGCGGCGCGTCCGCGCCCTGCACCAGTGCCGGCGCCAAGATGACGCCGACCAGCGGGTAGCGGGCCGCCAGCGTGTGCAGGATGTCTCGCAGAGCCGCTGCATTG
>CAYLZG010000234.1:0-3611 GCA_964387985.1 uncultured Anaerolineales bacterium | reverse complement strand
ATGGCCCTCCAGGATCTCGTCAACGGCAACCTGGATGCAGTGGTCGTGGACACCCCGGTTGCAGCCGACTATGCGCTGCGGGCCGAGCAATTCAAGGGCAAACTGAAGATCGCCTCGGAGCTCCCGACCAACGAGACCTTCGGCCTCGTCGTCCAGAAGGGCGACCCGAAGGGCATCTTGCCGCTCGTCAACGCCGGCCTCGCCAACCTGAAGGCCAGCGGCGAATATGACTCAATCTACGAGAAGTGGTTCGGCATGAAGCCGGGCGCGGCCGCTGAGGCTCCCGCAGAGGGCGGTAACCAGGCAGTCGTGACCGACACCAGCTATGCGGCAGTCAACTGCGATTACGGTGGTCTGCTCAAGTCCATCGAAGCTCTCGACGACCTGACCGTCAAATTCACGCTGTGTCGATCCGATGTAGCCTTCCCCTCGAAGGTTGCCTTCTCTGCATTCCCGATTAACTCGTCCGAGCACCTGGAAGCCACCGGCGGCGGCGGCGACGCGCTGATCAGCAATCCGATCGGCACTGGCCCCTACAAGCTAGAGAAGTGGCAGAAGGGCGACAGCGTCATCATGACGCGCAACGACGACTACTGGGGCGAGAAGGCCAACGCCAAGACCCTGGTGTTCCGCTGGCAAAAGGAAGGTGCGGCCCGCTTGCTCGAGCTGCAGTCCGGCACGGTAGATGGCATCGACAACCCAAGCCCGGATGACTTCGAGACCATTAAGAATGACTCCACCCTTGCGCTCTACCCCCGCGAGGCGCTAAACATCTTCTATCTGGGCTTCAACCGCGACTATCCGCCTTTTGACAACGAGAAGGTTCGCCAGGCGCTGGCCATCGGTCTCGACCGGGCCCGCATCGTCGACAACTTCTACCCCGAAGGCTCGATCGTTGCATCTCACTTCACACCGTGTTCCATCCCTGGCGGATGCGAGGGCGAAGAGTGGTATGAGTACGATCTGGAAGCCGCCAAGGCACTCCTGGCCGAGGCCGGTTTCCCGGATGGATTCGAGGTCGATCTTTCCTTCCGCGACGTGGTCCGCGGCTACCTGCCCGAACCGGCGCTCGTCGCTCAGGACATCCAGGCCCAGCTCAAAGATCTGGGCATCACGGTCAATATCGTGGTCATGGAATCCGGCGCGTTCCTGGATGCATCGGATCGGGGCGACCTGCCCATGTATCTGCTCGGCTGGGGCGCGGACTACCCGGACCAAACCAACTTTCTCGACTACCACTTCGGCGACGGCTCGTCGGATCAGTTCGGCGCACAGTTCGATGACCTGACGGCTATCCTGACAGAAGCTGCATCGCTCGCCGATCCTGACGGGCGCAACAAGCTCTATGCCGAGGCTAACAACCTGATCAAGAAGCACGTCCCGATGGTCCCGGTTGCGCACGGTGGTTCCGGCACAGCCTTCAAGGCCGACGTGACCGGTGCGCACGCCAGCCCCTTGGGCAACGAGACCTTCGCGGTGATGGACGCCGGCGGCCGGGATACGTTCGTCTGGATGCAGAACGCTGAACCGATCGGCCTTTACTGCGCGGATGAGACCGACGGCGAGTCGCTGCGCGCATGCGAGCAGATCAATGAGCCGCTATTGTCCTACGAGGTCGGCGGCACTGCGGTGCAGCCTGGGCTGGCAGAGAGCTACGAAGTCAACGACGATCTGACCGAATGGACCTTCAAGCTCCGCGAGGGCGTGAAGTACCATGACGGCAGTGACCTGGATGCCAAGGACGTAATCCTGTCCTATGCCGTGCAGTGGGATGCTGCGCATCCGCTGCACAAGGGCCGCGAAGGCAGCTTCGCTTATTTCTCCGGCTTGCTCGGGCAGTTCCTGAACGCGCCGCCGGCTGAATAAACTCCATACAGCAGGGGCGGCCAGCCGGCCGCCCCTGCCATGCCGGATCCATTATGCCTGTACGGGCGACTGGGCGGCAGGTGCAATCTTGCCGCCCGGTCGCCCGTAAAAATGTTCTGGAGCAGCCATGTTCCGATTCATCGGCCAGCGCCTGCTGGCTGCCATCCCCGTCTTGCTCGGCATTCTTTTTGTCACCTTTGCCCTGGCGCGCCTGCTGCCCGGCGATCCTTGTCGCGCAATGTTAGGCGAAAAAGCGACCGACCAGATCTGCGACGCATTCAACGTGCGGTACGGCCTCAACGAACCGATTCCCACCCAGTTTGCCATTTACATCAGTGATGTCTTTCAAGGCGACCTCGGCACATCCTTCCGCTACGGCCGGTCCGTTACACAAATCATGATGGAGCGGCTGCCTGTCACTATTGAGCTATCTCTGTGTGCGCTGACTTTCGCCACAGTCGTCGGCATTTTTGCCGGCATGTGGTCTGCATACAAGCGCAATTCCATCATCGACGTTGCGACCATGGTGGTCGCTAACATCGGCGTCTCGATGCCTGTCTTCTGGCTGGGGCTGATGCTGGCCTATATCTTTGGGCTAGCGCTAAAGGACACACCTTTTCAGCTGCCGCCGTCAGGCCGCAACTCGCCCGGGCTGATCGTGCCTTCCCTGCAGGAGGCCTGGAACCTGAATCTTCAACCTGGTCTTCTCGACTCACTGCTCAGCTTCCTGTCAAATATGCACTTATTCAACGGCCTGGTCACCCTAAACTGGACAGTATTCTCAGACACTGCCCGGCACATGATCCTCCCGGCCGCGGCGCTCGGCACCATTCCGCTCGCCATTATTGCGCGCATGACTCGCTCCAGTTTACTGGATGTCCTGGGGCTTGATTATGTCCGGACCGCGCGCGCGAAAGGGTTGCGCGAACGAGGAGTTGTGATGCGCCACGGCATGAGCAACGCACTCATTCCGGTGGTTACGATCATCGGCCTCTCCCTGGGTAGCTTGCTCGGCGGCGCAGTGCTGACAGAGACGATTTTCAACCTTTCCGGCGTCGGCCGCATCTTGTTTGACGCCATTCAGGCGCGCGACTACTCGATCGTGCAGGGGTTCACCCTCATTATTGCCGCCGCCTATGTCATTATCAATCTATTCGTGGACCTGCTGTACGCATTCCTGGATCCCCGCGTCCGGCTGGGATGAGAAAGCCAAAGATGACAGCTATTGAACCCACGGCGAGCGTCGAGTCCGACGTAATCATCACCCGCCCACCTCGCAGCCCGGGACAAGACGCCATGCGCGCGCTCTTCCGCACCAAATCAGCCATTGCCGGCATGGCAATCCTGCTGATCCTGGTTCTAGTCGCCATTTTCGCGCCTGCAATTGCGCCGTATGACCCAACCCAGGTGCTCATCGGAAAAGAAGCGGTGAAGAAGCGCCAGGCACCGTGCATTCACATCCTGGGCTGCCCTGCAGATCAGCCCCAGCATATCCTCGGCACCGACGGTAACGTGCGCGACTTCTTTAGCCGCGTGGTGTATGGCTCGCGCATCTCGTTGATGGTGGGGTTCACGACAGTCGGCTTTGCGATCCTGATTGGCGCCAGCCTCGGCGCACTGGCAGGATTTGTCGGCGGCTGGACTGACAACATCATCATGCGGTTCATGGACGTTCTGCTCGCATTCCCTTCCCTCCTGCTGGCCATTGCGATCGTCACGGTGCTGGGTGAGGGCCTGGTCAATGC
>CAYLZG010000233.1:0-3777 GCA_964387985.1 uncultured Anaerolineales bacterium | reverse complement strand
AAAAACCGCCTGACCATTGCAGGCGGACTGGAAATCGGGCGCTACCCTGGAACGGCGACCGCCACCTTCGCGGCCCCCGTAAAGGCCTTGAAAAAAGCGGGGCTCTACGACCTGGTCAAAGAGCAATACCAGCTATAAGGTTGGACGGCCCTCGCCGCACCGGCGCCAGGATCGCCGCCAACAACGGCGGGATCCTGGTCAACCGGCACTTCGAACGCCTTGCCTGGCTCACGCGACCGGCGTCGCAGGGGTCAGGCACGGCATGTCCAGGTGCATGAGACGAGCTACGCCTGATAGGTGCGTGCCGTGACGTCGCCGCCGCGGCCTGTCCAATTGGTGTGGAAGAACTCACCGCGGGCCGCGTCCGTGCGCTCATAGGTGTGTGCCCCGAAGTAATCGCGCTGGGCCTGGGTCAGGTTGGCGGGCAGGCGCGCGCTGCGATAGCCGTCGTAGAACGATAAAGCACTGCTGATGGCCGGAACCGGTATCCCCGACTGGATCGCAGCCGATACGACACGACGCCATGCCCCGTCGGCAGCCACCACCGCCTCGGTGAAGTAGGGCGACAGAAGGAGGTTAGCGAGGTTGGGATCGACGTCGTAGGCCTCTTTGATCTTGCCCAGGAAGACCGACCGGATGATGCATCCGCCCCGCCACATGAGGGCAATCCCGCCGAGGTTCAGGTTCCATCCATACGCCTTCGCCGCCGCGCTCATGAGCATGTAGCCCTGGGCATACGAAATGATCTTGGCGGCGTACACGGCTCGTTCGAGATCGGCCAGGAAGGCCTCCCGATCGTCGTCAATCTCCCCGTAGGGCCGGCCCATCGCCGCAGCGGCTGCAGCTCGCTCGTTGACCAGCGAGGAGAGGAACCGGGCGAAGACAGCCTCGCCCACCAGGGTCAACGGCGTGCCCTGGTCCAGGGCCGAGACCACCGTCCACTTGCCGGTGCCCTTCTGGCCCGCGCTGTCGAGGATGTAGTCCACGACGGCCTGGCCATTTTCATCGCGAAATGCCAGGATGTCGCGCGTGATCTCGATCAGGTAGGACTCGAGATCGCCCGTGTTCCACCGCGCGAAGACGCTGGTCATCTCCTCGTTCGTCATCCCGAGGCCGTCCTTCATGAGCTGATACGCTTCGCCGATGATCTGCATGTCACCGTATTCGATGCCGTTGTGCACCATCTTGACGAAGTGCCCGGCGCCGGTTTCGCCCACCCAGTCGCAGCAGGGCGATCCGTTGGGGTCGCCTTCGGGCACCTTCGCGGCGACGGCCTGGAAGATGGGCTTGACGTGGGGCCAGGCAGCCGGCGAGCCGCCAGGCATGATGGACGGGCCATGGCGCGCGCCTTCTTCGCCGCCGGACACGCCGGTGCCGATGTAGAGCAGGCCCTTTGATTCGACGTAGGCCGCGCGGCGGATCGTGTCGTCGTAGTTTGAGTTGCCGCCATCGATGATGATGTCGCCCGGCTCGAGGACCGGGATCAGCTTGTCGATGAAATCATCGACGGGTTTGCCGGCCTTGACCAACATCATGACCCGCCTCGGCGTCTTCAGCAGGGAGGCCATCTCTTCGAGCGAGTGCGTTCCGATGATGCTCATGCCTTTGGCGGGACCGTTGACAAACTCGTCCACCACGGAGGTCGTCCGGTTGTAGACGGCCACCGTGAATCCGTGGTCGGCCATGTTCATGACCAGGTTCTGTCCCATTACGGCGAGGCCGATGAGCCCGATGTCTGCTTGCATAACAGCTCCTTTCAAATCAAATCGGGCAGGTGCAAGACCTGCCCTTACTTAGTGACGTCAGTAACCGACGCACACTGTGCGTTAGGTCTGCGGGGCGGGTGGCTCTCGCAGGAAGGCATCCACCAGCAGCATTGCTGCGCCCAGCAGGGATGTGTATGGCTCGTAGCTTGCGAGCCGGATGTCCGGCGGGGTAAGGCCGCGCGCCCTGAGCTCCTTGCGGACAGCTTCTGCAATGCTGAAGTCGGGGTTTTCCATTAGAGCTTCCATCCGCCGCAGGAACTCATCCGGAAGAACGGCACTGGCATATCCCAGGAGCACCAGTTCCGGATTGAAGAGGTGGATCAGGTTGAGAATGCCGGGCGCGTGGCTGTACGTAATCGTGTTCTTGAATACCTCCCCAGCCAGCGGATCGCCGTCCAACGCCGCCTGGTGGATGACGCGATGATTCTGTAACTCCTCCTCCGAGGCGTTACGCAGCACGCTCTGCACGCCTTGTGCCAGCCGCGCCTTGACCAGTGCCGTCTCGCGCGCCACGTCCGCCTGGGCCCGCCAGCACCCCCGCTGCCCGCAAGCGCACAATTCGCCATCGGGATCCAGGATCATGTGCCCGGCATTGACCGCCAGCCCATGGGCGCCGCGAAACAGGACGCCATCGATCATGACGGCGGCATCGAGGCTCGATCCTATGTCGGTTCCGATGCTCACATAGACGAAGTTGCGGACGCCCCGGGCAGAGCCGCGCAGGGCCTCAGTCATCGCGGCGGAACGGGCCTTATTCTCCACCATCACCGGCAGGAGAAAGCGAGCTTCCCATCTTTCCTTGAGCTCGGTCTCCTTCCATCCCAGTGAGGCGGCGCGCACGATCACCCCACGCTGCGAGTCGACTATGCCCGGCGCGGCAACGCCGATCCCTAGCAGGGGCAGGGCGCGCTGCTGCGCATTTTCGATGGCGGACGCCAGCAGCGCCTCGGCCTTTGACAATACCGTTTCTTGTTTGGCGTTTGCAGTGCTGGGGATGATCTGCCGCCATAGGGTTTCGCCGCGGAGATCCGCGAGGATGACAGCAATGTAATTGGTGCTGATCTCCAGCCCAACCGTGCCGCGTCCGAGAGCATTGAGCTCGAGCAGGCTGCCCGGCCTCCCGATGCTCGTGCGATCTTGTCCCGCATCACAAATAACGTTCAGTGCGGCGAGTTCGTCGCAGATCGCCGAGACCGTGGCCTTGGTCAGGCCATTTCGCTGGGCGAGCATCGCCCTGGATAGCGGTGCATTGAGCCAGAGATCCATCAGGAGAGCCGATGTATTGTGCTGGCGGGAATTGCGTTGTTGGGCGTACGGCGTCTTCATTGTGCGCTCTTTTGTTTAGGGTTTACCCTTTATTCAACCACAGATGCGACGACCAGTCAAAGACCGGACAGATGCTGCCCGACTACCCGGTCAAACACCTCCGCCCTGGGTCGCGGGAGGATCGGCCCGCGATTCAGGCTCAGGCCTGGCCTCAGCCTCAGCCACCTGAGATGGTATTGCGTGGGGTGGACGCGCGACCCTTGCGGCCGTTGCATCGTCCACCAGGGAAGCGACCTGCCGTTCCCGGTACGATTGATAATCGGTGATCAGCCGCTCGTATTCACCGGTCATCAGCGTCGATGAGATCAGAAAATCCGCTGTCGCACGATTGCACGCGACCGGGATGTTCCAGACAACCGCGATGCGCAGCAATGCCTTCACGTCGGCGTCGTGAGGCTGCTCTGTGAGCGGATCCCAGAAGAAGATCATGAAATCGATCTCGCCTTCCGCGATCTTGGCGCCGATCTGCTGGTCGCCGCCCAGGGGGCCGCTCTGGAACTTGTGGATCGGGGTGCCCAGCAGCTCTTCCAGCAGCCTGCCGGTGGTGCCGGTGGCATACAGGTCATGTTCGGCCAGCAGACTCTTGTTCCAGCTTGCCCACTCGAGGAGAGTCTGTTTCTTGTTGTCGTGCGCGATCAGGGCAATGCGTTTCCTGTGTTCCAACCGGATGATGTCCTGGCTCATG
>CAYLZG010000232.1:0-3818 GCA_964387985.1 uncultured Anaerolineales bacterium | reverse complement strand
GATGTTCAACGAGAAGTTGTTGATCACTTCCCCCTGCTTCGCCACGGGTGCGGGGGCCTCTTGTTCTGCGATACTCATATCGCTGCTCCTTGGAGTTCTTTGAGGGTGTCGGATACCTCGTGGGACACGCCCATCTTATCGATCAGCTGCATGTGTTGTACCAGCAGCTCCTTGCCCAGCTCCGGGTCGCCAGCCAGTAGCGCGTCCGCAATGCGCTCGTGGTACGACCATACTTCTTGCAGATATGCGTAGTCGGCGTAAGTGTTGAGCTCGACCGCCTCGTATGCGTCCCAATAGGCTTCGAGCAGGCCGAGCACGAAGGGGTTTTCGAGCCGGCGGTAGATGGCCAGGTGGAACGCGCGGTGCTCGGGATAGGGGATCTGGATGCGCTCGGTGTTCAGCTTGGCGTGCGCGGCATCCACCAGCCGGCGCAGCTCCGCCTTGTCCTCGTCCGCCAGCAGCGCAACCGCCTCATCCCAGAAGGCCGTCTCCAGGTGAATGCGCAGGGTGCTATACGCACGAAACGCGCCTGCATCCAACGCGAGCGCGGCCATCAGGCCCAGCCGCACAGCCGGCGTGAAGTTGTAGGGCAGGCAGCGGATGCCTCGCCGCGGGCTCGCCTCGACCAGCTCCAGCACGCGCGCGACTTCGAACTGCTCGCGGAGCTTGCCCGTGCTGATGCCGATCTCGTTGGAGATCTCGTCCAGCGACGGCAGTTTTGTGCCCGGCGTGCACTCCTGCTTCAGAAGGTACCGCAGGAACTCAGAATCGATGCGGGTCGTGATCATCGGTTGGCCCTTCCCCAGGGCAATTCTTCAGATTTATCGGATCAATCCGATTGATCACAGTATATACGAAGTGCCGCTAAATTGCAAGTATTCGAGGACGCGTCTATCATAGAACTCCAGAAGAGCGCCCATCGTTTGCGGATCTCTATCACCCTTTCGGCAAAGGCGCCAGAAAGTTGGAGGTATCGATGCAGAACCCAGTCAGTGAGAAACCGGCAAAGCAGGACCTTTGGGATACCGTCCTCGGCTCCCTCGACGATGTCGCGGCACGGTTGAACCTAGATCCGGGTCTCCACGCCATCTTGCGTGAGCCCGAGCGCGAATTGACTGTGGCCGTCCCGGTCAAGATGGATGACGGCACGGTCAAGGTCTTCAAGGGCTATCGCGTGCAACACTCTTCGGTGCGTGGCCCCTGCAAGGGTGGCATCCGCTATCATCCGGATGTCAACCTCAACGAGGTCAAGGCCCTGTCGGCCATGATGACCTGGAAGTGCGCGGTGGTTAACATCCCCTATGGCGGCGCCAAGGGCGGCATCCAGGTCGACACGACCGGCATGTCCCAGGGCGAGATCGAGCGCATGACCCGCCGCTTCACCGCGATGATCCTGCCCATCCTGGGCGGCAAGCGCGACATCCCTGCACCCGATGTGAACACCAACCCGCAGGTCATGGCCTGGATCGCGGACACCGCCAGCATGATCGGCGGCACGCAGATGCTCGAGCTCGTGACCGGCAAGCCGCTCGGCATGGGTGGCTCGAAGGGCCGCACGGCAGCCACCGGTCGCGGCGTGGCCATCGTCACCGGCGAGCTCCTGAAGCGCATAGGCCGCGCTACATCGGACACGACGGTTGCAGTCCAGGGCTACGGCAACGTCGGCTCTTGGGCCGCGCGCATCCTGCACGAGATGGGCTGCAAGATTGTTGCGGTCAGCGACGTCAGCGGTGGCCTGTACAACCCCAATGGACTGGACTTGCCCGCAATCGACAAGGCCGTGGCCGCGCATCCCCGGCGCCTGCTGGAAGGCTACACCTCCTCCGCCGTCGACCGCATCAACAACGAAGAGCTTCTCGAAACCAAGACCGACGTGCTGGTCCCGGCCGCGCTCGAGCACCAGATCCGCGGGGACAACGCCGACCGCCTGCACGCGCGGTACATCGTCGAAGGCGCCAACGGCCCCACGACCCGCGAAGCCGACGAGATCCTGGAGGCGAAGGGCGTCATCCTCGTGCCTGACATCCTGGCGAATGCCGGTGGCGTTGCCACCAGCTACCTGGAGTGGGTGCAGAACCTGGCGTACTACTACTGGGAAGAGGAAGAGGTCAACCAAAGGCTCACCGCCATCATGAAGGGCAGCTTCGCCGGCGTGTGGGACTATTCCAAGGCGCAGGGCGTTCCGATGCGTCTTGGCGCCATGATGTTGGCCGTGGACAAGGTGGCTGGGGCTGTCCAGCAGCGCGGCATCTGGCCCTGATCGGAAGCAAGAGATGGCGAAGAAATCAGTGGAGATTCCGGCGGACGTGCCGGTGGCGGGCACCCCGGCGCCCGACTTCGAACTGAAGGCCGACGATGGGAGCACGGTGCGGCTGAGCGACCTGCGAGGCCAGCGCGTGGTATTGTACTTCTACCCCAAGGACGACACCCCTGGCTGCACGGCCCAGGCCTGCGGCTTTCGCGACAATTACGTGACGATCCAGGAGCAGAACGCGGTCGTCTTCGGCATCAGCCCGGACGGCGAGAAGAGCCATGCGAAGTTCAGGACCAAGTTCGACCTGCCGTTTAAGCTGCTGGCCGACACCGAGACCACCGCATCGCAGGCCTACGGCGTATGGCGCGAGAAGAGCATGTACGGCAAGACCTACATGGGCATCGTCCGCTCGCACTTCCTGGTCGACGAGGCCGGCAACATCGCTGACGTGCAGTACAACGTCAGCCCGGACGACAGCGTGCAGAATGCGCTCGTCAGCCTGCGGCTGAGCTGAGCATCGCCTGCACCCAAAAAGAGAGGGAGGCTCATCGAGCACTCCCTCTTTTTTGGGCGAAAGTATCGATAACTGGCTGCGAGAGCTGCGCTCCTCCTGGGGGCGCTCGTCGCAACCTGCCTTGGCAGGTGTTATCCCGCG
Organism: uncultured Anaerolineales bacterium; assembly: GCA_964387985.1. Taxonomy (GTDB): domain Bacteria; phylum Chloroflexota; class Anaerolineae; order CG2-30-64-16; family CG2-30-64-16; genus JALOOB01. The sequence continues at coordinate 909 of CAYLZG010000232.1, read as the reverse complement.
GTCTTGAATCGCCGCCGGCGTCTACACCCGCCCCCGCAGCGCGGCCGCCAGGCGCCCCGCATCCTCTCCGACCAACCCGTGCAGAAAATCGACAACCCCCTGTCAGGCTTTCTCAACCGGCCTCCGCTCCGCCGAGCTGAACTCCGGTACCAGGTCGTGCAGCGCCGCGTGCATCATCCCGGACTCCCCGCGGCGGGCCGCCTCGAGCAGAATCTCGATCTGCGCACTGAAGTGGTCCTCTGCGCCTTCTCCCACAGGACCCTTGCCGTTGGTGAATCGCAGAATCTTCTCGTGTTCGGTTGGGCCATAATCCTCCGTCGCGGCGAACAGCTCCTCGTACAGCTTCTCGCCCGGCCGCAGGCCAGTGAAGGCGATCTCGATATCCCGCTCCGGCTCCAGCCCTGAGAGGCGGATCAGGTCGCGCGCCAGGTCGACGATGCGCACCGGCTCGCCCATGTCGAGCACGAAGACCTCGCCCCCACGCCCCATGGTCGCGGCCTGCAGCACGAGCTGCACGGCCTCGGGGATGGTCATGAAATAGCGATTCACCTCCGGGTGGGTGACCGTGACCGGCCCGCCCGCGGCGATCTGCTTTTGGAAGTAAGGCACGACGCTCCCGCGGCTGCCGAGCACGTTGCCGAAGCGCACCGCGACGAACGCGCGGCCGGTGTGCCGGCTGGCCCGCTGGACGATCAGCTCGGCCACGCGCTTGGTCGCGCCCATGATGCTGCTGGGGTTGACCGCCTTGTCGGTGGAGATCAGGACGAAGCGGTCCGCGCCGGCCGCGACGCTGGCTTCGACCATCCGCAGCGTGCCCAGGACGTTGTTGCTGATGGCGTCTGCAATGTTGTCTTCCATGAGCGGGACATGCTTGTGCGCGGCCGCGTGGAACACCACCTCGGGCCGGTG
>CAYLZG010000231.1:0-3845 GCA_964387985.1 uncultured Anaerolineales bacterium | reverse complement strand
GAGAAGGCCGGAGAGTCCCACGATGTCGGGCTGCCACACTGCGGCCCGCCTGGCGAAGACCTGCGGCGGCACGTCGACGCCGAGGTCCTCCACCTCGAAGCCGTAGGAGCGCAGCGCGATCTGCAAAATGGCCTTGCCGATGTCGTGGATGTCGCCCTGGACCGTACCGATCAACACCTTGCCGCTCGAGTGACCGGCCAGGCTCGCCTGCAGCGCGGGCTGGGCCAGTTCCAGCACCTCGCGGAAGATCTCACCCGCCATGATCAGGCCGGACAGGTAGTACTCGTGCTGCTCGTAGCGCTCGCCGACCAGGCGCATGCCTTCCTCGCAGGCCGCGATGGCCGCGGCCGGGTCGTCGCCCGCATCGATGCAGGCGCGCACGGTCGCCAGCACCTCGTTCTCCTCGAGATCGGCGACCGCGTCGCGGAGTCTTGCCCTCACTTCGTCACGCATGATGCAGCTCCACACTCACGAAATGTCGGCGCCGATGCGGCCAACCAGGCTGTAACGGTCCGCGCGGCAGATGAACCGGCCCCAGGCGACCGGCCGGTTCTCGAAATCGTAGAAGATGTGCTCCAGGCAGAAGGCGGGCGAGCCTGCGGGGCACTGCAGGATCTCGGCCTCTTCCTCGGTGAGCATGACCGCCTCGACGATCAGATCGCCCCGGCGCAGGCCTTGCCCATCTTGCCCGCGGAACAGCCCCTCCAGCGAGGTGATCTGGAGCTCGGCTTCGACGGACGGCTGGCGGGGGTCATAGCGAAGATATTCGCGGTGATACATGACCGGATCGCCCGCGATGTGCACCAGCCGGCGAAGATAGATGACCCGGCTGCCCTGAGTGATCTCCAGCTTGCGGGCCACCCGGTCGTCTGCCGGCAGGATCGCTGCCTGGAGAAGCCTGACCTCCCGCTGAGCGGCTGCGAAGGGCGCGCGCACGCCCGCGTCGTTCCGTTCGCGCAGCCTGAACGCAGCTTCGCCCATGTCGAGGCCGCGCACGAACACGCCCTTGCCCTGCGATGCGATCACCGTCCCGCGATCCACCATGATGTTCATGGCACGGCGGATGGTCATGGAGCTGACGTCGAAGCGGGCGCACAACTGAGATTCCGAGGGCAGTTGATCGCCGGGCCGGTAGCGCCCCGATGCAATCTCCTCGCTCAGGATGCGCACGATCTGTGCGTAGGCTGGTTCGTACGAGTCACGGTCCAGGCGGGACTTGCCTTGTAACTCCTCAACGCGAACGGTGTTCACAGCGTGCCTCGGCGATACGGAAAAAGAGATGTCGAAAGTCTACTCTCGAGCGCAAGGCTCGTCAAACTCATGGTCGCTTCGTGCCCGATGGCACTTGACATCTTATATATATAAGTGTATAGTAACACCACCGGGTTGTCAATACCCCTCGGCCACCTATTCAAGGAAGACTTCATGCACCTGCTGCTCGTCAACGGATTCCTGGGTTCAGGAAAGACAACGCTGATCCTCAGCCTGGCGCGCGCCGCGCAGGCGCGAGGGCGCAAGGCTGCTATGATCATCAACGAGATCGGCGAGATCGGCATCGACAACCAACTGATGCGGCAGCTCGACCTCAACGTCTGGGAGCTTTTCAACGGCTGCATCTGCTGCACCCTGACCGCCGATCTGGTCTCCACGCTGCAGACACTGGACGCGGAGTATGACGTTGACTTCGTCGTCGTCGAGCCGTCCGGCGCGGCGGATCCCAAGAACGTGCTCACAGCACTCCCGTACTACCGGGGCCGGCCGCTCGAAAGCGTGCGCTGGGTGACGGTGCTCGATCCGCTGCGCCTCCCCATGCTGCTGGAAGTGCTGGAGCCGCTCATCGCCGCGGGCATACGACAGGGCGACTGCCTGGTGATTTCCAAGGCCGATCTCGCAACCGCAGAGGAGTTGGCGGAGGCAACGACCCTCACACGGGCCGTCAACGATCGTGCGCCGCTCTACTGCCTGGCGCTGGGCAGCGAGCTGCCGCCGGACCTCGTCGCAGGGCTGCTGCCATGAGCCTCAAGCTCGACGCGGGTCTACCCGGCCTCGAGCCGTACGCACTTCAGCAGCGCTGGACGCTGCCCCGGTCGCTCTCGCCCGGGGAGTGGGCCGCGATGTTCTCCGACTACCTGGCCGGACTGGCCCGTCTGTGCGCGGAGGCCGGTAGCCAGGCGAGCAGCGACGCGGCCGGCCGCAACCGCGCCGCCCCCCATGTCGTGATCGGCCACATCAAGCTGCTGGCGTTGTTCGATGGGGGCGAGTACCTGCGCGTCAGCGTGGTCAGTCCGCAACATGGCGCGACCGTCACCGGTGGCACGCCGTCCGGCCTCTCCGAGATGCCGGTCACACTGAACGTCCTGGTCTACGGCCTCCCGGCCGAGCGCCTGGCCGGGCTGACCGCAGCCGCGGCGGCGGCAGTCGCGGGGCACTGGGGCGCGACGGTCGAGAACGTGCCGCTCCCACATCACCACCATCATCATGAGGGGACAGAACATGCAGATCAGCCGTGACTGGCGCGTGAGCCTGGACCAGGCCGGATTCATGCAGGACTACGGGCACACCTATGCCCGGGTGTTGCGCCGGCCGGGCATGGCCGAAGTCTTTGACGCGACCTTCCGCGAGGCCGCGGAGCTGATCGAGCCGGCAGTCGCCTGGGACACCTTCTCGGTGCAGGAGATGCGCCACGAGAAGGTGATCCTGGCCGGCGGCACGCGCATCGGCAACGGGCCGGTGACGACGGTGATGGGCGGCGCGGAGCAGTTGGCCATCGGCGTCTGCACGATCGGGCCGAAGATCACCGAGCGCAGCCACGAGCACCGGGATCGCGGCGAGGCGGTGCGGGGCATGCTGCTCGACCAGCTGGGCTCGCTGGCCGTTGGGCAACTGAGCCAGTTGTTCTACCGGCAGTTGGAGATGGACGCGGCCAGCCAGCGCCTGCACATCAGCACCTATCTGTCGCCTGGAGAATCGGAATGGTCCGTTAAGGATCAGGCGGTGATCTTTGACCTGTTGGACGCGACGCAGATCGGCGTGTCGCTGACCGAATCGCTCCTCATGAAGCCGATCAAGTCCCTCTCGTTGATGGCCGGCATCGGGCGCCATCCCATGGGCGTGCCCGGCGCCACCCATTGCGACTACTGCACCATGGCCGATCGCTGCCCGTTCCACGGCAAGCACGGCACGATCTAGCAACACCTCAAACCACTGTAAAGGAGAAGCACAATGGCGAGCGAACTGACGGGCGCGTTAGCGCAAGCGATGGCCGACCTGGACGAGATGAAGGTCCAGGACCTGGTCAAGGCAGGATTGGCCGCGGGCGTCAGCCCGAGCCGGCTGTTGGACGAGTGCCGGGAGGGCATGACCCTGATCGGCGAACGCTTCGAGACCGGGGAGTACTACCTTTCCGATCTGATCATGGCGGGTGAGATCTTTAAGGTTGCCGCCGCAGACCTGGCCGCGCAGGGGGGTTCGAGCGGCCCGGCGAAGGGCAAGGTCGTCATGGGCACGGTCAAGGGCGACATCCACGACATCGGCAAGGACATCGTGGTGACCATGCTGCGCGGGGCGAACTACGAGGTGACGGACCTGGGCGTGGACGTGGAGCCCGCGAAGTTCGTGGCCGCGGTCAAGGAGACCGGGGCGGCGGTGGTGGGCATGTCGGGCCTGCTGACGATCTCGTTCGACCCGATGAAGGAGACGGTGGCTGCGCTCAAGGCTGCCGGGCTGCCGGTGAAGGTAATGATCGGCGGCGGGCCGGTGAGCGAGCAGGTGCGCGAGTACGTGGGCGCGGATGCGCTGGGTGTCGATGCGCAGTCCGCGGTGGCCTTGGCCGGCCAGTGGCTGGC
>CAYLZG010000230.1:0-3991 GCA_964387985.1 uncultured Anaerolineales bacterium | reverse complement strand
CACCGGGATGCGCCTGCTGGCGGCACGTGACGCGACGCGCGCGGTGCTGGGCACGAGCAGCGAAAACCTGCCCATGCAGGCTGCCGCACGCGCCGCCGGATACTGCGTGGAGTCCGAGCGGGTCTGGTTCCGCTGGAATTCCTGAAATCCTGCAAAACCCCTATTGACAAACGCTCCGCGGTCTGCTATCATCGGAAAGGATACCGGAAACGATTCCGGAACTGCGCAACTCGATTGCAGGCCAACCCTACGGAGCCATCCCCATGGCACGGACGAGAAACGTCACCATCCAGGATGTCGCACGCGCTGCCGGCGTGGGCGTTACGACGGTTTCGCGCGTGCTCAACGACAAGGACGATGTATCGCCCGAGACTTATCGGAAGGTGCGCGAGGTCATCGCAGAGTTGGGCTACACATCCAGCCTGGCCGCCCGCAGCCTGCGCAGCCACCGCACCGGCGTCATCGGGCTCATCATGCCCGAGCTGGAAGACTCCTTCTGCATCCAGGTCATCAAGGGCATCAACCAGGCCATCATCGCGTTCGACTATGACCTGCTGGCCTACACCAGCGGCAGCAGCAAGCGGCCCTCGAAGGCCGAGCGCGAACAGCACTACGTCTCCCTGCTCAACGGCAGCATCACCGACGGCGTGATTCTCGTAACGCCTGCGGCGACCCGTTTCTCTACCACTGCGCCCGTCGTGGCCGTCGATCCGAATCGCGATTGCCCGGGCTGCATATCGGTCATCGCTGCGAATCATGCCGGCGCTGTGTCCGCCATGGAGTATCTCATCGGCCTTGGACACGCACGCATCGGCTTCATCACGGGCCGGCCCGACCTGCTGAGCGGCGAGCAGCGCCTGGCCGGCTATCGGGCTGCCCTGGCTCAGGCGGGCCTGCCAGCGGACCCCAGCCTGATTGCGACCGGCGATTTCACCCGCGCATCGGGATATGCGTGCGCGAAGCAGCTGCTGGCCCTGGCGCAGCCCCCGACCGCCATCTTTGCCGCCAACGACCAGGCAGCCTTCGGGGCCATCGATGCGGCGCACGAGTTGGGCCGCCGCGTGCCCGATGACCTCTCGATCATCGGATTCGATAATATCCCCGAAGCCACCTACTCCAATCCGCCCCTCACTACCATCGACCAGTTCATCGACCGCATGGGCTATGCCGCGACCGAGCTGCTAGTCCGGCTGATTAGCGGGCAGCCGTCTGCAGAAAGTGTCTGCGAAATGCCCACCGAACTGGTGATACGCAATTCTTGCCGGCCCGTGGCCAACCACAGAGGCTGAAGGGAGGTGACGCGCGTCCAAACCCGCACTTGCCAGTCTGTCTACCTACCATCAATGAGGAATCGGAGGACAAGATGATGAAGAAGCTTTTGCCCCTGTTGGCAGTGCTCGCACTGTTCACCGCCTGTGTAGCGCCGGCAACCCAGGTTCAGGCGCCCGTCGAAGTGACCCGCATCGTGAAGGAGACCCAGATCGTCGAGGGCGCAGCCGTCGAGGTCACCCGGGTCGTCCAGGAAGAGGTCGTCGTTACGGCAACCCCGCCTCCCGTAGAAAAGGAAGAGGCGCCTGCCGTCTTGGGTGTCCTGCCCCGCAGCGAAACGATGATCGTGGATATCCTGACAGGGCGCGTGGGCTCCCCCAGCAACTTCAACGACTGGGTTGGCTGGAAGTGGCGGGATCGCGGCACACAGCCGCTCGCCAATGAACCGCTGTGGTCGGTCGACTTCGCCACAGGCGAGATCATCAACGGTCTCGCCGCGGGCGACCCGATCTACAACGAAGACTTCACCCGCCTGGAGATTCCACTCCGCGAGGGTGTCGCATGGGATGACGGCACGCCGTTCACATCGGCCGACGTCGTCTTTACGGTCGAGACGCTCATCAAGTATGAGGGCTTCAACGCTCATCCCCTCTTTGTGGACAATGTCGCATCCGTCTCTGCGCCCGACGATTACACGGTCGTGTTCGAGCTGAAGGGACCGAACTCGCGGTTCCACACGACGTTCCTCGATCGCTGGGGCTGCACCTGGATCATGCCGAAGCACATCTTCGAAGGCGTGGAGGATCCGGTCACTTTCGAGTTCAACCCATTCGTTGGCACAGGGCCTTACAAACTGCACAGTTACGATGAAGCCGGGTTCTGGACCATCTGGGAGAAACGAGCCGACTGGGACAAGAGCCCGACGGGCATCATGTACGGCGAACCGAAACCCAAGTACATCGTCTTCCAGTACTTCGCCAACGAAGGCGCCAAGATCCTCGCCCAACTGACCCACCAGGCCGACGTGGTGAACGTTTCGTCCGACGGGCTCAAGGCCGTGTTGGCGCAGTCCGACACGTCGCGGGCCTATCAGCCGGCTTATCCCTGGGTTGTGAACAATGACCCGGCCATCACCGGGATTGCCTTCAATGTCACCGTGCCCCCGTACGACAACCGCGAGGTCCGCTGGGCGCTCGTACTGGCGATCGACATTGCCGAGTACCTTGGCATGGCGGTCGATGGCAGCGGGGCCATGAGCCCGGTCCACATCCCGTCGCTCGGTTCCTACCCCGAGAACTTCATCGCACCGATGGAGGCGTGGTTGTCCGAGTTCACCCTGGACCTCGGCAATGGCGAGACCTTCCAGCCCTACGATCCCGACGCGCCCGCGCGCGTGGTCGAATATGCCAAGGGCCGGGGTTATGTCTTCCCCGAGGACCAGGAATACCTCGACAAGGCCTTCGGCCTGGGGTGGTACAAGTATGCGCCTGACGTGGCCGAAAAGTTGCTCGTGAAGAACGGCTTCTCGAAGAATGCGGAAGGCAAGTGGCTGCTGCCAGATGGCACGCCCTGGAAGATCGAAATCCTGACCGACACCGACCTGACCACCGATATGGGATCGCGCAACGCGGTCGCGGCGGCCCAGCAGTGGCAGGAATTCGGCATCGATGCGCAGCCCTATCCCACCGAATCGCGCGCCGATCTGTACAATACCGGCGACTTCGAGCTTTCGAGCGACTGGCCCGCCCAGGAACCCTGGGGCGCGGGGCCTGACCTCTACCGCGTGCTCGATCACTGGAACTCGGCGTACATCCGCCCGATCGGCGAAGTGCCCGCGGGGCACCCGGGGCGCTGGTCAAGCCCGGAGATGGATGCTGTCATCCAGAAACTGCGCGAGACCGATCCTGCCGATAGCGAAGCCGTGGTGGCGGTCGGCATCGAGGGCCTCAAGATTGCAGTGACCGAGATGCCCGGCATACCGACCTTCGGTTACATCGGTTTCGTTGCCTGGGACGAACAGTACTGGACCAACTGGCCCGGCAGCGAAAACTCCTACAGCCAGCCCTACACGCACTGGGGGCCCTTCAAGTACATGACGCCCTTCCTGGAACAGACCGGGAAGTAGGATCGATCCTTGTGGTTGCCCGGCTCACACGCATGGGCGACCGCCCATAACATCATGTCGCCCTTCCCGCTCTCCTGTACGACAGGAGAGCGGGACCACAGGGGGTGAGGACAACATGCCGTTTATCAAACGCTACCTGATTCCACGGCTCGTGCAGTATGTCCTGGTCATCTTCGTGGGGATCACGGCCGTCTTCTTTATTCCCCGTCTCCTGCCCAACGACCCCGTGGTCAGGACGATTGCAGAACTGCAGGCGCGCGGCTCGAGCCTGGATCCGGGCTCGATGGACCAGATCGTCGCGGACCTGACTGAGATGTACGGCCTCGAGGGTTCGATGCTCGAGCAATACGGCGCGTTCTGGCGGCGCTTCTTCCGCTTCGACTTTGGGGTGTCATTCTTCCAGTTCCCCACTCCGGTGAGTAAGCTGATCGGCGCAGCCCTGCCATGGACGACGGGCCTGTTGCTGGTCACCACATTCATCTCGTGGACCGCCGGCAATATCGTGGGCGGGTTGGCCGGCTACTACTCGCGCAAGCGCTGGTCCCGGGCCTTCGACACGGTCGCTATGATCATCCGGCCGCTGCCCTACTATATCTT
>CAYLZG010000229.1:0-4045 GCA_964387985.1 uncultured Anaerolineales bacterium | reverse complement strand
CTGTACGACGACTCCCTGCCGATCGCGGCGCGGCGACCGGATGTCACCTACTACCCGATGCCGGTCGGCAAGCTGGTCAAGGAAGCCAACGTGGCATTCGAGCTGAAGGACTATATCGCCAACATGGTGTATGTAGGCGTGCTGGCCTTCCTGCTCGACATCGACATGGGGGAGATCGAGGCCGCGATCACGTGGAACTTCGACGGTAAGCCCAAGCCCATCGAGCTCAACATGAGCATGGTGCGCCGCGCACATGAGTGGGCGCAAGCGAACCTGACTAAAACCGATCCTTACCGCGTGCAGCGCATGATGGGCTTCAACGAGGACAAGATTCTGGCGGACGGCAACACATCGGCCGCGCTGGGCTCCATCTTCGGCGGCGTCAGCTTTGTGGCCTGGTATCCCATCACCCCGGCGTCGAGCGTGGTGGACGGACTGAGCAAGTACCTGCCCAGGCTGCGCACCGACCCGGAGACGGGCAAAGCCAACTTTGCAGTCATCCAGGCGGAGGACGAGCTGGCCGCGCTGGGCATGGTCGTGGGCGCTGGGTGGGCCGGCGCACGGGCCATGACCGCCACATCGGGACCCGGCCTGGATCTGATGGCCGAGTTCGCGGGCCTGGCCTACTTCGCCGAAGTGCCTGCGGTCATCTGGGACATCCAGCGCATCGGTCCCTCGACCGGCCTGCCGACCCGCACGAGCCAGGGCGACATTTCTGACGCCTACTTCATGAGCCACGGCGACACGCGTCACCCGCTGCTCTTCCCGGCAGACCCGGCCGAGGCGTTCGAGTTCGGCATCGTTGCGCTCGACCTGGCCGAGCGGCTGCAGACGCTGGTGCTGGTGCTGAGCGACCTGGACCTGGGCATGAACGTATGGATCAGCCCGAAGTACCAGTATCCTGAAGCGCCGCTGGACCGGGGCAAGGTGCTCTCCCTGGAACAGATCCAGGAGCTGGGCCACTCGTGGGGCCGCTACAAGGATGTGGACGGCGATGGCATCACCTGGCGCACCCTGCCAGGCATGCCCCATCCTGCGGCCGCATACTTCACCCGCGGCACCGGCCACACCGACATGGCCACCTACAGCGAGCGGCCGGAGGACTGGGAGAACAACCTGAAGCGCCTGCGCCGGAAGTTCGAGACCGCGCGCAAGCTCGTCCCCGCGCCGGTGGTCGATCTGCCCCGTTCGGGGACGGCCCAGGCCGGCATCATCAGCCTCGGCTCCAATCACCCGGCCATCGTGGAGGCGCGCGATCTGTTGGCCCAGCAGGGCATCGAGACAGCCTACCTGCGGCTGCGTGCGCTGCCGATCAACGACACCGTGCGCGAGTTCATGCATACCTACGAGCGGGTGTTCGTGGTCGAGAACAACTTCGACGGCCAGCTGCACGAGATCCTGCTGTCAGAGGAACCGGTGTGCGGCGGGCAGCTCATCTCAGTGGCGCGCTGCAACGGCATGCCGTTGACCGCCGCGTGGATTGCAGAACAGATCCAGAAGGGACTGTGAGGTGGTGCGATGAGCGTTACTACCGAAACTACCAGCCGGCCCGCTGCGGCCGTGAGGACCAATAACCTGGGCCTGGAGAAGGCCGTGTACAAGGGCGCGCCATCCACCCTGTGCAAGGGGTGCGGGCACGACACCATCGGCCAACGCATCATCAATGTGGCGTGGGAGCTGGGTCTGGACCAGACCCAGGTGGTTAAGATGAGCGGCATCGGCTGCTCGTCGAAATCGCCCGCCTACTTCATGGGGTGGAGCCATGCATTCAACGGCGTGCACGGCCGCATGCCCGCGATTGCCACGGGCGCGGCGGTCGCCAACCGCGATCTGACCGTCATCGGCATCAGCGGCGACGGCGACACTGCCTCGATCGGCACCGGGCAGTTCAAGCACGCGGTGCGCCGCAACGTGCCCATGGTCTATATCGTCGAGAACAACGGCGTGTATGGGCTGACCAAGGGGCAGTTCAGCGCAACCGCGGACCTGGGCCAGCGGCTGAAGTATGCGGGGCTCAACAACCTGCCGCCGCTGGACATCTGCCTGGAGGCGCTGGCGGCCAATGCAACCTTCGTCGCGCGCTCCTTCGCGGGCGACCCGCGACAGGTGGAGACGTTGCTCAAGGCGGCGTTCTCGCACCGGGGGATCGCGGTGCTCGACATCATCAGCCCGTGCGTCACCTTCAACAACCACGACGACTCGACCAAGAGCTACTCGTGGGGCAAGCAGAAGGAGACCGCGCTGAACGAGCTGAACTTCATCCCGCCGTACGAGGAGATCACCGTCGGGTATTACGAGGGTGAGATGGAGGTCGCGATGCACGATGGCTCGCGCGTCGTGCTCAAGAAGCTCGACCCGGACTACGATCCGACGAACAAGCTCAACGCGTTCCAGACGCTGGAGTCCGCGCGGCAGAACCAGCAATTCATCACTGGGCTGATCTACATCAACCAGCAAGAGCGGCCCGACCTGCATGAGCTGCTGCACTATACCGAGGCGCCGTTGGTGCATCTGCCGGAGGAGAAGCTGCGGCCGAGCCGGCAGGCGCTGGAAGAGGTAATGGCTAAACTGTAGCAATTGACAGCCCGCCCAACGCGTGATATTCTCGCACGGCACAAAGAATAAAGCGCTGATGGAGAGAGTACGGGGATCGTACGCAGTCCAGAGAGCGGCCGGTGCTGGGAATGCCGCCTGTGTTCACCCGGAAAGACACTCCGGAGCTGCTGAGCCGAAAGACGATCTGCCCTTTGTCTGAAGGGCGCCGGGGAGTCGTAGGCTCATGCCGGCGCCAGCCGTTATCTGGCAGGGTCAGCGTTGACCGATGAGGCCGGGGGTGTGAGCTCCCGGCGAATCAAGGTGGCACCGCGAGCGCGCTCCTCGTCCTTGGCGGATGGGGAGCGCGTATTTCATTTCTCGCAGGGGGCGCCTCATGGAACGCATCTATACATCGGAGGTCAACGCGCACGCCGGGCAGCGGGTCCGGCTGGCAGGGTGGCTGCATGCACTGCGCCGGCTCGGCGGCATCAATTTTCTCATCCTCCGCGACGTCCGCGGATCGGTCCAGGTGGTCATCGATACGGCCGAAGAACTCGCCAGCCTGGACGGACTCCTGCCGGAGACAGTACTTGGGGTGACCGGCGACGCGGTGGTCGAGCCACAGGCGCCCGGGGGCGTCGAAATCCGCAACCCGCAATTCGAAGTCCTCTCGCCCGTGCGCGAATCGCTGCCGTTTCCGTTGAACAAGCCGCAGGTCAAGGCCTCACTGCCGGTCTTCCTCGATCATGCCGTGGTCGGCCTACGCCACGGCCAGAAGCGTGCGCTGTTTCGCCTGTCCGCGGGCGTCATGGCCGGCTTTCGCGCGACACTGACCGGCCTCGGCTTCACCGAGATCCAGACGCCCAAGCTGGTGGAGGCCGCGACCGAGGGCGGTGCGAACGTGTTTGGCGTCAAATACTTCGACCGGCAGGCCTATCTCGCTCAGAGCCCCCAATTCTACAAGCAGATCATGGTGGGCGTATTCGAGCGTGTCTTCGAGGTGGGGCCGGTCTTCCGTGCCGAGCCGCACGACACGATCCGGCACATCAACGAATACGTCAGCCTGGATGTCGAGTTGGGGTTCATCCGGGATCACCGGGATGTCATGGCCGTGCTGACGCAGGTCATCCGCGGCATCCTGGCCCACCTGGAGACGCACTACGCGGCCGAACTGGCGCTGCTGGAGGCCAGGCTGCCCGTGGCACTGCCGGAGTTCCCCGCGATTTTCTTTCCGGACGCACAGGAGCTCATCCTGCAGAAGTGGGGCGAGGACTGCCGCGGTGAGCCGGACCTTGCGCCCCAACACGAACGCTGGCTGGGCGAGTGGGCGCAGGAAGAGTATGGGTCTGACTTCCTGTTCGTCGCGGGCTACCCGATGGGAAAGCGGCCGTTCTACACCCATCCTAACCCGGCCGACCCACGCTACTCCAACTCGTTCGACCTGCTCTTCCGCGGCACCGAGCTGGTGACCGGCGGGCAGCGGCTGCACCTGTACCAGGACTACCTGGAC
>CAYLZG010000228.1:0-4107 GCA_964387985.1 uncultured Anaerolineales bacterium | reverse complement strand
ACATCATGCATGCCCTGGTAGTTGTCCAGCATGACGCCCGGGATTCCTTCCACGGGCGGATGCCCGACGGTGACCATCGGGAGCGGCTGGTAGCGCCAGCAAAAATCGGTGATCACTGGCAGCTCCACCCGGTGGCAGAGGGCGCCCGACCAGATCACCAGGCCGTCCACGTTCTCCGGGCCAGCGAGTTCATAGATGATATTGGCTTGCGCCTCGAAGCCGTGGGGCGAGCAGAGGGGTTTACCGGGGAAGCAGATGACATGTGCGCCGTGTTCCCTCGCTGCGCTCTGCACGCCTTCCCAAACGGCCTGGCTGTTGGGATCACCGGCGCCGTGCGTCAGCACGCCGATGGCGGGGCGAGACCGGTGCGGCCGCAGCGGCGTTTCAGTCGGGGGTAGGTGCGTCATTGCCGATTGCCTCACGGCACATTCTACCATACTAACCCGCCACAAGCCCTCTTGAGAGCAGTTCAGACCAGATAATAACTTGACATAAGGGAAAGGTTCGGAGCTGGGCTGGCCGCCGGACAGGTTTCCGTCCTTCACCCGCTGCCCCTAAAATGCGGTGTGCCGTTCGTGGGCCTGGGCAGGTCTTGCACCCGTCCCCAACGCCGGTTGGCCGAGCGGCACGCGCACCTCGACCCGCGTGCCCTGGCCTGGTTCCGATTGCACGATCAGCCGGCCGCCGATGTGCGCGGCGCGCTGGCGCATCACCTGCAGGCCGAAGTGCCGGGAATTGGCGTTGCATGTTGCCGGATCAAAGCCGTCGCCGTTATCAGTGACCGCCAACTGCAGCAGGCCGTCGGTGGCCTCCAGTCGTACGCGGACCCGGTCGGGCTTGCCGGCGTGCTTGCGCACGTTTGCCAGCGCCTCCTGGACGATGCGGATGAGCTGCACCGCGGCGTCCGGAGGCAGCATGTTGGGACCGCAGCGCGCCTCGGTAGGGCCATCGATGTCGAGTTCCACGGTCAGCCCGTCGTGCGCTCCGAAACGCGCCACGATCTGGCGCAGCGTGGCGCAGAAACCCTCCGTTGGAAGGCTGACGGTCAGCAGGTTGTCGATCAGGTCGCGCATGTCGCTCTGCAGGTCGCGTGAAGTTTCCACCAGGTGGGCCAGGTTGGCCTGGGCTGCGCCTTGTTGTCCGGTCTGCAGGCAGACCTGGACGGCCTGAGCCTGCAGGTTGAGGAATGCCAGGTTTTGGGAGAGACCGTCGTGCAACTCCTGGGCCAACTGCTCGCGCTCCTGCAGCGTGGCCAGCATGCGCTGTTGTTCGAGGATCTGCGCCTGCGCCTGGCGCTGCTCGGTCACATCACGCAGCAGGAGCAGGTGCCCGATCGTCGGCCCGCGAAAGTCATTCAGGGTCGAGAGGTCGAGCGCATAGAGCCGTGTGTTGGGCTCCGGTCCCAGACTGATCTCAGCAACGGATGCTTCTGGCCCGGCCTCGGCCAGCTGGCTGCTGAGATCCCCAAACGCCGGCAGGAACTCTGCCAATGTCCGGCCACGGGCGTGTCCCGCCGAGACGCCCAGAATCCTGACAGCCGCACGATTCAGGCTGGCTACCCGCCAGGCTGAATCGAGGACCACCATTCCCTCCCGCATCTGTGCGAGGGCCGTGGCTTGCGCGGCGGGCAGCGGGTCAAAGATGCGGAAGCCGAACAGCGCAAGTGCATACATGGTCCAGTCAAGGAGCAGTGCTGTGATGAAAGCATCGTGCAGTGCGAGCGAGGGCAGCAGTCCCGCATTCAACTGGTACAAGCCGTACAGGCTGCGGGCTGCGATATCGCCGGACAACATCAGCGCCGCAGGCCAGCGATGTCGCGGGGAGCGAACGAACAGCCAGAGGAAGGCCGCAATGTTGACCAGGACCAGGCCGATCCCGAAAACTAACAGGATCGCGCCCGGTGTGGCGAATTGCCGCACGATCGATCCATCCGGTGCAACCTCCAGCTGGCGCCACAGCCCACCTGCCATGCCGGTGAGGATCATGAGAATGGTGAGAAGCGAAGGAAGTGCGACGAGCGGCGCGACGCGGCGGCTCAGCCAGCGCCCGGGAAAGCTGTACTCCAGGGCGAAGCAGGCCATGGCGGTGGCCGTGGGCATCTGCCAGGCGGCCTGGAATTTGTGCCAGGTGATCTTCGCATCCGGAGCAACCGCGAGGAGTTCGAGCGCGACTCCGAGGAGCCACAAACCCCCAAACCAGGCGCCGAGGGCGAGCGCCAGCGCGGCGGGCATGCGGCAACGCTGCCAACTGTACAGGCCGAGGACGGCGAGCAGGATGGCCGCAATGAGGGGAGGCCAGATCTCAGCTGTATAGGCGTAAGCGCCGCTCATGGATACTCCTGAACATCGGAGCGGTCCATTAATAATGATTATACAACAGAATTCGTTTTGGCGCTAGTGCCCCGAAACCGCCCTGACGAAAACGGGCGCACACGGCTCCATACGCGATGGGCCGGTGCGCCCGCTGTGGGTGCGCTGGTTGCGACGCCGAATCACGCCTGGTGGACGAACTCGGCCTCGATCTGAATGGTAATGTCTTTGCCCACCAGCCAGCCGCCGGTTTCCAGGGCCACGTTCCAGGTCAACCCCCAATCCTCGCGGAGGATCTTGGTGCTGGCCTCGAACCCAAGCGCGGTGGCGCCCCAGGGGGACTTGGATGCGCCGAGGTATGTCACATCCAGAACGACTGGCCGGGTGACGCCGCGGATGGTCAGGTCGCCATGAAGCCTGGCCTCTGCTTCGCCGGTTTTTTCGATGCGGGTGCTCTTGAAGGTCAGCTCGGGGAACTCGGCCGCGTTGAGGAAGTCGGGAGACTTCAGGTGGGTATCACGTTGGGCATCACGGGTGTTGATGCTGTTCGCTTCGATGCGCGCTTCGACGCGTGCGTTCTCTGGATGGGCCGGATCAAGGCTCAGGTCAACGGCGAACTTCTCGAATTCGCCGCGCACCTTGGACAGCATCATGTGGCGCGCCACGAATTGGATGGAGCTGTGCGAAGTATCCAGTTGCCAGGTCATTACATCTCTCCTCTCAGGTGTCTCTTCGATCATAGATTTTGCCTGTCGATAGTCCCTCCCGCGTTATGCGCCACTGCAGACGCCAGAGCGCGCGGTGAAGCAGCGTAGAGGAGAACTCGACCGGGGCCTACTTTACCACAGACGGAAGATCGAGATAAGTAACCTTGGCCACATCACCCGCTGGCGGCTGGTTAATAGGAACCGCACGAAGATGAGGGCATGGCCTTCATGATTCCTTCCAGGGTCGATATGCTTGACCGCATTGTAGCCCTCGCACAATGAAAACTCCCCCATCTCGGGGCGGGTCTGGAGTTGATAAAGTGGATGGGATATGCGGCACGAGATGGCTTCAAAGATGTGCGGCCTATACGGTCGCAACCCGGACGCGGCCATTGCGTACACGATTCTTGGTGTGTATCATGCGGCGTATGGCCGCTGGCCGGTCTTGACGAGTACGAGGGAGGGCGCCGGTGCCAGGTGACGATTACTATGAGGTCCTGCAAGTCCCGCCGGACGCTGACGATGAGGTGATCCAGGCGGCCTATCGAAAGCTCGCCAAGCAGTACCACCCCGACACCGGCCTGCCGGGCGCCTCGGATGAAATGATGAAGCGCATCAATGAGGCCCATGCAACGCTATCGGATGGTGAGCGCCGGCGCAGGTACGATGCCAGATCCCACAAGGCCCGGTCGCGGGCGGCGCGCGATGCTGTGCTGCGGCGAAAAGGAGTGCGCATCCTGGATCTCGCGCCTGATCTGGCGCTGCCCCTGGTCCGGGTTCCGGCCGGCGACTTCCTGATGGGCGGCTGTACGGACGGGTGCGATCACCTGGCGCGGGAATCCGGCAGGTCGCGCGGCTATATCTTCACCCTGCCCGAATACTACATCGGCGTCTATCCGGTGACGACGGACCAGTACGCGGCCTTTGCACAGGCCACCGGCCGCCTCAGCACGCCCTGGGTGCGGCGCGCCTACAGCTTCGATCCCACAGAGCAGGACGATCCGCAGGTGATTGCCCGCCACGATCGCACCTGGCAGCATCCCTTTGGCGCGCGCAGCACCCTCGACGGCAAGACAGACCACCCGGTCATG
>CAYLZG010000227.1:0-4288 GCA_964387985.1 uncultured Anaerolineales bacterium | reverse complement strand
ATGGCGCGCGGGGGCATGTACGACCAGCTCGGCGGCGGCTTCCATCGCTACAGCACCGACAGCGAGTGGCTCACGCCCCACTTCGAGAAGATGCTCTACGATAACGCGCAGCTTGCACGCGCCTACCTGCACGCGTGGCAGGTGACCGGCGACCCCCTCTTCCACCGCATCGTCGAGGAGACGCTGGACTACGTGCTGCGAGAAATGACCTCTCCCGAAGGTGGGTTCTACAGCGCGCAGGATGCAGACAGCGAGGGAAAGGAAGGCAAGTTCTTCGTGTGGACCCCGGCGGAGATCAACGACCTGCTCGGGCCGGAGGATGGCAGGCTCTTCTGCAGCTATTTCGGCGTCACGCCAGGCGGCAACTTCCACGAGGCCGGCGGAGCCATGAGCATCCTGCACGCGCGGCGTGAGCTCGATGTGGTCGCGGCGGACCTGGGGGTCACGCCAGAGCGGCTGCGGGAGGCGATCGAGCGCGGGCGGGAGATCCTGTTCGAGGCCCGCGAGCGTCGCGTCCATCCCGGACGCGACGACAAGGTGCTGGCCGAATGGAACGGGCTGATGCTGCACGCGTTCGCCGAGGCAGGTGTAGTACTCGGCCGGGAGGATTACGTCTCTGCTGCGCGGCGCAACGCCAATTTCCTGCTCTCGGCCATGCGTGCGGAGGGGGATGACGGCCACCTGCGGCTCTACCGCACCTGGAAGGACGGCCGGGCCCATCTGAACGCCTACCTGGAGGATTACGCGGCCGTTGCCCTGGGCATGCTGGCGCTCTACGAGGTCACGTTCGAGCTTCGCTGGCTCCGCGCCAGCCTTGACCTGGCCCAAACCATCCTCGACCGCTTCCACGATGGGGCGGGGGGCGGCTTCTTCCAGACCGCGGCCGATCACGAGAAGCTCGTCGCGCGGCGCAAGGACTTCGTCGACAGCGCGATCCCCGCGGGCAACTCGCTGGCCGCGGACCTGCTGCTGCGCCTCGCCAGGCTGCTGGACCGCCCGCAACTGGGCGAGTTGGCCGCCGGTGTGCTGGCTCTCATGGCAGAGGCCATGGGCGAACAGCCCCTCGCGTTCGGCCGCCTGCTGGCCGCCCTGGATTTTTATGTAAATCCAGGCTTCGAGATCGCGATCGTTGGTGATCCTGCGTCAGATGACACGCCCGCGCTGCTGGCGGAGATCCGCCGCCGCTTCATGCCGAACACCGTGCTTGCCCTGGGGTTGCCCGGCAGCGAGGCTGCGACCGAGATCCCCCTGCTCGCGGGCCGCGACATGCGCGATGGCCGCGCAACCGCGTACGTCTGCCGGAACTATGCGTGCAACCTGCCGGTGACCGAGCTGGCCGCGCTGGCGAGGCAGTTGGAGGGGTGAGACGGCCCGGTCTGGCGTCCCCTGCTGGGCAGTTCGCAGGCTTCGAGCGATGCGAGCGGGCAGAGGGCGGACGCGCATAACCACGACGCGTTTGGGCAGTGCAACATCATCGATGATTTCATTGACAGTGAAAACATTTAGGTTTATGATTGCAGCATGACTGACAATCATTGGATAACCAGATGGTCCAGAGACCAGATGCGGGCCATGCTGTTGGAGCAATTCGAAGCCTTCTGGCGTCGCGACGCCGGCATCGAGCGGACCCAGTTGGCCGAGCTTGAACGCGCGGCAGCGCTGCCGCATGCCGTGATCATCTCTGGGCTGCGCCGGGCCGGCAAGTCCACCCTGCTGGCACAGCTGGCGCATCGTATGGGCGAGGATCAGTTCTACTACGTCAACTTCGAGGACGAGCGCTTCCTCGGCTTCGAAGCCGACGACGCCAATGACCTGTACGGGCTGCTGGTCGAGCTGTTCGGCGAACGCAGGATTTTCGTGATAGACGAGATCCAGAACGTGCCCGGCTGGGAGCACTTCGTGCGCCGGTTCATGGAGCTAGGGCTGAAGTTCTACATTACCGGCTCAAACGCCTCGCTGCTAAGCCGGGAATTGGGCAGCTGCCTGACCGGGCGCTATGTGCCGGTCGAGCTGTTCCCCTTCTCCTTCGCCGAGTTTCTGCGCTTCCGGGGCTATGCCGTGCCTGACCTGACGCGGCTCACGACGGTGGACACGGCCCATCTGCAAGGCTACCTGGGCGAGTACCTGCGTCTGGGCGGCATCCCGGAGCCGCTCAAGTACCCCGAGCTGCCGCTGGCGCGCACACTCTACGATGATGTACTCTACCGCGACATCGCGACGCGCCACCGGATCGAGGAAGTGCGCGCCCTCAAGGAACTGGCCTTTTACCTGATGAGCAACCCGGCGGGCCTGGTGTCGTTCAACAAGCTAAAGGAACAGCTCCGCCTCGGCAGCGTCAACACGGTCAAGAACTACGTCGAATACCTGAAGAACAGTTGGCTGATCTTCACGACCAACGTGTACGATTTCTCGGTCAAGCGCCAGCAGGTTGCGCCGAAGAAGGTCTATGCGATCGACACAGGCCTGGTGAACGCCGTGGGCTTCTCCTTCTCGCCAAACACCGGCAAGCTGCTGGAGAACCTGGTGTTCCTGGCGCTCCGCCGGCGGACGCCGGAGGTCTACTACTACACGTCGCCGGGCGGTTTCGAGGTGGACTTCTACCTGCCAGAGACCCGCGAGTTGATCCAGGTCAGCCAGAACCTGGCACAGCCAGCCACGCGCGAGCGCGAGATGCGCGCGTTGACCGGTGCGCTGGCTGGACTAGGCCTGACGCATGGGCTGATCCTGACTACTGCTAATGCCGCTCCGATCGAGACAGATGGCCTCACACTTGAGATCCGGTCTTTGGCTGAGTGGCTGCTGCAATTGTAGCCCGTGGCTTCCTCAGGCTTGCATCGCTAGCACGGAGAGCGGGCGTGACATGGCGACCTCTTCTTAGAAATCACGGCGTTCGTGGCCAAACTTGTCACAAGACCCGCAACTTCTAAGAGGAGCTCAGGAATGCAGGTACACGAGCCGCCAGAACTCCGGCGCTAGGGGCAGGCTTTTGTGCCGAAGATGGCGAGGATAGCCCAAACCCCGGTGCTCAGCACACTGCCGAGATAGAGCAAAAAGGCACCGGGGATTACTGCGTCGCGTCGGCGGCGCAAGCGCAATGCTGCGAAGGCGATCATCTTCAGCAGCGCACCCATCCCCAGGCCGCCATCATCGCCACCGGTTCGGCATCGTTCGATCTGACGCGCAACCTGCGCAAGGAGATCAGCAAGACGGCGCGCTACTACTTCTTCGACAACGGGGTGCGCAACAGCCTGATCCAGAACTTCCACCGGCTGGCGCTGCGCAACGACGTCGGCCAGCTCTGGGAGAACTACCTGATGGTCGAGCGCATGAAGGCCAACGAGTATGCCGGCCGGCAGGCCAACGCCTACTTCTGGCGCACGTTTGACCGTATGGTATGACACGCCGATTCCACCCCAACCCCAACGCTTTTCTCATTCCAGGTGAGGCCCTCTGTGGATTGGAAACACGGCGCGTAGGGAAGACCGTATCCATCCCAGCAGCAGACTGGCGGGTTGGCAGGCAGCCGCGATTAGGGTACAATCAGAATCGACAAATCCGAGGAGATGTACCGATGAACGCAGTAACCACTCTATCAGACAACATTATACAGCATCTGCAGGACCTGTCCTTCGGGGATGCCAGCACCATAAATGACAAGCTGGCATTACTACTCGAAGCCGAGTACCGGCGCAGGCTAGCGCGGTACAGCTTGACCGATCAGCAGCTTGCACACAAATATGGGATGAGCTTCGAGGAATTCGAGCGCCAGCGCATCACCGAACAGCGCGGCTATACCTGGGAAGTAGAGTCAGACGCGATGGCGTGGGAGACGGCTGTAGACGGTCTCCGCACCGTGCAAAAACAACTCAGCAACCTACGCGGCTAGGCTAATGACGCTCACTCTCAGCGACCTGACCATCGAGGCGCACGATGCGCTTGATCGTTTCTGGTTCGTCCACGACATCGCGATCATCGAGCAAACGCAGGCAACGATAACCATACATCTGACGATCGACGCCGAGCTTTTCGTCCAAGCATTTCTCAGTGACAACAGCCAGCGGTTGAGTTTTGCCCTGGTCAGCCAAAGAGGGCGGCTATATGGCCGCGATCGCGAACACGGGACGTGGCATCGCCACCCGTTTGGCCGGCCTGAGCAGCATGAAATCACACCAGAAGGTATGTCCGATCGACCCCTGACCCAATTCCTATCGGAGGTCGAGCGGATTCTGGTCGAGCACGATCTACTCTGAGTCTTACGCCCCCTACTCGATCAACCCCCGCAGCACAG
>CAYLZG010000226.1:0-4362 GCA_964387985.1 uncultured Anaerolineales bacterium | reverse complement strand
TACCGCGATACCGCGCAGCTTTCGTCCTCTGATAAAACGACACTTGCACCATACTAAAATGCCGCGGGCAATTGTCGCTAACGACATTCCCAAAGCCTCCATAAAATGCTACGGTACCATCACGCGTTTGCCATCGATCGGATTGCAGCCGTTATCACGGCCTTTCGCCTGAAGTAGTTGATGCCACCTTAAAGGAGGAATTATGAAAGTCTCACGTCGCAGCTTCTTGAAGAGCGCCGGCGCAGGATCGGCGCTCGCCGGGCTGGGCGCAGTAGCCCGGCCCGCATCCACTACGGCTGCAACCGCCGCCGCTCGCTCCGCCGTTCCGCTGCCGCTCGAACTGGAGTCCTCCCTGTTTTCCCGTGCGCAGGCAGGGGAGATCACCGACCCGCTGGCCGCTCATACCGTCGTGATCGCGGATAACATGGAGCACGTAATCCCGCATGAGAAGCAAGCAGCCGAGGCCAGGAAGAAGCTCGAAGATCTGGAGAAGAAGACCGGGAAAAAGCCCAACATTCTGATCTTCCTGATGGACAACGCAGCATATGGCGACCTGGGCATCAACGGTGGCGGCCTGATGAGCGGCGCGCCGACACCCAACATCGATCGCCTGGGGCGCGAAGGGCTCCATCTCCTGTCGACCTATGCGCAACCCTCGTGCACTCCGACGCGGTGCACGCTCCTGACCGGGCGCCTGCCCATGCGGCATGGCCAGCTGCGGCCCAGCTTCGCAGGCGAGCCGGGAGGCCTGGGAAACGAGACGACGGTCGCCCGGCTGCTGAGCGAAGCGGGCTACTTCACCCAGGCAGTGGGCAAGTGGCATTGCGGCGAGAATGAGGAATCGCAGCCGCACAACGTTGGCTTCGACGATTTCTACGGTTTTCTCGGCTGGTCGGGCCTCTACACCGATTGGCAGGACGAGGAGTTCGCGCCCGAGTTCGCGCTCAACCCGGAACGGCAGGCGCTGGTCAGGGAGGTTCCCTTCAACGACCATATCGTCCATGGCGTCAAAGGGAAAAAGGTCGAGGACCTCGAGAAGATCTCCATCGAGGTCAGCGCTGAGCTCGACGAGAAGTTCGCGGCTTACTCGGAAGACTTCATCAAGAGGATGGCCGGGAGCGACAAGCCCTTCTTCCTGTATCACTGCACGCGCGGGCTGCACGTAAAGAACTACCCCAACCCGAAGTACAAGGGGAAGTCGCCCGCGAAGTATCCATACAAGGATTGCCTGATTGAGCTGGACGATATCGTTGGCCGGCTGGTCAAGGCGCTGGAGGATTCGGGACAGCTCGAGAATACGTTGATCTTTGTCACTTCGGATAACGGTCCGATGACCGAGCCCTGGCCCGACGCCGGCTGGTCACCCTTCCGCGGCGCGATCGGCACTACCTGGGAAGGCGGCATGCGGGTGCCCGGCATCGTCTACTGGAAGGGCATGCTCAAGCCCGGCCGGCAGAGCGACGGCCTGTTCGATCTCAGCGACCTGTTCCTCACTTCGCTGGCGCTTGCCGGCGTTAACTACCGGCCGCCCCAGGACCGCTATCTCGACAGCATCGATCAGACCTCGTTCCTGCTGGCAGACGACGGCCTCTCGAATCGGAAGTACGTCTACTACTGGCTGCAGGATGTCCTTTCCGCCGTGCGGGTTGCCGAGTACAAGTTTATGATCGCCGGGATGTCGGATGACGACCCGGACGTTGTCAACCCAGGCGGTTCTACCACCCTGGAGAACTACAAGAACGCCAAGCTTTTCAATCTATACCTGGATCCCAAGGAGCGCTACAGCTTTTTCGGCCGGCAGACTTTCATGGATAATCTATTCAGTGATCCGATGCGGGCACACAGGGTCACGTTCCAGAAGTACCCGTCCAAGCCCAACGCGTAATGACCGGCTGATCACGATCGAACGGATGCGGGGAGCAGGCAGCCGGCGCCAGCGTGCAAGGAGCGACACCACTATGAGCTCAACGACCGACGCGGATCGACCCGGAGCGCAGCCCACGCTGGGCGGCCCGGCGATGCCGGCGAGCGCGCCGCCGTACTTCCATGTGCTGGCCAAGCCCACAGGCGCTGCCTGCAACCTCGCCTGCAAGTACTGCTTCTTCTTGTCCAAGGAGGAGTTCTACCCCGGCAGTCACTTCCGGATGTCGGATGAGCTGCTGGAGACTTATGTCCGCCAGTATATCGAGGCACAACGTACCGGCCGGGTGACGATTGCCTGGCAGGGCGGCGAGCCCACCCTCATGGGGCTCGACTTCTACCGGCGTTCGGTGGCGTGCGCAGCCAAGTATGCACGGCCCGGTATGAACGTCGAGTACACCATCCAGACAAACGGAGTACTGCTGGACGATGCCTGGTGCGAGTTCCTCCGCGAACACAACTTCCTGGTTGGGCTGAGCATCGATGGCCCACGGCCGCTTCACGACGCGTACCGCGTGGACAAGGGGGGCCACGGCACCTTCGACAGACCCGTGCCCGCCGCCCGACTGCTCCAAAAGCACGGGGTGGAGTTCAACATACTCTGCACCGTGCACGCGGCCAACGCCGGACGCCCGCTCGACGTGTACCGCTTCCTGAGAGATGACCTGGGCGTGCAGTGGATTCAATTCATTCCGATCGTCGAACGGATCAATTCGGATGGGCGCACGCTACTGCAGGAGGGGTGCACTGTCACCGGCCGCTCGGTCGAGCCTGAGCAATGGGGACAGTTTCTGATCGCTGTCTTCGACGAATGGGTGCGGCGGGACGTGGGGCGCATGTACCTGCCCATGTTCGAATCGGCGCTGTCAGCGTGGTTAGGGGGGCCGGCCGCGCAATGCATTTTCAGCGAAACGTGCGGGGACGCCCTGGCGATCGAACACAACGGGGACGTCTACTCATGTGATCACTTCGTCGAGCCTGACTACCTGCTCGGCAACATCCAGGAGCAGCACTTGATCGCGCTGGCCGGCTCCCAGCGACAGCGCGGCTTTGGCGCGGCGAAGCGGGACACGCTGCCGCAGGTGTGCCGGGAGTGCCCTGTGCGCTTCGCATGTCACGGCGAATGCCCGAAGAACCGCTTCATTGAGGCTCCTGACGGCACACCGGGCCTGAACTACCTGTGCGCGGGCTACAAGGCCTTCTTCACCCACATCGACGGGCCGATGCGGATCATGGCGCAGCTGTACCGCGCAGGTCGCTCGCCCGCTGAAGTCATGCAGGTGCTCGCTCAGGCGGGAGCCAGGATGAAGGCAGCATTTGAGACCGCAGGCCGGAATGACCCGTGTCCTTGCGGCAGCGGGCGGAAGTTCAAGCACTGCCACGGTGCGGGTGGCGCAGCCAGCCGCGGGCCGCAGACCGCGGGCTGATTCGACTCCCCCCCCATTCGTCCTCTGATAAAACGACACTTGCGCCCATACTAAAACGCCTTGGGCGATTGTCGCTAACGACATTCCCAAAGCCCTCATAAAGTGCTACGGTACCATCATGGAAAAGACGCAGCGAGTTCTGGTCTGTGGCAGCAGCGTGGCGCTGGCCGGGATCGAAACCAGCCTGAGCCTGGACCCGGGCTGCGAAGTTCTCAGCCACGCGTTGCCGATCGATCGGGATGAGCTTCGAACGCTCCAACCTCACGCCATCCTGTTCGACCTTAACGCTGTCCCGGCCGATTTTGTCTATACCATTTCCCGGGAATTGCCCGGCCTGCTGTTGATCGGAATCGACCTGGAAACGAACCGCGCAGTGTTGTGGAGCGAACGCCAGGCGGCGGGGATGTCCAGCCAGGATCTGGTGGACGTGATTCGCCGCGCGGGGTTTCCGCTGCCAGACACAGATGCCGAGCACCGGGCGGGGTTCCGGTTCAAGTAAAGGAGAAGCGCAATGACAGTCTCACGGCGTAACTTCGTCAAGGCCTGCGCAGCAGGAGCGGCTCTCACAGGCCTGGCAGCCGGCCAGGAAGGCCGCGCGCTTGCGGCGCCGGCGGGCGCCCCAGGGCTGACCGCCTACGAGCAGGCACCGGGAGCAAGGACGCGACCGGTGGAAGCGCCCCCTGGCGCACCGAACATCGTCATCATCCTGATCGACGACATGGGCTTTGGCGCGCCGGGCGCGTTCGGCGGGCCGTGCCACATGCCAACGCTCGAGTGGGTGGCGGCCGAGGGCTTGCGCTACAACCGCTTTCACACGACCGCGATGTGCTCGCCGACACGCCAGGCCATGCTGACGGGCCGCAACCATCACTCGGTGAACATGGGCTGCATTACCAACCTTGCGACGGACGTCGACGGCTACACCTCGTCCCGGCCGGACAGCGCAGCCACGATTGCCGAGTTGCTGCGATTGAACGGGTATGGCACGGCGGCGTTCGGCAAGATGCACCAGACC
>CAYLZG010000225.1:0-4466 GCA_964387985.1 uncultured Anaerolineales bacterium | reverse complement strand
GCACCTTCGGATCGCGGCCCGCGTTGATGTAGTCGAGCCGCACGTCGTACAGCCGCCCGGCATGGAGCTCGACCGGAGCCGTCCGGGTGAACGTCTCGTGGTCATGCGTTGCGAAATCCAGGAGCTCGCGGCCGTCCAGCCACAGGCTGAAGCCGCTCGAAGCCCGAGCACCCAGGTGATACGTCCCCGAAATGGGCGGGATGAGCACGCCCGTCCAGGTCGCGGCGAAGGGCTCGGTGCCATACCCCCCCAACGGCGAGGCATCGTGCCACGTGAAGTCCACGACGGGATCGACGCGGCCGAAGGCCACATCGGTGAAACGGTGGTTGCGGAAGTAAGTCCCGGCCAGCCCATGGCCGGTGTGCCCGCCGGTTGGGCGCAGGCAGGCCGATGGGACGACCTGCAGCGGCGGCACGCCGGGCGCAAGCTCGCAGCCCCGCGCGTAATAAACGGCTGCGCCCGACGCCATCTTGTGGCGGATGCCCTCCAGCGGAGTGACTGCGGCCGACGGCGTCCCACAGTAGTTGCCCAGCAGCACGGCCAGGTCGTCCGCGTCCGGCCCGATGACCGCGATGGACTTGAGGTCCTTGGGGAGGGGCAGCAGCGGACGCTGCGCGTTCCACCCATCCGCGGGCTCATTCTTGAGCAGCACGATCGATTTCTGCGCAGCCCGCAGCGCCAGCTCGCGATGCGCGGGCGAGTCGTTGACCTCAAAGGGGATCTGCCCGTACCGCGTTTGCCCGGGCGGATCGAACATGCCCAGGCGGAAGCGCGCGGCAAACAAGCGCGTCACCGCCCGATCGATGTCAGCCTCGTCGATCAGCCCTCGCTCGACCGCTTCCAGCAGCGCGGGGTAAGCACATCCGCACTCCAGGTCGCACCCGGTCTTCACCGCCAGGGCCGACGCCTCCGCGGGCGTGTCGACCAGGCCGTGCCCCTCGAAAATGTCGTTGATCGCCCAGCAGTCGGAGGCGACGTAGCCCTCGAAGCCCCATTCGTCGCGCAGGATCTTCTGCAGCAGCGTGGGGCTGGCGCAGCACGCCTCGCCGTTGACGCGGTTGTACGCGCCCATCACCGACGCTGCCTTGCCTTCTTTCACGCACGCCTCGAACGCGGGCAGGTAAGTCTCCCGCAGATCCCGCTCGCTCACGACCGCGTCAAAGTGATGCCGGTCGCTCTCGGGTCCGCTGTGCGCCGCAAAGTGCTTCGGCGTGGCAACCGTCTTGAAGACCTCCGTATCATCGCCCTGCAGTCCCTTGACGAACGTCACCCCCATGGCCGCGGCCAGGTAGGGATCCTCGCCGTAGGTCTCCTGCCCGCGACCCCAGCGCGGATCGCGGAAGATATTGACGTTGGGCGACCACATGGTGAGGCCCGTGTAGAGCTGGCGCACCCCGCGGCGCAGGAACTCGTGATGCTTCGCGCGCGCCTCGTCCGAGATGGCTTCTGCCACCTCTGCCATCAGGCCGACATCCCACGTGGCTGCGAGGCCGATGGCTTGCGGGAAGACCGTGGCGATGCCCGCGCGCGCGACGCCGTGCAGGCACTCGTTCCACCAACCGTAAGCAGGGATGCCGAGCCGCTCGATCGCGGGCGCATCGTGGACCATCTGCGAAACCTTCTCCTCCAGCGTCATCCTGGAGATTAGGTCCTCCGCCCGCTCCTTGACAGATTTCCCGATGTCACGACCCCTGGCAGTGGAATCGAGATCCATGGCTCAGCCCTCCTCCTGACCGGCGTCCGGATATGCTGGCACCGGCACGCTTGTTTCTTCCGTGTACTTGTGACACTTGACCAGCACGTCGTCGATCCATATCTC
Source organism: uncultured Anaerolineales bacterium (assembly GCA_964387985.1). Classification (GTDB taxonomy): domain Bacteria; phylum Chloroflexota; class Anaerolineae; order CG2-30-64-16; family CG2-30-64-16; genus JALOOB01. The sequence continues at coordinate 2,647 of CAYLZG010000225.1, read as the reverse complement.
CGCGGGCACTACCCGGCGGCAGATGTCCATGACCAGGGGACACCTGCCGGCAAAACGGCAGCCCTGCTTGAGATACTCCTCCTGGTCCGCATCTGAGAGCTTGACCGCGCCTTCCCATCGCTTCTGGGGATCCGGTTCGGGGATCGATTCCCTGAGCAGCCGCGTGTAGGGGTGTTTTGGATCGACCAGCACCCGTTCCACCGGCCCCATTTCCACGATGTTCCCCCGGAACATGATCGCGATGCGATCGCTCACGTAGTAGGCGGTTGCCAGGTCGTGCGTGATGTACAGCACGCTCACGCCGAGCTTTTCCTTGAGTTCCTTGAAGAGGTTGACGATCGACATGCGCAGAGAGGCATCCACCATCGAGACCGGCTCGTCTGCGATCAGGAGGTCCGGGTCGGTGAGCAAGGCCCTGGCAATGGAGATCCGCTGCAGTTGTCCGCCGGAAAACTCACTGGGGTATCTCCCGGCAAACTCCTCGTAGGAGAGGCCCACCGCAGCCAACTTCTCATCGACCAGTTTGACGGCCGCATCCCGCGTCTTCGCCATCCCGTAATTGTCGACCGTCTCGAAGAAATAGCTGTCGACCGTCCGCAAGGGATTGAATGTCTTGAAGGGGTCCTGAAAGATTGCCTGGATGCCCTCCGTGAGCCACACCCTCCGGCTCATTCCCTGCTCGACCTTGCCTTTATGGATGACCGCGCCTGAGGTTGCCTCCTCGAAGCCCAGGATGATCTTGGCCGTCGTGCTCTTTCCGCAGCCACTCTCGCCCGCCAGGGCAAAGATCTCGGCCGGCTTGATGTAGAACGAGACGTTGTCGACCGCCGTGATCCTGATCCTGGAGAAGATGCTTCCCAGGGTAAAAACCTTGGTGAGACCGTCGATCTCAATGAGTTTTTCCATCCTCAGCTCCCGGCCGCACCGCGGCCTCCGGCTGCATCGCTGCCGCCGGCTGCATCGCTGCCGCCTTCTCTCGCCAACCAGCAGGCGACTCGATGGTCGGGGGCCATGGCAAAGAACGGCGGCATCTCAGCCGTGCAGATGTCGATTGCGACAGGGCATCTCGGATGGAAGGGGCACCCGCTGGGCAGGTTGGCCAGAGAAGGCGGGCTGCCTGGCACGCTCTCGCGGGTTGCCTTGTCCCCAAACCTCGGCAGTGACTCGATCAGGTAGCGCGTGTACGGATGCACGGGCTCGCCGAACACCTTTTTCGTGGGCGCCTCTTCGACGATCTTACCCGCGTACATGATGCCCACCCGGTCGGCCAGGTTGGCCTGAACGCCCATGTCATGCGTCACCAGGATGATAGTGTTGGCCAGTCGGGCCTGGATGGCTTTCAGAAGCTGCACGACGCCCCTTTGCACGACGACATCCAGCGCGGTCGTGGGCTCATCCGCGATGATGACGCTGGGCTTGAGAAGCGCGGCCAGCGCGATCGTGACCCGCTGTCTCATGCCGCCGGACAGCTGGTGGGGATAGGCATCCAGGATATCTAGCGGCAGCCCCAGCTCCACGATGTGTTCCTTGGCGATCTCGAGGGCCTGGTCTCTGGTCTTGATGCTCACATGGCTGGAGACGAAATCGCGGTAGGTCTCCTTGAGCTTGAGCACGGGATTGAAGACGCTCATCGCGCCCTGCGGCACATAGGAGATGAACTCCCAGCGCAGCTTTCGCTTCTCCTCCATGCTGAGGGAGTACACATCCAGCTCGCCGTCCTGCTGGCGATACAGGACCGACCCGCCCATCAGCCGCAAGGGCGGCTCTATGGCGCCATAGAGCGCCTTCAGCAGGGTCGTCTTGCCGCAGCCGCTCTCGCCGGCAATTCCATAAACCTCGTTCTCACGGATGTCCAGGTCGACGCCGTTGACCGCTTTGACGACCTTTTGTGTCCCGTGCATGTCGAGCACGTAGAAGGCTTTGAGATCTTGCGTCCTGAGTATCGTATCCATGGCGCCTTTCTTATGCTCCCACGCGCTGGATGCGCGTTCGCGGATCCAGGTACTCGCTGATGCTGGTCGAGAGCCAGTACAGGGCGACGAAGAGAAAAACCGCCAGGACGATGGGAGTCAACAGCCACGACCAGTAACCGAGCAGCATCGCCTGGTAGGTGATCGCCCATTGCAGCATCGTGCCCAAAGTCGGGATGTCCATGTTCACGAGGCCGAGAATCGCCAGGGTGATTTCCATTCCGATCGCCCAGGCCATGTTATTGATAAGGGTCGAGAACACCAGCGGCGTCGCGAACGGCAGGTACTCCTTCAGCACAAGACGCAGCGTGTCTGTGCCAGAAAGCACGGCCGTCTGGGTGAACTCCCGCTCGCGCAGGCTCAAAATCTGCGACCGGATGACGCGCGCATCCCAGGCCCACCCGAAGAACGCCAGCAGGAAACCCAGGTTCACCAGGTTCATCTTGTCGCGCACCAGCATCGCCAGCATCACGATGATTAGAAAAAGCGGTATGACCAGCAGGCTGTCGCAGAAGAACATCAGAACCCGGTCGGTGATCCCGCCCTTATAGCCTGCGATCATGCCGATCAGGACCGCGATGATGCGCGACACCACACCTGCGATCACCGAAATGATGAGCGAGTTGCGCACCGCAAAGGTCGCCTGCCAGAAGATGTCCTGCCCCTTGGAGTTGGTC
>CAYLZG010000224.1:0-4475 GCA_964387985.1 uncultured Anaerolineales bacterium | reverse complement strand
AGCCGCATGTCAATTCCCAAAACGCCGCGGCCCTGCTCGAACACCATCAACGGGTTGATGTCGAGCTCGACGATCTCGGGAAAGTCGGTGACCAGTTGGGAGATCCGCAGCAGGGTCTCTACGATGGCCGGGCGGTCCGACGGCTTTTCGCCGCGCACGCCGCGCAACAGCCTGTAAGAGCGGATCTCATCCAGCATTTCGGTGGCCTGGCGCCGGTCGATGGGCGCCACGCGGAAGGTGACGTCCTTCAGCGCTTCCACGTAGATGCCGCCCAGGCCGAACATGATCAGAGGGCCAAACTGCGGGTCACGGTTCACGCCGATGATGACCTCGCGGCCGCCCTTGACCATCTGCTGAACCTGGCAGCCCCAGATGGTCGCATCGGGCATGAAGCGCTTGGCCCGATAGACCAGCAGGTCGAACGCGTCGCGCACCTCGGTTGCGGAGGTGATATTCAGCTTGATGCCGCCGATGTCCGATTTGTGCAGGATGTCGGGCGAGGCGATCTTCATCACGACAGGATAGCCCATCTCCTCGGCCATGGTCACGGCATCTTCGGCTGTGGCAGCCACACCGGACTTCGGGAGCGGGATGCCGTACGCTTCGAGTACGTCGCGCGCCTCCGCATCGCCCATTGTGACGCGGCCGTCGGCCCGCGCTGCGGCAAACAGCGCCGCCACCTTCTCCTTGTTTGCCTCGAATGTTTCGACCTGCAAGGGCGGCGTGTCCAGCCACCGCCGTTGATCGCGCATGGCCGCAATCGCCTTCACGGCGCGTTCGGGCACCTGGTAGTTCGGCACGTCATATGACCGGAGGACCTGCACCCCCTTGGCGATCGCAAGATCACCCATGAAGCAGCCAAACACCGGCTTGCCGTATTTCTTGGAGATCGTCCCCAGGGCCTCTCCGGTCTCGGGGATCTGGGTCATCGTCTGGGGAGTCAGCACGACCATCAGTGCATCCACGTTGGGGTCGGCCAGCACGTGATCGATCGCCATCGCGTAGCGGTCTGCATACGCGTCGCCCAACACGTCTACCGGGTTGGCCACGCTCGCTGCTGCGGGCAGCTTGGCCTGCAGCGTCTGCTTCGTCTCGTCGGTCAGTGCAGCCAGGCGCAAGCCTGCGTGTTCGATTGCGTCCGAAGCCATGATGCCGGGGCCGCCGGCGTTGGTGATGACGCCGATGGCGTCGCCCTTGATCAGGGGCTGTCGCGCGAAGGCCTGCGCAATGTCGAACAGATCCTGCACCGATTCGGCGCGGATGATGCCCGACTGCTTGAAGGCCGCATCGTACGAGGCCTCCGAGCCGGCCAGGCTGCCGGTGTGGGAGGAGACGGCCTTCGAGCCCGCGCTGGTGGTGCCCGACTTGATGGCGATGATCGGCTTGTGGCGGGTCACTTCGCTGGCCATGCGAATGAACTCGGGGCCGTTGGTGATGCCTTCGAGATAGGCCATGATGGCGCGCGTCTCGTCGTCCTGGGCCCAGGTGGTGATCAAATCCAGCTCGTTGATGTCAGCCTTGTTGCCGATGCTGTAAAAGCGAGAGAAGCCGATGCCCTGGCCCAGGGCCATGTCGAGAATCGAGGTGCAGAGTGCACCGGACTGGGACATGAACGCGATCTTGCCCCGGCGGGGCATGCCTGCGGCGAAGGATGCGTTGAGCTTGCACACAGTGTCGATGATGCCCAGGACGTTCGGGCCGATGAGGCGCATCCCATATCGTGTCGCGATTTCGAGAACCTCATCCTGAAGGATCCTGCCCTCCCTGCCAGACTCGCGGAACCCGGCGGTGATGATTACGGCTCCCTTGATTCCACGCTGCCCACACTGCTCAATGACGCCCGGTACAGCTTTGTTCGGCACCAGGATGACCGCCATATCAACCGGGTCAGGACATTCCAGCACGGTAGGGTATGCTTTCTTCCCCAGGATTTCTGGCGCCTTGGGGTTGATCGGGTAAATCCCGCCTTCGTAGCCGTACTGGATGACGTTGTTGAGGACTTGGTACCCCAGCTTTTCGGGGTCCGCGGACGCGCCGATAACAGCGACGCCCCGGGGTTCGGTGAACATTTCGAGCATCTGCTACTCCCCTTCAAAGGGTTATGATGGCTGTTGGGGTGAATGCAAAGCCATCTGCCAATTCATTACGCGGATAATGATCTGCTCCGGTCAGGCCCGGTGCAGTTCGCTTGTGCATTATGGCTCGATTCAGGCGTAAAATAAATGACGCTCGTCATGTCTTGTGACGTTTGCCCCCACGCCGCGAATTGCGTACAATTGGCCGCAAGGAGTCTCTATGATTTACCTGGATCACTCTGCGACCACGCCGGTAGATCCGCGGGTCGTCGATGCTATGACGCCATACTGGACCGAAATGTACGGGAACCCGTCCAGCGTATACGGCCTGGGTCGCCGCTCGGCCGCGGCCCTGGAGGATGCACGCAGGACGGTCGCCCGGATTCTGAACGCTCAGCCCACCGAGATCGTTTTTACCAGTTGTGGGACGGAGAGCGACAACCTTGCCATCCGCGGGACAGCGTTGGCTGCCGCGGCCAAGGGACGACGTCATCTTATCACAACACCCATAGAACATCATGCAGTGCTGCATACAGTGGCCGACCTGGTCGAGCGTTTCGATTTCGAGGTGACTCATATTCCGGTGGACCGGAGCGGCCTGGTTGATCCGGCCCTGGTGCAGGCCGCCATCCGGCCCGACACTGCGTTGATCAGCGTGATGATGGCAAACAACGAAGTGGGCACGATCGAGCCGGTTGCCGAGATCGGGGCGATTGCCCGGCAGTTCGGCGTGCCGTTTCACACCGATGCGGTGCAGGCCGCTGCGAGCATGTCGCTCGACGTCGAGGCGCTGCAGGTCGATCTGTTGGCGCTGTCCGCGCACAAATTCCACGGTCCCAAGGGCGTGGGCCTGCTCTACGTGCGCAAGGGCACGCGGCTGGGACCCGTGCAGACGGGCGGCAGCCAAGAGCGCGGCCGCCGCGCGGGCACGGAGAACGTCCCGTATATCGTCGGGGTGGCGCGTGCGCTGGAGCTCAGCCAGGCGGACCGCCAGGCGGAGCACGCGCGGCTCCTCGCCTTGCGCGAACGGCTCCTGGCAGGCATCCTGGAGCGGATCCCCGGTGTCGAACTGACCGGCCACCGCGAGCGCCGGCTGCCGGGGCACCTGAGCTTCATCGTTCGCGGCGTCGAGGCCCAATCGCTCCTCATTGCCCTCGACCTGGCCGGCATTGCCGCGTCGTCGGGCTCGGCCTGTGCCAGCGGTGCGCCGACGCCCAGCGGCGTGCTCCGGGCCATGGGGTACACGCCGGATGAGGCACTGGGCGCGCTGCGGTTGACCCTGGGGCGCTCGAACAGCGAGGCCGATGTCGACACCGTGCTCGAACAGCTCCCGGAGATCGTCAAGAGGGTTCGGGGTGCCTGAACGGGTCGTGGTGGCGATGAGCGGCGGGGTCGACAGCTCCGTCGCGGCTGCGTTGTTGGTGGAGCAGGGCTGTGATGTCATCGGCATCATGCTGCGCCTGTGGTCCGAACCGCCGCGGCCGGTGCTGGGCGGCGAGGTCGAAGCCGCGAGCAATCGCTGCTGTTCGGTGGAATCGGTCCACGATGCACGGGCAGTGGCCGACCGGCTCGGCATTCCTTTCTACGTGATCGATGCCCAGGCTCCGTTCAAGCAGCAGGTGGTGGACGGCTGGATTGCGGACTATGCGGCCGGGCTCACGCCCAATCCATGCCTGTCGTGTAACCGGCACATCCGGTTTGGCTTCCTGCTGGACTACGCGCGTTCGCTCGGCGCATCCTGCCTGGCAACCGGGCATTATGCGCGCATCCGCCGGGGCGAGGATGGCCGGCTGCAGCTGTGGCGGGGAGCGGATCGCGCCAAGGATCAATCCTATGTCCTGAGCGTGCTCGGCCAGGCGGAGCTGCAGGCCGCACGCTTCCCTGTGGGCGAATACACGAAGGCGCAGGTGCGCGGCCTGGCCGCAGAGCGGGGATTGCCCACCGCGTCGCGCGTGGACAGCCAGGATCTGTGTTTCGTTGCCGACGGGGACTACCGCCGTTTTCTGGCCGAGCATGCGCCCGCCGCGTTGCGGCCGGGTCCGATCGTCGATTCTGCCGGCCGCGTTTTGGGCGCGCATCGCGGGCTGCCCTTTTATACCGTGGGCCAGCGCAGCGGCCTGGGCCTGGCAGCCGCGCAGCCGCTCTTTGTGCTTTCGCTGGACGTCAAGCGCAATGCCCTGGTGGTGGGCACGCGGGAAGAACTGGGAACAGCCACCTTCCGGACAGGACCGGTCAACTGGGTGGGAGGGCCTCCGCCGCACGAGCGCCTGGAGGTGGATGTGCAGATCCGCTATCGCGCCCAGCCCGCAGCCGCTGTGGTCACGGTCGAGCGCGCGAGCGGCGCCGCCCGCGTCGAGCTGGACGCTCCCTTGCGCGACGTGACCCCCGGGCAGGCCGCGG
>CAYLZG010000223.1:0-4503 GCA_964387985.1 uncultured Anaerolineales bacterium | reverse complement strand
AAGAGCAACGAGGACCGCTCGAACGAAGTCCTCGTCGTGGTGAACCTGGATCCGCACTACCGGCAATCGGGCTTCATAACGCTGCCGCTGGAAGACCTGGGGCTGGATCCGAGACAGCCATACCAGGCGCACGATCTGCTGACGGATGCGCGCTACCTGTGGCACGGTTCGAGTAACTACGTGGAACTCGACCCACACAGGATGCCGGCGCACATCTTTGTGATCCGGCGGAAGGTGCGCACCGAGCACGACTTCGACTACTTTCTGTAGGAGGGAAGGTAATATGCCTGGACTTGTTCAGCTACCGGCATGGCAGGCGCTGCAAGAGCACCAACAGGCGATCGCGGGCGTACACATGCGTGACCTCTTTGCCAGCGATCCCAAGCGCTTCGAGCGCTTCTCGCTGTGGGTTGGCGATCAGCAAACCGTAGGTGCAGGTCTTGCACCTGCCCAGGGCGAAAACGCGATCCTGTTCGACTATTCAAAGAATCGCATCACCGAAGAGACCATGGCGCTGCTGATCGATCTGGCCCATCAGGCCGGCGTGCAGCAGAAGATTGAAGCCATGTTCACCGGCATGAAGTACAACAACACGGAAAATCGTGCGGTCCTGCACGTCGCCCTGCGCAACCGCTCAAGCCGGCCAGTCCTCGTGGACGGGGTGGATGTCATGCCCGAAGTCAATCGCGTGCTGGCCCACATGCGGGAATTCACCGAAGCGGTGCGGTCGGGCGCGTGGGTAGGGTACACGGGCAAGGCGATCACCGACGTGGTCAACATCGGCATCGGCGGGTCGGACCTGGGCCCGAAGATGGTCTGCGAGGCACTGAAACCCTACGGCGGGCGACCGCAAGGAGGGCCACCGCTACGAGTCCATTTCGTGTCCAATGTTGACAGCACCGACATCGTAGAGGCGTTTAAGCTGGTGAACCCAGAGACCGTGCTCTTCCTGGTGGCTTCAAAGACATTCACCACCCAGGAGACCATGACCAACGCGCAGACGGCGCGGGCATGGTTCCTGGAAGCTGCTGAGGGGTCCGGGCTGACACCTGCCCAGGCCGAGGCCGCGATCGCCAGGCACTTCGCGGCGTTATCCACCAATGCTTCTGCAGTGACGAAGTTCGGGATCGATCCCCAGAACATGTTCGAATTCTGGGACTGGGTGGGCGGACGCTATTCCCTCTGGTCGGCCATCGGTCTGTCGATCGCGCTTTACCTGGGCATGGATAACTTCGAGGCCCTGCTGAGCGGCGCGCATGCCGTGGATGAACACTTCCGTAACACGCCCTTCGAGAAGAACGTGCCGGTGATCATGGGACTGCTGGGCATCTGGTACAACAACTTCTTTGACGCCCAGTCGCACGCGATCCTGCCCTACGACCAGTACCTGATGCACTTCTCGTCCTACTTCCAGCAGGGCGACATGGAGAGCAACGGCAAGGGCGTCACGCGGGATGCGGAGCGGATCTCCACCTATACGACCGGGCCGGTCATCTGGGGCCAGCCGGGGACCAACGGGCAGCATGCGTTCTACCAGTTGATCCATCAAGGCACCAAGCTCATCCCCTGCGACTTCCTGGCCGCCGCGCAAAGCCACAACCCGCGCGGCGATCATCATCCGATCCTGCTCTCGAACTACCTGGCCCAGACCGAGGCCTTGATGAAGGGCAAGACGACGGAAGAGGCGGCCGCAGAGCTGATGGCTGAAGGCAAGAGCGGGCCTGAGATGGAGAAGCTGGCGATCCACAAGACGTTCCCCGGGAACCGGCCGACCAACTCCTTTCTCTACCGGAAGTTGACGCCGGCCGTGCTGGGTTCCCTGATCGCACTCTACGAACACAAGATCTTCACACAGGGCGCGATCTGGGACATCAATTCCTTCGATCAGTGGGGCGTCGAGCTCGGCAAGCAGCTTGCCAAGGTGATCCTGCCGGAACTCAAGACTGATGGTGAAGTGGATACGCATGACGCATCGACGAATGGGCTGATCAACACGATAAAGACAATACGGTAGGGGGCAGGTCTTGCACCTTCCCAAGTAGGAGGAGGCTTCATGGACGTATTGACGATGATTCTGGCGGGTGGGCAGGGGAGCCGGCTGAGCATCCTGGGCGAAAAACGCGCCAAACCCGCCGTGCCGTTTGCCGGTAAATATCGCATTATCGACTTCCCGCTGTCCAACGCGGTCAACTCGGCCCTGACCAAGGTCGCGGTGCTGACTCAGTACCGGCCGCACTCGCTGATGCAGCACATCGGCATCGGCGAGCCATGGGACCTCAACCGGCGCTGGCCGAACGGCATCCAGCTTTGGCAGCCCTATCGCGGCCGCGGAGAGCAAAGCTGGTACCGCGGCACCGCAGACGCGTTCTACCAGAACCGCAACTTCATGGTCGATAGCGGCTGTGACACGGTGCTGATCCTGTCGGGCGATCATATCTACAAGCAGGACTATCGCGATCTGCTGCGCTTCCACGAGGAAAAGAAGGCCGATCTGACGGTCTCCGTGATGGATGTGCCACCGGAGGAGACCTTCCGCTTCGGCATTATGACCACCGACGAGAACCAGCGGATCGTCAAGTTCACCGAAAAGCCGAAGAAATCGGACAGCACCCTGGCGTCCATGGGCATCTATGTCTTCAACATGGATTTCCTGCTCAGGCACCTGGAGGAGGACGGCGCAGACCCGAACTCGTCCCATGACTTCGGCAAGAACCTGATCCCGAAGATGGTGAAGAACGATGAGGTGTTCGCCTACCCGTTCGAGGGGTACTGGGTGGACGTCGGGACGATCCAGGCGTATTGGGAAACGAGCCTCGCGATGGTGGCGGAGAAGCCGGAGCTGGATCTGTATGACCCGAAGTGGATCATACACACCCGGTCAGAAGAGCGTCCGGCCGTGAAACTGGGTCCCGCGGGACAGTCGCGCGACAGCCTCATCTGCAACGGCTGCGTGGTCGATGGCACGGTGATCAACAGCGTGCTGTCGCCGGGCGTTCGCGTCGAACGGGGTGCGCTGGTAAGCAACTCGGTGATCATGAACGACACGGTCATCCGGGCCGGCGCCATGGTCGACAGGTGTGTGCTGGACAAAGAGATCGTGGTCGGCGAAGGTGCAAAGGTCGGTTCCGGAGATGACATGACGCCCAACCGGCTGGAGCCCGCAAACATCGACACCGGCATCACGATCGCCGGCAAACGCGCACGCATTCCCGATGACGCGGTCATCGGCCGCAACTGCCGCATCGACCCGAATACAACCAGCAAAGACTATACCAACCTCGAGGTTCCGAGCGGCGAATCCATCGTCCTGAAGGCGCCTGCCGTCGAGCCCGAGTGAGTTCCAATTCGAAAGGAGACTACCATGGCTAGGGTCGCAATTCACGGTTTTGGCCGGATCGGCCGGTCGCTGATGAAGGTAGCGCTGAAGAACAATCTCTTCACGCCGGTTTCCATCTCCGATATCAAGGACGTCGCCTCGCTGGCGGCGCTGTTCGAGGTTGACAGCAACTACGGTCGCTGGCATGAAGAGGTCGCGACAAACGATAAGGGCTTTGTCGTCGGCGGCCGCGAGATTCCCTACTTCGACTCGATGAAAGCATTGCCCGACTGGAAGGCCTTGGGCGTCGACCTCGTCATCGACTGCACCGGCCGCGCCACCAAGCGCGCGGGCGCGCAGGCCCATCTCGACGCTGGCGCCAGGCGCGTCCTGGTCAGCGCACCGAGCAAGACGCGGGATGACAGCGACGCGGTCCTGCTCCCGGGCATCAACCTGGACACGTTTGACCCGGAGAAGCACAAGATCGTCAGCATGGCGAGCTGCACGACGAATGCACTGGCTCCCGTGGTCAAGGTGGTGATCGAGAACTTCGGCATCAAGTACGGCCTGTTCTCCACCGTGCACGCGTACACAAATACGCAATCGCTCACAGACCAGCCGATGGGCGACCGCCGCGATTCCTGGGCCGCGGCCGAGAACATCATCCCGTCGTCGTCCGGCGCTGCACGGGCCCTGAGCTTCATCTGGCCGGGCCTGAAGATCACCGGCAAGGCGTACCGGGTTCCCACCCGCACCGGCAGCATCGCCGAGTTGAACCTGCTGACCGAACGGCCCGTGACCGCCGAAGAGGTCAACGATGCGTTCCGCAGGGCTGCGGCGAACCCGCCGCTCAAGGGCGTGATGGGCGTGCTCGAGGGCGAATGGGCCTCGTCCCGGATCGTCGGCGACCCCCATTCCTCGATCGTCGACCTGCCCCTGACAGCAGTCCAGGAAGGGTTGCTCTCAGTGGCTGCCTGGTACGACAACGAGATGGGCTACTCGACCCGCCTGGCTGAGACGGCCGCGACAATCGCCGTCTAGGGCGACCCGGATAGGCCGTCGAAGGTTTGAGAGGAAGCCCTCCGAGGTCGTGGGCCAAACGAAGGTCGACCTCGGAGGGCTGGAGGAGCCACATGAGCCAGGACATCATCCGGTTGGAACACAGGAAACGCATTGCCCTGATCGCG
>CAYLZG010000222.1:678-4537 GCA_964387985.1 uncultured Anaerolineales bacterium | reverse complement strand
AAATCACTCAGCTCGAAGGCCTTGATATCAGTCATTGATTTCGTCGAGAGGAGCACGTCCGCAGGCGCCAGAGAGCCCGACTTCGTACCTCCCCCGCGCACGCGAACGCTCCGGCCCGCAGCTGCCCACGACTGGATTGCATCCGCCGCATCAGCTGTGTCCCGCGGAGCATATTCAATCGCGTCCACTGCCTCGTGCGTGGAAAATCTGACAGCCGGCTGCCATTGAGTCACCTCAGGCACGATCTTGCCAGGATTCAGAATGTTCTTAGGGTCGAAAACTTCCTTGATGTCCTGCATTGCACACAGCTCGTCGTCGGTGAACATCAGCCGCATGTACTGCCGCTTCTCACTTCCGACACCATGCTCGCCCGTGATCGTGCCCCCGGCGGCCACACACAGCTCCATCACATCCTTGCCAGCCGCATGAACACGCTCCACCATGTCTGCGTCTCGCGGATCGAACAGGATGAGCGGATGCAGGTTGCCATCGCCAGCGTGAAACACGTACCCAACCTTCAGATCGTGGCGGAGGCAAATCTGGTTGATTCCTGCTAAAGTCTGCGCCAGCTTCGATCTCGGCACCGTCCCATCGACGATAAGATAGGCCGGGCTGATCTGAGCTATGGCCCCAAACGCACTCTTGCGCGCAAACCAGATTCGATCACGTTCGGCCGCGTTCCGGGCCAACCTGAGTTCGCGCGCGTTTTGTCCCTGCATTACCTCCATGATCTCAGCCATCTGCGAATCCAGGCTCTCGGTGTAGCCGTCGGCTTCGATGATGAGCAGCGCCTCGGCATCAACAGGCAAGCCTGCATGGACGTAGTTTTCCACGATGCCGATCATCGTGCGGTCCATCATTTCAAGGGTAGCCGGCACGAGACCGCGCGCTATCACCGCCGATACTGCTTCGCCCGCAGCCTCCACCGAGTCAAAGATAGCCATGAGCGTCTTGATGCCCGGAATATTACGCAGCAGCCGCAGCTCAGCCTCAGTGAGGATGGCGAGGGTTCCCTCGGACCCAACCAGCACTCCTGTAAAGTCATACTCCGGGTAATCGACGGCGCGGCCCCCCGTATGAATCACCCGCCCGTCCGACAGCACGGCCTCCAAACCCATGACATAGTTGGTCGTGACGCCATACTTGAAACAGTGGGGGCCGCCGGCGTTTTCACCGAGATTGCCTCCGATGGTGCAGGCTCGACCGCTCGCCGGATCCGGCGGATAGTAAAGGTTCTTGGTCTTGACGTATTCGTCCAGCGCCTGCTGGATGATGCCCGGCTGCACCACCACAGAGCGGCCGATTTCGTCCGTCTCGACCACCTGCTTCATTCGAGCCAGCGAAACCATGACGCCGCCAAGCGGCGCCACTGCACCACCACTCAGACCGGTTCCCGCTCCCCGTGCTATCAGAGGCACCCCGCGTTCCGCAGCCCATTGCACTACTTTCGCTACTTCAGCGGTCGAACGAACGACGACTACGCCTTCTACTGCACCACTTCCCAGGCTTCCGTCCAGCTCGTATGGGATCAGCTCGATGGGATCGGTCAGGACTGCGTCGCGAGGAAGAATTGCCTGCAACACCTTCCAGTCATCGGAAGAGACCATGGTATTCATCGTGGTCCTCCTGCTTAACCTGAAGCCCGGCTGGGGGCTCAGAATACCCGGCAACCGCCTGCAATCTCGCAGAACCTCGGCCTGCAACGGCCAATCAGACGATAAACGCCCCCGGATTGAAGAGGCCGTGCTCATCCCAACGCGCCTTCAGTGCCCGCATTAAATCCAGCGAAGCCGGCGCGTAGCCCCATGGATCGGTCGAGGCACCCGACAACACCACCGCATAGCCGCCCGATGCCAGTGCAGCCCCGCGGACGGCAGCCTCCGGTATGCCTGCCGAATAGAGCATGCCATTGGCCAGGTCAGCCAGGAACGGAGCGCCCCCCATGACCGGAAAGCGATCAGCAACCAACCTCGGCAGATCCTTCGGCGCGACACCGGTTCGCACGACAACATCGCCCGGAGCGCTGACTCGGGCCAGCCAATCCGCCCAGATCTCGCTGCCGGACGGCGTATCTGCGTCGATCACGTGGGTTACGCCTTTTGCCCGAAGAACCGCGCGTGCCTGAGCCAGCTCCGCAGCGACATCATCCGGCAGCCCCTCAACCGTATAGACCAATGCAAACGGCGATGATAACCCGGGGAAGAGATCACCCTCGCACAAGAGAAGCGCAGAGGCGACCAGAGACAGTTGCAGCAGGCTTGCACCATTGGTCAGGGAATCTGCGAGCGATTCGGCTGGTACAACCAGGCTGGCGCGTGCCCGCGGCAGTGGCGCAAGCTTGAGCGAGACTTCGGTCAAGAGCCCAAGAGAACCGTGTGCGCCCACGAACAGCTTCGTAAGGTCATAGCCGGCAACGTTCTTGACGACCGGACGGCCCGATCGAATGGCCCGGCCATCCGGCAGCACCACCGACGCGGCGAGGACCAGATCCCGAATGCCGCCATAGCGCATTCGCAACGGTGCATTGAGGCTGGCAGAGACGATGCCACCCACGGTGGCGGCGGGCCAGGGCGATGCCAGCGCAACCCACATCTTGTTCCGCGCCAGCTCAGGCTGCAGATCGGCGAGGCGGGTGCCGGCGCCCACCGTTACGTAGAGATCTTCCAGCGCATACGCCTTGATTCCTGACAAGCGTTCCGTTTGAAGCTCTACATCGGCGGGAGCCAGGAAACGGGATTTCGTCTTTCCTCCTCCGATGCGCACTGACCTGCGTTCGCTGGCCCAGGATCGGATGGCTTCAGCTGCTTCCCCGGTCGTCGCCGGGACGAAGGGGGTCTCCGGAGACGGGCCGGGCGCAGGCGCTGGCGAAATCAAGTCCAAAGGCGCATGGGGGAAGATCTTGCCCGGATTGAGGCGCTGGTCAGGATCGAAGAGCTGTTTGATTTCCCCCATTACCGCCAGCTCTTCGGGTGAGTACATGAGAGGCATGTAGTGCCGCTTCTCACTGCCGACCCCGTGTTCACCGGTGATGCTACCCCCCTTTGCGACGCAGATTTGCATCACCCGCTTCCCGACCGCGAGGATTTTCTGCATGAGTTCGGGATCGGCCGGATTGTCAACAAGAATGAAGGGATGGAGATTGCCGTCGCCAGCGTGAAACACGTAGCCCACCCGGAGATGGTTGCGCTCGATTTCGGCATTGATATCCGCAAGCGTCTCTGCCAGCTTGCTGCGCGGCACAGTGCCATCGACCAGGTAGTATGCCGGCGCAAGCCGAGCCATGGCGCCGGCAGCGCTTTTCCGGCCATACCAGATCCTGTCCCGCTCTTCTGGCGTCTGTGCAATACGGATCTCACGGGCGTGGTGCTGGCGCAGAATGGAGGAGATCTCCTCCATCTGGAGATCGACACTTTCCGGATAACCATCAGCCTCAATGATGAGCGCGGCGCCCGCCTCCACAGGCAAGCCGGCGTGGGCGTATTCCTCGAGGATCTGCATGATCTTCCGGTCCATCATCTCCATCGTGGCAGGCGTCAAACCGGCCGCGATGACCGCAGACACGGCTGCGCCCGCGAGCTCAACGGAATCGAAAGAGACTAGGGCCGTCCTGATGGCCAGAGTATTCCGCAGCAGACGGGCACTGGCCTGAGTAATGATGCCCAGGGTACCTTCATTTCCGGTCATGAGGCCAACGAAATCGATCTCAGGATAGTCCAGCGCGCGGCCGCCCATCATCACGATCTCACCGCTGGCCAAAACTACTTCCAGCCCCGTAATGTAGTTCGTGGTGACGCCGTATTTGAAGCAGTGGGGCCCGCCCGCATTCTCAGCGATGTTGCCGCCGGTGGTGGCAGTACGA
>CAYLZG010000222.1:0-662 GCA_964387985.1 uncultured Anaerolineales bacterium | reverse complement strand
TCGCCTTCACCGTCTCATCGAGCACCTGGTTGACGACGCCCGGCTCCACGACGACACTGCGACCGGCCTCATCGAACTCGACGATTCGGTTCATGCGTGAGAAGCAGACGATGACACCCCCATGTTCGGCCACGGCGCCACCGGAAAGGCCGGTTCCAGCGCCACGCGCCACGATTGGGGTGTTCGTCTCGATGGCCCACCTGACGATCCTGGCAACTTCATCCGTGCTCGTCGGAAAAACCGCGGCATCAGGGGTGCCCCGATCCAGGCTGGCATCCCGCTCGTAAGTCATCAACTCGATCGGGTCGGTGACGACCTGATCCTGCCGGAGCAGGGTGCGGAGGCCGGAAAGGTTCGGAAGGATTGCGGCCTGCATCATATCACTTTGCCCCCTTCCCATCCGACCTGCTGTAGGACATATCCAATAACTCGACTACGTGCATCACCCGGGCATCAAGGCCGGCACGACGAGCACCGGCCACGAGCTGCATGTGGCATCCGGTGTTGCTGGCAACGATGACACTGGCGCCCGTAGCCGCAATATCGGCCATCTTCGCATCCAGAACCTGATCGGCTGTCTCGTAGTGAACGATGTTGTACACGCCAGCGCTACCGCAGCAGCGATCGGGCTGTCTGAGTTCCACGAGCTCCAGACCGGGAAT
>CAYLZG010000221.1:1331-4544 GCA_964387985.1 uncultured Anaerolineales bacterium | reverse complement strand
CCGGTATAAAGGTTGGCGTTGTTCAGCAGGTGTGCATAGAGAAGGTCGCCGACGCGAATCGCTACGCTCGTTCCGTCATTACAAACGGCTCCAATCGTGCCGGCCGCAGCTGCCAGAAGACGGTTTGGGGCCCGCCCGGAAGAAACGCTTCCATCCGACAGGAAATCTACCGCCTTCCAGCCGTAGATTCCACTCCAGCCTTCGAAATCTGCCGGGTGTAGTCCGCGTGACCCATACTGCATGCAGGTGTTCGATTCCCAGGGGAACCGGTAGGTGGCAGCTGGGGCTGCGGCCCGGCTGATTGGGTCGATGTTCTGCCTGGCTGACGCATCAAGGATCCCTGCGGGGATTTCGTCCAGGAGAAGGGAGAACTCCGCCGTTCCTTCGGTTGCCCCGGTCCAACTGCCACCGGCATCCCGCCGCAGGAGCACCAGGCCAAACCACACAGCATGCTCCTGCAGATTCCATTCGAGATCGCTTCGGAGGCCTTCGAGCCCGGCAACGGAAACGAACTGCCATTCATCTGTCCCCGAGACTGCGGTGACGGCAAAGTAGTCCGCGGGCGGAAGAACAGCGTTCGAGCGAGACAGCACATCTTGCACGACCGCTTCGGCCACGCCATCGAGCGCCATGGTGCCGGGGATCATGGTGATGCCGGCTATGCGCGGGAAGGATGGCGCCTGCGGCGCGAGGGCGCTGCCTTCCGCCGCGGGAGCAGCCGGCCCTGCCGCAAGGCTACGAACGATCGCCGCTAACGACAGAGACAGAACAATCAATACAACTCTCAACAAACGTGTCAATGCCACGATGCTTTCTCCAAGAGCGTGCAGAATGCCGCCAACGGGGCATGCGGTTGGCGTAGACTATCATAACCAGTACTACCAGGCAATCGCTGCCGCTCACCGTTACGGTCATATCCTGAACACCCTGACCAACTCGCTCGCAGGTGGCAGCCCATCGACCTCGGGCAGCGGCTCGCCCGGCTCGAGGATGGCGGGATAGTGTTTTCGCTGCTCGAGATTGATCACCCAGCCGCGCGCAATGGCGGTCCGCAGCCGGCGAGTAGCCGATACGGGGTTGATCCCGAGCTCCCGGGCGACCTTGGCCGTGGTGATCGTTTCGGTCGACGACTTCTCGGGATACAGCCGCTGCACGGCTTCCACTGCCGCCCGCACGCTGTCCGATCCGCCATCGCTGACACTCGTCCGGTACATGTCGCCCACCAGCTCGCGCACCGTCTCGTAGTCCTCGGTCTCTGCGACCAGCCGTCCTTCACCATTGGTGCGGCGGCGCCGGTGGCGCAGCACCGCGGCCGACTTGATCAGGGCCAGCAGCCGCGAGAAGTCGCGCAGGATGCGCGGCGCGCTGGCCTGGAGCGCAATCGCGTCGGCCAGCAGGTCCGCGTAGGGGACGACCACGTCCCACGGCGCACGCGCCTGGAGATACGCCTGAAAAGCGATCAGCGAGGCCTCGGGCCCGCGCTGATCGCCCAGCTCGATGGTGGCCTGGGTGCGCAGCGCCGCGCCGATCTGCTGCGGATCGTCGGCCAGCTCCAACGTGAAAAGCCGGGTCATCAGCTGCTCTCCCAACCGCCTGACCGCGGTCGTCAGCAGCACGGTGGGGCCTGGCTTGGTCACCTCCTGCACCGTGAAGCCGCCGGTCGCGTGATCGCGCACGGTGGTCGTATAGTGCAGGCAGTTGTCCTGCAGCAGTCCGCGCAGTGCGGACGCGGCCGCGTTGTCCTCGCCCGCGGGCAGGCTGTCGGCCTCGCCGAACACCAGCACCTTGTGCTGCAGCTCAGCATCGTCGTAGATCAGGACGCGCGGGCTGCCCGCGTCGATGACATGCTGCGCCTCGGGCGGCAGCAGGCTGAGCACGCTCTTGGTCGTGTACGTCTTGCCCGACGACGCGGACCCCAGCAGCAGCAGGTGGACGGGCATCGCGCCCGTGCGCATCGCCAGCACGCGCGAGGTGGCGGCCAGGTAGACGATCTTGACCGGCCGGATGTCGCCGCCGTAGCCCCGGCCGCGGATCTCCGACGCGACCAGCTCCAGGGGATCCGCGGCCTCCAGCACCCACGCGGCCTGTTGCTCCAGCACGGCGAGCTGCGCATCCGCGGCGGCTTGCCGGAGCGCGGCCACGGGAACGGCTGTCGCGGCCAGGTGCTCGATCTCGGCCTTGACATCACGACCCAGGACGTGGAGCGCCGACGGGTCCTTGGCGCCTGCGGGCGCCTGGATCACCTTCAGGCCCGGAATATCCCGGCCGATGCGCAGCGGCAGATCCGCCGCGTCCGGCTCGCACCACAAATAAACCGCCAGCCCGTCGAAGAAGCGCGCCCACTCAGGGCGCCAGGTGCTCTTGCCAGGGATGCCTGCCGCGGGCAGGCCGTAATGCCAGAGGGTCCAGCAGTCCGATTCGCCCTCCACGATCATCGCCCAGCCCGCGCGCCGTGCCTCCCCCATGGCCTGGCCATACAGGGCGACCTTGTCCCCGCGGCGCCAGGCGAAGCGCGGCTCGGTTGTGAGCGACCGGCGAAACCGCACCGCGATGATATTGTCCCCCGCATCCGCGTATGGGATCTTCACCGCTGGCACACCCGAGTACCTGAAGTCGGAGAGCCCGTAGCTGCGCAGCTCTTCAACCGGCAGCTTCTTGGCATCTGCAAGCGCCTGTAAGGTCAGGCCTGCCTTGTTATCATCCACCATTAACACATTAACACCCTTGACCTTAAGAGAAAGATCCCCCCACCACAATCTTTTTTGCTTCAGAGCCCGTATGACCTCATCCTGGGTGCAGCCGGCAAAACAGTGAAACAAGATCTTGCCGTCGCGCTCGACCAGCGAGAGGCTGGGCCTCTTGTCCGCGTGCGCGGGACAGTGGACGGTGTGCTTTCGCGTCCCGCCGCGCCGGCAGGCACAGGTTGGATCTTCGCATTGCAGAGCGTGGACGATCTTTTCCATTTCTATGGATGCCATGTATGTCATTCCTCCAGGTATCGGGTGTTAATGCGTTAATGCTCCAGTCATGGTCACCGCCCAAACAAAAACGGTTGTTTGGGCAAGTTCAAACAACCGTTCTATTTCATATCATACGGCATCGCGACCCCAAAAGTCAATAGGTTGGTGGTACCAATTTCGGCATATGCATTTGTGATAACGTTGTACACTTTATCACTTCGTACACTTTATCACTTCGTACACTTTATCACTT
>CAYLZG010000221.1:0-1231 GCA_964387985.1 uncultured Anaerolineales bacterium | reverse complement strand
GTACACTTTATCACTTCGTACACTTTATCACTTCGTACACTTTATCACTTTGAACGGCGCCGGAGAGGTCGTGGAAGGAGAAGCAGGTGCTCTGCAGCCAGCCACTTCTGTTCTTTGAAATCGGATAGTCGCTTACATCACGTGGTTGATCATCAATGTATAAGCTTTGTACATAGTATGTATATACAGTGTAACACAGAGCCAGCAGTTGACATGAGAAGATCGAAACATTTGGTAACGCAAGGAGAAGAACAGATGAAACTCAGTGTATTGGCTGTGATGTTAGCAGTAACGTTACTTGTGAGCGCGTGCGCTCCCGGGATCCCGGTGCCGGCCGCTTCGCAACCGCAGCCCACCCCCGTGCCTGCCGAGCCCACCAAGGCGCCTGAGCCGGTGATGCAGGACATCGTCGACACCGCTGTCGCTAACGGCAGCTTCACCACCCTGGTCGCTGCGGTTCAGGCCGCGGGCCTGGTCGACACCCTTAAGGGCGAAGGTCCCTTCACCGTCTTCGCTCCCACCGACGAAGCCTTCAAGAAGCTGCCCGCGGGCACCGTCGAGGCCCTGCTGAAGGACCCGGCCGCGCTCAAAGACATCCTCCTCTACCACGTCGTCGCAGGCAAGGTCATGGCCGCCGACGTCGTCAAGCTGGAATCCGCTGACACCGTCCTGGGCAAGCCGGTCGCCATCAAAGTCGCCGACGGCAAGGTCATGATCAACGACGCCACCGTCGCCCTGGCCGACGTCGAGACCAGCAACGGCGTCATCCATGTCATCGACACCGTCATCCTCCCGCCGGGCAACTGAGTTTCCAGCATGATGCCGTACGGCTCCACGGCGATGTGAGCTGTCACCACAAGGGCGGGCTGCTGTGAGCAGCCCGCCGCTTATTTTAACCACCTCCTCGCCACAAAATGCCCCCTTAGTATCAATAGATATCTTTAATACTATTTGAGATGTATTAGAGATATAACAAAATGCCAGTTTGGCCTTGACAAACCGGTGGCGCCATGATATCATTAAGATACTTGCGCAAGAGCGTGAGAATTGCACCCTTGGAGGAAGAAGATAGAATGAGAGTGATCGAAGTAACCGTGCACGATGCCCCGTACGCCATGCGCGCGCGTGGGCGCAGGCGGTGGCCTCATGGCGAGGCTGCCCTGATGAACGCACAACCCTCGGACGCGGCAAATGCCGTGCAGCGCGTGCTCAGGAACGGCCCGATGCCCAA
>CAYLZG010000220.1:0-4720 GCA_964387985.1 uncultured Anaerolineales bacterium | reverse complement strand
GGCTCGACTTCCTGATAACGCCAGCCGCTTTCGGGGCAGACCATGATGCCGTCTGTACCCGGCAGGGGCAGCCGGTAGCCGTGGCGGCTCATCCAGCCGCGGCGTCGCGCCGGAACGCCGATCATCAACGCGTAATCGGGCACATCGCCCCGAACCACCGCGCCCGCGGCGATGAAGGCATACCGGCCGATCGTCGCGCCGCACACGATGGTCGCGTTCGCGCCGATCGTCGCGCCACGGCGGACCCGCGTGCGCATGTACTGGCTGTGCCGGACGATCTGCGAGCGGGGGTTCATCACGTTCGTGAACACGCACGATGGGCCGCAGAACACGTCGTCCTCCAGCTCAACGCCCGTATAGACCGAGACATTGTTCTGAATCTTGACGTTGTTGCCGATGACCACATCGTTCGCCACGAACACATTCTGGCCCAGGTTGCACCCGCGGCCGATGGTTGCGTTCTTCATGACATGGCAGAAGTGCCATATTTTCGTCCCCGCGCCGATCTCGCAAGGTTCATCCACGTAGGCGCTGGGATGGACGAAGTATTCCTTGTCGCTCATAGAATCCTTACCATCCAAATCTTCAACCTTCGATCGCCAACCGTAGGGGCGAAATATGTTTCGCCCCTACTTCAATCGTCACCGGCTCGCCATTCAGCATCAACGACCGCTGGGCCGCGCCGAGCACCCTCAGCACGGCCAGACCGCTGCGCCCGTCCGTCAGCGGCGGCGTGCGCGTTGCGATGGCGTCCAGGAAGGCCTGGCACTCCAACCGCAGGGGTTCATCCCTGGCGAACTCGACCGTCTCGCCTTCGCCCTTGACCGGAACGGGTTGCCCCTTCTCCACCTCGACCCGCTGGTCGTAGAGCACGAGCTGCTTGGACACGTCGTCGAAGCTGGCCATCTTTCGGGAGCCGATCACGACCAGGCGCTGTTCCTTGAATGGGTGCAGCCACGACACGTGGATGTGTGCGCGCACCCCGTTGTCGAACAGCAGGTTGGTGACCGTCACGTCCGCGATGTTGGGCTGCACATATGCGCCGCCGGTGGCGACGACCTGCAGCGGCAGGGATCCCATGAGTCGCAGGATGATGGCGACGTCGTGAGGTGCGAAGCTCCAGAGGATGTTTTCCTCTCGCCGCACCTTGCCCAGGCTGAGCCGGTTGGAATAAATATACTGCACCTTGCCCAGCTCACCGGCCGTCACCAGCTCGCGCAACCGCACAACTGCCGGGTGATACTCCAGCACGTGGCCGACCATCAGGATGCGGCCCTGCCCCTCGGCCAATCGGACGAGCTCCGCGCCTTCTTCCGCGGCCAGGGCGAGCGGCTTCTCGACAAAGACGTCCTTGCCGGCAGCCAGCGCCTGCCGGACCAGCTCGAAATGGGTCTCTGCAGGCGTGCTGATGACGACGCCGGTCGCATCCGACTGCAGCGCGGACCCGATGCTGGCCACGACGCGCGCCTCGGGCGCCAGGCCGGCCGCGGTCTGCCGGCCCGCTTCGGTCGTATCCGCGACCATGGACAGGCTGCCGAGCTGATTGAAGTTGCGCACCAGGTTCTTGCCCCAGTACCCGCAACCGATCACGGCCACGCGGGGTGTTCCACATTCGGTCATTGCCGGACCTCTCTCACAGGCCGGGCGCGTCGCTGATGAGATCGCGCAGCCGGCTGGCCACCATGTCGATTGCCACCTCGTTGAAGCCGCCTTCCGGGATGATCACGTCTGCGTAGCGCTTGCCCGGCTCCACGAACTCCAGGTGCCTCGGCCGGACCGTAGCGATGTACTGATCGATGACCGACTGGAGCGAGCGCCCGCGTTCGCTGATATCGCGTTCGAGCCGGCGCATAAGGCGGATGTCCGCATCCGCATCGACGTAGATCTTGACATCCATCAGGTCGCGCAGGCGTTTGTCCGCAAAGATCAGGATGCCTTCGACCAGGATCACGGGCTGGGGATCGACGTGGAGTGTTTCAGGACGGCGGTTGTGGACCTTGAAGTCGTAGACCGGGATCTCGACGGGCCGGCCCGCCTGCAGCTCGAGCAGATGCTGGATGAGCAGATCATTGTCCAGCGAGTCGGGGTGGTCGAAGTTCAGCTTCGCCCGTTCCTCAGGCGGCAGGTGTGACGCGGGCTTGTAATAGGCGTCGTGAGGCAGGAATGCCACCCGATTAACGCCGACGCGCTCCAGGATCTGCCGCGCAACGGTCGTCTTGCCTGAGCCGGTGCCGCCGCAGACACCCAGAGTCACAGTGTGGCTTACAGTTCTTGACATCGGTTTCATGCGCACCTCACAGCCGGGTTTCCCATCGCATTCGTGTCCGGATGATCGAATCAACGCAGCACAGACGCTGCTGCCAGCACGGCCGCCACCCCTGCCAGCAGTGTCGCGGCTGCCAGGCTGGCCGGAAGCCAGGCCGGCAGCCGCAGTGGCCGCCAGCCCGAAGTCGCATGGAGATAGGCTGCACCCATGCACCATGCCGCGAGCACCCACAACTCGCCGGGCACTGCGCGCCAGGGCGCCGCGAAGGCCAGCATGTCTCCGGTGCCGCCCAGAAGCAGCGCGGCGGTGAGCAGCGGAAAGGACGCCAGTGCGATGGCCCGGCCCGGATCGCCCGTTCGCCCACGCATGCCGCGGGCATCGGGCGGCAGCAGGGGATCGACCGCCTCGGCCGGTGCGCCGCTGCGCACAGCCCAGAGGGCTGACGCGGCCATCGCCGGGATCCACGCGGCCAGTCCCGCCCCTGCCAGGGCATTACGCAGGATGAAGGTCCATGCATCGGCCTGAGGCGCAGATGGTACTGCCCCCAGGATGGACACTCCGGCAAGGACGATCGCGCCGCCCAGCATGATCGACGCAGGGAGAAGGTGCAGGACCCTCGGTGTCTGCCATGCCTCGGAGATCGTGCTGCGCTCTGCCGTGGTTTCTTCCGGCGAGGATTCGTTGCTGACCGCGAGCGCGGCGGCAATCCGGGACACCATATCCTGCCCCCTTGCCGGGGCAGCGACGCGCACCGCGACCTGGGTCCCGTCCCGATCGGCCGCAGCATTGATCCAGGTGCGCGTCATGCCGGCCCAGGCCGTCACCGCGGCGCCACACAGCAGCAGCAACCCTCCCAGGAGCATGAGGGGCCAACCCGGCACGGCAGCCAGGTCCACCACCACGTACCGGTCGCGCTGCAGAGTCAGCGTCACGCCATCCCACTCGACCGCGCCGGTTTCTTCGATCAGCTCGCTGAGCTGGGGCGTCGGGTCGCTCCCCCGATAACCCTCGATGAGAAACACGGGGCCAGCGATCGCTCTGTCAGGCAGGCTTTCAAAGCTGACCACGCGAAATGCCAGGCCGCGATCCGCGAGGCTGAAACCCTGCTCGCTTTCGTTCTGCCTGAAGCGCAGGTGCAGCGTCTCGCCGGCCGCGCTGCCCGGCTCCAGCGGCTGCAGGCTAAGAGAGCGACCTTCTGCCTCGGCACGCACGCTCAACGCGGGCCCGCTGTCACGCTGAACCACCCAGACACCCTGCCGGATAATGGGCCGATCGTAGCCCAGCCAGAAATAGCTGCTCGCCACGCCCCGGGTCAGCTCCAGCACGACGGGCCGCTCTTCACCCGAGCCGCTTGCGTCGATCAGGGTGAGTGCGGGGCTCCCGGCCTGGGCAGGGTGTACAGGAGTTCCGGTGGTCAGGGCAATATCGCTTGCCCGCCAGCCGGCCATGGAGTTCCACAGCAGCCCACCCAGGATGAGGAGGGGGCCGGCATATGTGAGCAGGGGGCCGATCGCAGCCCATGCGCGCCTGTCAGTGTATGCGTCCGTGCGCGGGCGTGTCATGGACCCGGTGCCTTTCTCGATCTGCAGCCTGCTGCTGCCTGGCAGGGACTCGAGGCGGGCCTCGATGGCCGGCAATGGGTCATGAGAATGCACCAGCTCGAAAGGCAATCCTTGCGGCGCGAGCGGGATGCCCGGCGTGGAACCTCGAAACAGCCGTTCGGCCTGGTTGGCGATGCGCAGGATGAGGTTCAAGGCCGTAACGGCCAGCAGGATCTTCATCCAGAGGTTGGACCCGCCAGGCTCGAGGCCTGTGCGCAGTTGTGGAGAGGCGGCCGCCAGGGCAAAAGTGAAAGCCAGAAGGGCCGCCAGCGTAATCGTCATTTGCGAAGAGCTGGCAGCATACCAGAGGTTGTCCAGAGTACGACGGCCGGGTCCGGGCCCGGCGCGTCGAGGATCAGGTGGAGCGTTCAGGGCCATCGTCCGTCGGACGCACCAGCAAGGCGGATCGCATACGCGAGCCGTCCGGAGCCGATAAAAGATCGGCCCCAACCGGTAGCAGGTCGGGGCCTTCTATAGAGGAGCCACCCGACGGAATTGAACCGTCAACCTAGCGCTTACGAAGCGCTTGCTCTGCCGATTGAGCTAGGGTGGCACTTGGCCGGGCGAGTTCGTCCGGACCCACAATGCTGTCATTATACGCGCAACGGGTTACCGCCGCAAATCGCAGGCCCACGTTCGTGTCAATAACCTCCGAGGTGTCCGGCCAACCGAAGGCTGGCACCACCTCGGAGGTCTCGAAGCCGGATCAGACGCGCGTCAGGTATTCACCGGTGCGGGTGTCGATGCGGACCTTATCCCCGATGTTGACGAACAGCGGCACCTGCACGTGGTAACCCGTCGAAACGATCGCGGGCTTGGTGGCGTTGGTCGCGGTGTCGCCGGCAAAGCCCGG
>CAYLZG010000219.1:0-4765 GCA_964387985.1 uncultured Anaerolineales bacterium | reverse complement strand
GCATGGTTTACCACCGGGGCTGGGACGAGCAGACCTTTGCCCGGCAATGGGTGGAGGAAGATCGTACGGTCATCCGCCAGCTGATCGATATGGGCTTCAAAATCACTGTGACGGGCGGCATCACCAAGCCCCTGCTCCCCTTCTTCCAACCGCTTGCCGTCTCGGTGGTGATCTGTGGCCGCGGCATCCGGGAAACGCCGGATCCCCGGCAATCGGCCCATGAGTTTCGAATGGAGATGCACCGCCTGTGGGGAACCGGAGAATCAGGCGGCGTGACACTCCCGTTTCCCGGGGGCAAGATAGCGGCCAACACAGCGGCCGAAAATGCCGCCAAGGCGCTTCGCTGGGGCGTCAGTGAAATGGGCCTGTCCCTGACGATCGATGGGCGCGACTGCCCGGGGTGTGACTCACCTCAGCGGTTCTGCTGGGGCAGCCGCGTGGAGGTGGCCGCGCCGGCCGGCGTCAACGCTGGCGACATTGTGGCTAAGATCGCCCAGGATTTCGGGCGCTCGCCCGCTGTGGCACGCGGC
The DNA here is from genome assembly GCA_964387985.1 of uncultured Anaerolineales bacterium. GTDB lineage: Bacteria > Chloroflexota > Anaerolineae > CG2-30-64-16 > CG2-30-64-16 > JALOOB01. The sequence goes on along the minus strand of CAYLZG010000219.1, from coordinate 4,235 downwards.
GGTGACAGGAGCTTCGTCCTCGATCCGGCGCAGTTGCCGAATACCACGCCGAATGAGGTGCTCGACCTGCTCCGGGCGACAGGGAATGCCGTGCGTGCGCTCGGATGCGCGGTCGCCGTGGCAGCAGGCGTTTCAGTAGCGGACAGCATTCTGCGTAACTAGCCGCAGACGACAGGATACACCTGAAGGAGGAATAATGGCACAATCCCAAGTGCAGATGACAGCCCTGGGCATGGTCGAGACGCGAGGACTGGTGGCCTCGGTCGAAGCTGCAGATGCGATGAGCAAGGTGGCATACGTCCGGCTGGTAGCTCAGGAGGAGATCGGCGGCGGCTACGTCACGATCTTCGTCCGCGGCGAGGTCGGTGCGGTGCAGGCGGCAGTGGATGCCGGCGTGGCGGCTGCAAAGCGGGCAGGCGAGTTGGTGACCGCACATGTCATCGCCAGGCCGCACAGCATCGTCGAGAAGCTGCTCCCCAGTGGCCCAACCCGTGTCGTGCGGGCGCTGGCTGATTGAGAGGCTGACAGATGGACCTCAGAACTTACGTCCTCATCGACTCCATGCAGCCCCAGTATGCGGCCCTCACGGGCATCCTGCTGCAGGGTGACACGCCTGTCGAGGGCATGGCAGAGATCTTCATGGAGCTCGCCCCGGCGAGCGATGTGTACGAAGTACTCGACGCCGCGCTGAAAACAACGGAGGTCCGGCCGGGACTCCTGCGGGTCGAGCGAGAGTACGGCACGCTGGAGATCCACGGGTTCTTCCAGGAAGACGTCAAGGCTGCCGGCCGGGAGTCCCTGGCGAAGTTCGGGCTTACGGAAGCCGATCGCTGGAAGCCGGAAGTTGTCTCGATCAAGACTGTGACCGGCGTCGATCCCTGGGAGGCGCAGCTCGTCAATCAGACCAGCCGTGGGGGCCTCCTGCTCAAGGGCCAGACCTTGTGCGTGATCGAGGTGGTGCCGGCTGCGTACGTGATGCTGGCCGCCAACGAGGCCGAGAAGGCCGCAAATATCACCCTCGTGCATTACCAGCCAGCCGGCAAGTTCGGCCGCCTGTATATCTCAGGCACCGAGTCGGAAGTGCGGGTTGCGCGGGACGCAGCGGTCACCGCCGTCAACAGCCTGTCCGGAGCAGCACGAGGCAGAGGGGGCGCATAACGTGAAGACCTTCATCTCCGCCACGGACATCGAGGCGCTGGCTGCCCAGGGCGTGCGCGAGTTCACCGTAGACGAGGACACGATCCTCACGGCCATCGCGCGCGAGGCGGCCGCACAGCTCGGCGTGAAGCTTGTAGCGCCCGGCGCTACAACTGTAGCGTCCGGCGCTACAGCCCCGGCCCGCGCTGCAAGCCAACCGGCCGCGGTCTTCGGAAAGCCGAAGGGATGCCAGCACGGCCCCCTTGACGAGGGGCGCAGCTCGCAGCCTGTGTCGAGCGCAAAGACGGCCAGTCCGGTCGTCGATCAACTGATCGGCGCAGTGAAACAGCTCTACGGGCGGAGTTAAGGGTGAGGAGGCGTACAAGATGATTATTGCCAAAGTGGTGGGAGCTGCTGTTGCCTCGGTCAAGATGGAGGCGCTCCAGGCCACCAAACTGCTGGTCGTACGCCAGGCGGATGCGCAAGGCACCCCGACCGGAGCCCCGTTCCTTGCCGCCGACCTCGTCGGCGCGGGCGAAGGTGAGCTGGTGATGGTCAGCCAGGGGTCCACTGCACGCATGGCCATGGCCAATGACCGGTCGCCAGTCGATGCCGCGATAATCGGTATTCTGGATTCCCTGAGTTACGACGGGGAATTGGTCTTTAGAAAGGCATAGGACGATGACGCAACCGAACGATCACCAGGCAAACAGCGAAATGGATCCGGGGATGCGCGCCCTGGGCATGATTGAGACGAAGGGTTTGATTCCCTGCATCGAAGCCGCGGACGCCATGATGAAGGCGACCAACGTGAAGCTTCTGCAACGACGCGCGATCGGCGGCGGGTATATGACAGTGATGGTTCGCGGCGATGTGGGTGCAGTGCGGACCGCACTGGAGGCGGGCAGCCAGGCCGCGCGGCGGCTGGGCCAGGTCGTCTCCGTTCGCATGCTTCCGAGCCCGCACCTGGATCTCGAGCAGATCCTCCCTGATGTAGTGGAGTAACGAGTGAGCGCGCCACGTGTAACGCCAGCCACTCTGCGGAGCAAAAAAAACCGCGGACAGAAGATCTCGATGCTGACCGCCTACGACTTCCCCATGGCGTCGTTCATCGACCAGGCCGGGGTCGACATCGTGCTGGTGAGCGATGCAGTGGGCACGGTGGGCAACGGCCGGGGCGAGGCGGTATCCGTGTCGGTAGACGAAATGATCTATCACACCCGTTCGGTGCGCAATGGCGCCAGGCGATGCATGGTCGTCACGACGATGCCGTTCGCTTCCTACAATACGGCGGATGATGCCCTGCGAACGGCAACCCGGCTGATGAAAGAAGGCGGCGCGGACGGCGTGCACCTGGAAGGAACCCGTCGCGAGGCACATCTGATCGGTGAAATCACGGCTGCAGGCATCCCCGTGATGGGTCATGTGGGTGTGACGAAGCAGAAGATCGTCGGCACCGGGCGGATCAAGCTGCCCGGACAAAATGCCGCCGGCGCAAAAGAGATCATCGACGATGCGGTTGAGATGGCCAGGCAGGGCGCGTTTGCGTTGGTGCTCGAGTGCCTTCCGGCCGCGCTCGGAGCCATCATCACCAGCGGCCTGGACATTCCTACGATCGGGATAGGGTCAGGGCCCGACTGCGACGGCCAGGCGCTGGTGACGCAGGACATGTTAGGACTCTTCAAGGAGGTGTCGCCCCGATTCTTGAAAATATATGCGGATATGGCGTCAGCGATGGTGAATGCGCTCGGGCAGTTCCGCAAAGAAGTCGAAGGCGGCCTCTTCCCGGCGCCTGAGCACACCTATGCCATCGACGACGGAGAGTTGCAGAAGCTGCTGGCGCAGCTGCGTTCGTGAGACACGCGGCCATGCGCCGATCCCCCCTGCTTTTCGGGCAGGAGGCATCGTAGTCCGTACAACGGCGAAAACGGATACGCACAACAGAAGAGAGGGAGGTGCACTCTATGGCGGAATCCCTGAAGGGAAAAGTTGCCGTCATCAGTGGCGTCGGTTCTGGCTTCGGCAAGGCCACGGCTGAGCTGTTCGCCGCGCTCGACCAGGTGAACCTGGTTCTGATCGACTTCAACGCACAGGCCCTCAAGGCCACTGCAGATGCCTGCACAGCATCAGGCTCAAAGGTCGCAGCCCTGGCTGCCGACGTGACGAAGCCCGAAACCTGGCAGCAGGCATTGAAGGAGACCCTTGACAACTTCGGTAAGATCGATTTCCTCATCAACTTCGCGGGTGGCGCGCTCAAGGTCGCGCCGATCGAGGAGATGGATGACGCCATCAATCAACGCATTATCGAGCTGAACCTCTTCAGTACGATCATGAGTTGCCGCACATTCACGCCACAGTTCAAGAAACAGGGCTACGGCAAGATCATCAACGTATCCAGCGCGTGCGACCGCCGTTCCTGGCCTGGCTGGTCGGTCTATTCGGCTGCCAAGGCCGCGGTCAATTCATTCACGAGATGCCTCTACACCGAGCTGCGGCCTCATGGCATCGCCGTCGGGCTGGTTGTGCCCGGTGGGGCCAACACCGGCTTCCAGGCCGCGGCGGCGGGCGTGAGCAAATTCGAGTGGGACGAGGAGCTTGCGGTGCGTCCCGAACATTTCGCCGACATGGTGTACCAGACCTGCGCTCTCACAAGGGGCGGATGTGTCACCGAGTTGGTGCTCTACGGACTAGCGCAGGACGTCAGCGGCTATTGACGCCAGGGAGGTGTGATTGCTGCAAGCCGTTACACGGCGGATCGGAAGAGATGAGATAGCTCTTCGCCCTATGCTCCAATGCGAGCAGCTCAGTCTGAATCAGTGCAACCTTTAAGCAATGAGGAGAAAGCGCAACATGAAGAAGAATCTGTTCACCCTGTTAGCCGTGGTGGTGCTCGCCAGCCTCCTTTTGGCGGCTTGTGGCGGCGCTGCCCCTGCTCCCGCACCCCAGGCGCCAGCCGCCGAACCGACGAAGGCGCCAGCCGCTGAACCGACCCAGGCGCCAGTTGTGGAACCGACCAAGCCGGCCCCTGCGGCGGCAGGCGAGCTCAAGCCGGCGACGGACGCACCGAAGAAGATTGCGTTCTTCGTGTCGGATCTGTC
>CAYLZG010000218.1:0-4801 GCA_964387985.1 uncultured Anaerolineales bacterium | reverse complement strand
GCACGCGTGCCGCGGACCGTCATCCTGGCGGATGGGCTCATCGTGGATGAAATCAGGCGCGGGCCGTCGGAATACCCGGAGCGGCGCCGCGAACGGCAGGCAGATAGGAGATCTTGATGAATCGGTATGGTAAGTCGGCGCTCGTGCTGCTGGCAGGAGCGTTGGTCGTTGGCGCCGCAATCGGCGCGGTGGCGGTATTCGCGGGTGACCTGGGCACACAGGAACAGGCCGAGGTTGCCCCTGACGTCATCGTCAGCAATCCGGTCGCACGGCCCGTCGTGGCAAAGGGCGTGGTGGTCCCGCTGAAAGACGCCACCTTGAGCATGAGCGCAAGCGGCATCGTGGCCGAGATCCTGGTCCCGGAGGGCCACGCGGTGGAGGCCGGCCAGGTGATTCTGCAGTTACACAATGAACGGCAGCAGGCAGCGCTGGCGGAGGCCGACGCAGTGCTGGCAAGCGCGAAAGCCCAGCTCGGGACCCTGCGGGCAGGCGCGCGGTCGGAGGAGATTGCTGCCGCGGAGGCAAGCCTCGAAGGGGCGCAGGCACGCGCGGCACGCCTGGAGGAAGGCGGCCGCGAGGCTGACATCGTTGCTGCGGAGGCGAGCCTGCGGGCTGCGCAGGCCGCACTGCAGAGAGTGTACGCGGGCGCAGACGAAACGACGCGCATTGCGGCTCAGGCAGACCTGGCGAATGCGGCCGCTTCGTTGCGCATGGCGCAGGCGGCGTATGACCAGGTGAAAGGCCAGAACAACGTCGCGATGCTGCCCCAGAGCCTGCAACTCGAGCAGGCAACCAACGCGCATCAGGCGGCCCGGGCGCGCTATGATGAGGTGACGGCGTCGCCAAAGGCAGATCGCATCGCGGCCGCGGCTGCAGAGGTGAATGCCGCACAGGCCCGGCTCGATCGGCTGGTGAATCCCGCCACCGCGGCCGAGCTGGCTGAGGTGCAGGCGATGGTGCGCCAGGCGCAGGCCCAGTTGGATATGCTGAAGGCCGGTGTGCGAACGCAGGAACTGGATGCAGCCGAGGCCGCCGTGGCCCGGGCCGAAGCGGGCCGGCGACAGGCAGTGGCCGCACTTAGCGAGACACAACTGGTCGCACCCTTTGACGGCGTCCTCGCCGTGCTGTCAGTGCGCGCTGGCGAGCAGGTGGCGGCAGGCCTGCCGGTCGCCGAGCTGGGCGATCTGAGTGGCTGGCTCGTCGAGACGGATGATTTGAGCGAGTTGGATGTCGCGCGGGTGCAGCCCGGCCAGATCGTGGACCTGACGTTCGACGCGATCCCCGACCTGGCGCTTCAGGGGGTGGTGGAGCGCGTGCAGCAGAAGGGCGAGAAGAAGCTGGGAGACATGACCTATACCGCGGTCATCAGGATCGAAGAGCCCGAGCCACGTCTCCTTTGGAACATGACTGCCGTGATGACGATCCCTTAGCAGAAGACAGAATCGTCAAGCTTCCAGAAAGGGGTTGAGGATCGCGACGCCCTGAACAGTTCGGCCATGTTGCAGATCCTCGCTCAGGAGAGTCGAACATCGTGCCTCGCCGGCTGCTGCCACGATCAGGGCATCATAAAACGAGAAGCCAGTCTCCTCCTGTATCATCAGGGCCCGGTCATAGGAACTGAGTGCAGGAAAGTGCTGGCAAAGAGGCGTCAGCACGCTTCTCATGTATTCGCGCGCCTCACTAACGCTCATCGGACGTGCGAATTTGCGTAATGCGAGGCTGAGAAACTCCTGCACGACCTGGGTGCTGATGATGCCGCGTTGGCTGCGCAGCGCTTCCTGAATGAGGGCCTGGCTGCGTTGCTGCTTGTCCGGCGATTCCGCGTCGAATGAGTACACGAGGACGTTGGTGTCCAGGAAGAAACGGCCGCGCAGGTTAGCGACGTTCATTCATTTCCTCACGGCTGAATTTTCCCCCGGACTGGACGTGCCCCAGGCGCACCATCAGCCGCTCATACTGGTCAGCGGCGCCGGGCTGAGACGCATACCGCGTCAGCCAGGCACGAAAGAGGTCGTTGAGCGTCGTGTGCTCTGACGTGGCCCGCTTGCGCGCCTGCTCGATGATGGCTTCGTCGGCTGAAAGGGTAACGTTCTTTAACATGACACTAGGGTGTGTATGCAAACCAGTGGACCGTAGTGTATACTGGTCAACATGGTACGCAGACACGAATTGACAGACGAGCAGTGGGAGCGGCTTGCGCCGCTGTTGCCACCGCAAAAACCGAAGACCGGGCGTCCCGCCGTAGATCATCGGCGCATCTTGAACGGCATCCTGTGGGTCATTCGGACCGGAGCACCTTGGCGGGATTTGCCCGAGCGCTATGGGCCGTGGCCGACTGTCTATAGCCGCTTTCAACGCTGGCGCAAAGCGGGGCTCTGGGACCGCCTCTTTGCGGCAGTTCAGCAAGCGTCCGATGCCGCCGGTGAACTGGACTGGGAAGTCCACTATGTCGATGGCACCGTTGTGCGTGCGCACCAGCACGCCGCCGGTGCAAAAAAGGGGACCCTGCGACCGAAGCGTTAGGCCGCAGCCAGGGCGGCTTCAGCACCAAGGTCCATATCCGTGCCGAAGGTAACGGCAAGTTGATGACCGTCGTCCTGACCCCTGGTCAGCGGCATGAGACGACGGCGTTCGAGATGCTCATGGCACAGGGCGCCGTGAAGCGTGCGGGCCGCGGCCGACCGAAGTTGCGCCCGCGGCGCCTGATCGGTGACAAAGGCTACAGCAGTCGCCAGATTCGCCAATACCTGCGCCACCATGGCGTGCGGATCACCATCCCACGCCGGCGCAACGAGAACCGTTCAGGACCTTTTGATCGGGACCTCTACCGTTCGCGCAACCGGGTCGAGCGCCTGATCAACCGCTTGAAACAGTACCGTCGGCTCGCCACACGCTACGACAAACGGGCCGAAAACTATCGGGCAATGTGGCTCATCGCCGCCACGATCTTGTGGCTGTAGTTTGCATACACACCCTAGTGCCGGAAAGCTCTGCGGGCGACGCCGAGGAGGGCAGCGCGTACGAGAAGGACCTCGCCATCGTCGGCATGGTGGGCATGATGGATCCACCCCGCGCAGAAGTCAAGGATGCGGTCCACACGGCAAAGACCGCGGGCATACGCCCGATGATGATTACCGGAGACCACCCGCTGACCGCGATGCGCATCGCTCAGGACCTGGGGATCGTCGACCGCGGCCTGAGCGCCGCCGATAGTCCAGGCGCCCCTTCGTCGTCCCAGCCCGCGGCCGCCCCTCCAGCATCCACTCACGATCGGGTGATCACCGGCCAGGAACTGACCAGGATGACGGACGACGACCTGTATCAGGCTGTGTCGGAAGTGTCGGTATTCGCCAGGGTTGCGCCCGAGCACAAGCTGCGCATCGTAGAGGCGTTGCAGCGCCGCGGCGAAATCGCCGCGATGACGGGCGACGGTGTCAACGATGCGCCTGCACTGCGCAAGGCGGATATCGGCGTGGCGATGGGCATCACCGGCACCGACGTCTCCAAGGAGGCGTCCGACATGGTGATCCTCGACGACAACTTCGCCAGCATCGTCGCGGCGGTCGAAGAGGGCCGCACCATCTACGACAACGTGCGCAAGTTCATCCGCTACACGCTGACCAGCAACGCGGGCGAGATCATCGTGATGTTGGCCGCGCCCTTCATCGGCATGCCGATCCCCCTGACTGCGCTCCAGATCTTGTGGGTGAACCTGGTCACCGATGGCCTTCCCGGCCTCGCGCTGGGCGTGGAGCCTGCCGAACGCAACATCATGCGGCGTCCACCCTATCCGCCCAATCAGAGCGTGTTCGCACGCGGCATGGCGCCGGCGATCCTCTTCATCGGCCTGCTCATGGGCATCGTGTCGCTTGGCGTCGGCTACTGGGCGTGGCGCCAGGGCAATCCGGCCTGGGTGACCATGGTCTTCATGACGCTCACGCTGTCTCAGATGGGCAACGCGCTCGCGATCCGGTCGGAGCGTGACTCGCTCTTCACCATCGGCTTGCTCTCCAACCGGGCCATGTTGGGCGCCGTGCTGTTGACCTTCGTGCTGCAGCTTGCGATCACCTACATCCCATTCCTGCAACCGATCTTCCGTACTCAGGCGCTCACCGCAGGGGAACTGGCGATCAGCCTCGGGGCCAGCACGATCGTCTTCATCGTAAGTGAAATCTGGAAGGCGTTTTTGCGTAGAAGGTAGGTGGATCCTCATTGAGAGGGAATGCGAACTTAGCCCCTGTACCAGGTGGCATGGGAACTGGCGGGTGGCGATGCGGTGACACGGAGAGGGGGAGTTCATCGTGTCCCCGCATCTCCGTGTCTCACAGCCGTAGCGTTCCCGCTATTCTACGGTCGCCGTCGCCGAGTTGTTGCCCGGGTTGATGTCGAACGTGGCCGCGGCCACCGTCGCGCTGTTGACGATGGCGTTGTCTTTGTCCGTCCGGTTCACCTTGAGCGTCACCGTCGCGCTGCCGCCCGAGACCAACGTGCCGAAGCTGCAGGTGACCGTCTTGCCGCCTGATCTGGTCCACTGGGTGGCGATCACCGAGACGGCGCTGACACCTGCCGGCAGCGCGTCGGTCAGGATCGCGTCGACCGCATCCGCCGGCCCATCGTTGGTTACCGTGATTGTGTAGATGATCGTCTTGTTGTTCACGCTCGCGGTCATCGTCACCCGAACGTCGGCCGAGTAGACCAGGCCGAAGTCGATGCCGGGCACCACCTGGCCGTCCGCCAACGTGATGTCTGCCGGATCGGGCGTGGTCTGCACGTAGCCAGCCGGCAGGACGGGCCGCACCCG
>CAYLZG010000217.1:0-4871 GCA_964387985.1 uncultured Anaerolineales bacterium | reverse complement strand
CCTCAGGTCCACTACCGGTAACCAGTATGGTCCGCACCAGTCCCCTTCGTCGATGATAGGCGAAGGGGATTTTTGTTATTCGGATCGTCGATTCTTTCAGAAGAGGGAACACCATGGCAACGAAGTATATTCCGCAGGACATCGAACCGAAATGGCGCCAGGCATGGGCAGACAGCGGCCTGTACGTGACGCGCCAGGTTGCTGACCGGCCGAAATTTTACTTCCTTACCATGCTTCCCTACCCGTCCGGCGATCTTCACATCGGCCACTGGTATGCGATGACGCCCTCTGACGCGGGCGCGCGCTACCGGCGCATGCAGGGCTACAACGTCTTCTTCCCGATCGGGTTCGATGCATTCGGCCTCCCCGCGGAGAACGCGGCGATTCGGCACGGCATCCACCCGTACACGTGGACCATGTCCAACATCGAAAACATGCGCAGCCAGCTGCGCACCATGGGGGCGATGTGGTCATGGGAGCACGAGGCGGTCTCCTGCGAGCCGGAGTACTACAAGTGGTCTCAGTGGTTGTTCCTCAAGCTGTATGATCAAGGGCTGGCCTATCGCAAGGAGAGCCCGGTCGACTTCTGCCCCAAGTGCAACACCACCCTGGCTCGCGAGCAGGTGGTGGGCGAGGAGCGCCGCTGCGAGCGCTGCGATTCGCCGGTCGAGCGCCGGCTGCTCGAACAGTGGTACTTCAAGATCACGGCCTACGCGGAGGAGTTGAAGCGCTTTGACAATATCGAGTGGCCCGATCGCATCCGCCAGGCGCAGCTGAACTGGATCGGCGACCGCAGCGAGGGCGCGGAAGCGGTGTTCAAGACCGAGCAGGACGATGAGATCGTCATCTTCACCACCCGGCCCGACACGCTGTGGGGCGCTACGTTCATGGTGCTGGCGCCCGAGCACCCGCTGGTCGACAAGCTGACGCCCCAGTCGCATCGCGAGTCGGTCCGGGCCTACCAGTTCCAGGCAGGCCGGCAGACCGAGATCGAGCGGGGCACGGCCGAGCGCGAGAAGACAGGCGTGGCCACCGGCGCGTACGCGATCAATCCGGTGAACGGTAAACGCATCCCGATCTGGATCGCGGACTACGTAACCATGTCCTATGGCACGGGCGCTATCATGGGCGTACCCTCCCACGACGATCGCGACTTCGCGTTCGCGCTCAAGTTTGGGCTGTCCATCATCCCTGTGATCGAGCGCACCGACGGCCAGGCGAAAAGCGCGGTGTGGGAAGGCTCGGTCGCCGGGGATTTCGGCGCTGCCCTGACCGGAGCTGGGATCAAGTGGAGCCGGATCGACATTGTGGGCCGGGGCGGCTTCTATGGCGCAGAGCTGGCGGGTGAGGGCCAGGTCGCTGTCTACCGGGACGTGCTGCGGGCGCACCTGATGCCGGGCCACTGGGCCGACATCGTGGGGCTGGCCTGGCAGGTCGTTTTCGATGACGGCGTCATGACGCTCGACTCTGCGGAAGCGGACGCGGCCATCATGGCCCGGTGCCAGGCGGGCTACGAACTGATGCGCAAGTACCGCACGACGATGGAGATGTGGTACGCGCTCGAGTGGTATCGCGATGTGCTCTACCACCACGAATACGGCGCAATGATTAATTCGGGCCCGTTTACCGGCACGCCGGGCGACGTCGCGAAGGCTAAGGTCACCGGATGGCTGGCGGATCAGGGCATCGGCCGGTTCGACGTCCAGTACAAGCTGCACGACTGGCTCATCAGCCGGCAGCGCTACTGGGGCGCGCCGATCCCGATGATCTACTGCGACAAGTGCGGCGTCCAGCCGGAGAAATACGAAAACCTGCCGGTCCTCCTGCCGACCGATGCGCAGATCCCGCCCACGGGCGAAAACGCGCTGAAGTTTCACGAGGGCTATCTGAACACCGCGTGCCCCAAGTGCGGCGGGCCTGCAAGGCGCGAGACCGACACCATGGACACGTTCATGTGCTCGTCGTGGTACCAGTACGCGTACGTCTCGCCCTACTGGAAGGCCGGCGAGAAACTGGCCGCGGATGATACCCCGTGGGACAAGGAAGCCGGGCGCTACTGGCTGCCGGTGGACCAATACACGGGCGGCCACGAGCACGCGACCATGCACCTGCTTTACACGCGTTTCTTCACAAAGGCGCTGGCCGACATGGGCGTGGTTGACTTCCGCGAGCCGATGCTGCGGCTGTTCAATCAGGGCATCATCCTGGGTCCGGACGGGCTGCGCATGAGCAAGAGCCGCGGCAACGTGGTGGCGCCTGACGACTACGTGGAGCGCTACGGCGCAGACACCGTGCGCGCTTACCTGATGTTCATTGGGCCGTGGGATGCGGGAGGACCGTGGAACTTCACCGGCATCGAGGGCGTCCGCCGCTTCCTGGAGCGCGTCTGGGCCGTGGTGACCGAGCCGCCGCGTGGCATGCCTGCTGGCCAGGAGCTCCCCGCGCAGATGCGCGAGCTGCGCCACATGATCCACAAGACGCTGAAAAAGGTCACCGAGGACATCGAGGGATTCAAGTGGAACACCGTCATCAGCAGCCTGATGGAGTTCAACAACTACCTGATCAAGGCCAAGGAGACGGCCGTGGCCGGCGACAGGGCCTGGGATGAGGCGATCGACATGCTGCTGCTGATGATGGCCCCGATGATGCCGCACATTGCCGAGGAGCTGTGGCAGGGGCGGCATCCGCGAGGGACCTTCTCGGCTGAGAAGAGCATCCACGTGCATCCCTGGCCGGAGTATGACGCGGAGCTTGCGAGGGCCGATATCGTCACGCTGGTGGTGCAGGTGAACGGTAAGGTGCGCGATCGCATCGAGGCGCCTGCCGGGATCACGGAAGAACAGGCCCGCGAGCTGGCCTTGGCGAGCCCTTCGGTGCAGAAGTGGTTCGAGGGCAAGCAGGTGCGCAAAGTGATCTTTGCCGGCGGCAAGCTCATCAATATCGTGGTAGGGTGATTCGAGCGCCCGGCGTCAACAGACGCCGGGCATTTCATAATATCCTTGGGAGGGGCGCATGCGCGAACCAATCAACTCCTCGGCCGCCCCCGCGGCCATCGGTCCGTACAGCCAGGCCATTCGTGTGGGCGATTTTGTGTTCACATCAGGCCAGATCGGTCTCGACCCTGAGAGCGGAAAGCTGGTTGAGGGCATCGAGGCGCAGACGCACCAGGTGCTAGCCAATCTGCAGGCTGTGCTCGCAGCCGCGGGCGCAACCTTTGAGGATGTCGTCAAGACGACGATATTTCTTACCAACATGGCGGATTTTCAGGCGGTGAATGTCATCTATGCCGCGGTATTCGGTGCGGATCCGCCCGCACGTTCGACGGTGCAGGTGGCCGCGCTGCCACGGCACGCGCTGGTCGAGATCGAGATGGTGGTGCACGTGGGCAGGCGCTGAGACAGGCCGTCCCAGCTGCCCTGGTCGTGATGAGCGCCCAGAATTTGCCCGTGGGACAGTAGTTGCGCCGGGCAGATTCATCAACCCGCTGCTGCTATGCCTGCAAGCTGGCGCGCCAGCTTGCACATTGACACTTACTCCTGTATAATTTTTCTCAGTCTTTGTTGGAGGGGGAGTCATTATTCTCATGAAGACGCACAAGGCTCTGCGGTCCGCCCAACCTGCAGACGAGCCAAACCCCATGGATGCCCTGCCACTGGATGCCCTGACCTTCTCACGGCTGCGGCAGGGCGACACAGTAGAAGGCACCATCGTCAGTATCAGCCCTAGTCAGGTCCTCGTTGCCATCCCTTATAAAGCGGACGCGGTTGTGGATCCGCGTGAACTGGAACGCTTGGGAAAAGAGTACCTCGAGTCCGTCTCGGTCGGCGATGCTGTGACTGCTGTCGTGGTGCAGCCGGAGGACCGCGACGGCAACGTCGTAGTCTCGCTGGCGCGTGCCCAACAGGAGCAGGATTGGCAGCAGGCCGAGGAACTATTTGACTCGCAGGACGTCTTTGAAGGTGTGGTCACCGGCTTCAACCGCGGTGGCGTCATCGTCCGGGTCGGGCGCGTGCGTGGCTTTGTCCCTGCCTCGCAGCTTTCCGCCCGCTGGCAGGCGCAGCAGGATGGTGAAGGTGACCCGGAGCAGCGGTGGGCCCGGTTGGTTGGCCAGTCGATGCAGCTGAAGGTCGTCGAATTGGATCGACTCCGCAACCGGCTCATTCTTTCGGAGCGAGCCGCCATGCGTGACTGGCGCAAGAACCAGAAGGACCGGCTGCTGTCGACCCTTAACAAAGGCGATATCCTCAAGGGCATCGTCACCAGCATCGCCGATTTCGGCGCCTTTGTCGACCTTGGCGGCGCAGATGGCTTGATCCACCTCTCCGAACTGGCCTGGCACCGGGTGGAACACCCACGCGATGTCTTACGGGTCGGCCAGGAGGTCGAAGTCTACGTGATGAATGTGGACGAAGAACGCAAACGCATCGGCTTAAGTCTGCGCCGTCTGAGCCCGGAGCCGTGGACCATCGTGGCAGATCGGTATGTAGTCGGCCAGGTCGTCACGGCACAGATCACTCGGCTGGCTGCTTTCGGTGCCTTCGCTAAGATGGACGATGCCATTGAGGGCCTGATCCACATCTCGGAGATGGCGGACTATCGCATCAATCATCCCAAGGAGGTCGTGCAGGAAGGCGATGAAGTGCAGGTCCGGGTGATCCGCATCGATCCCCAGCACCGGCGCATCGGCCTGAGCCTGCGCCAGGCCTCCGATGATGCCTACGTCGATTGGCAGGCTGACGAAGCTGGTCAGGAAGTCGAACTGGCACTGGAAGACGTGCCTGCTGCGCCAGTCGCCGAGGAGGTTCCAGTCGAGTAGATGTAGCTGTCTGCTGGCGGTATAGCGGCAATACCTTGCTACCCGATGAGGCGGA
>CAYLZG010000216.1:0-4942 GCA_964387985.1 uncultured Anaerolineales bacterium | reverse complement strand
AGGCTGACCAGCCACAGCAGGGTCATTAGGCCGAGGGCCACCCCCAGGCCTACCAGGTAAACCTCGATCGCGTTCATCTCCCGCCTCCACCAGACGGTCTCTGTGCGGCCACCACTGCCAGGCCGACAACGCCGGGACCGACGTGCGCGCCGATCACCGGCGTAATCTCCACCGCGGGCAGCGGCCCCGGCGGGAGCCATGGCTGTGCCTGTGCCTGAAACTCGCCGGCGCGGCCGCCCGCCGCCGTGTGTAAGAGGACTGCCTGCTCCACCGGCCCCACCTGCTGCAGGATCTCGATCAGGCGAGCCCTGGCCCGGCTGCGGGTGCGCACGCGCTCCGCGGTCGCCTTGCCGCGGTGCATGTGCATGATGGGCTTGATCGGCAGCACGCTGCCAAGGCCGGCCATCACGCCGTTCATCCGGCCGCTGTGCTTGAGGTACTCGAGAGTGTCCAGCGCCGCAAAAACGTACGTGCGCTCGATCCGGTCTTCGATCCGCGCCAGAACTTCCGGGAGCGGCAGGCCCTCAGCCGCAGCCTGGGCCGCTGCCTCCACCACGAAACCCACCCCACGGCCCAACTGCCCGGAATCAACCACCGTGACCGGCACCCCCCGGTACTCCCTGGCCGCCACCCGCGCGACCTCCGTGACCGCACTCAGGCTGGCCGAGATGTGGATCGAAAGAATCTCGGATGCGCCTGTGCGTTCGAGCCCGGCATAGGCCAGCTTGAACACATCCGTGCCGGGTGCAGCGGTCGTCGGAGCCGGGTTGCAGCCCGGCAAGCGCGCGTAGAAATCGGCATGCGTGATCTGAACGCCATCCAACAGGCTCTGCCCCGCGAAATTGATGTGCAGCGGGAGGACGACGATGCCGTAGCGATCAATGGTCGCCTGCGGCAAATCGCAGGCGCTATCAGTGACGATGCGGATGGACATAGAGTAAGCCTGATGCTTCTCTCCGGCGAATCGGGCCGAAGTTCCCCAGATCTAACTACTTCGAACGTGCTGATTGCTTACGTGCCGCGTCTGCCAGGCCCCGGTGGACCATAACGCCCACATTATCAGCACCGGCTGGAAGAACAAGCGGATGAAGCGAGCCTGATCGGTATTTAGCCCGAAGGCATCGATCCGGTTGACGTACTGCGAGATATTGCCGGGGAAGATCAACACAAAGAACGCGGCAGCAGCCATGCCAACGAGCACGCGCTGCTTGAACATGAGGATCAATGCTAGGCCGAGCACGATTTCTGCAATCCCGGACAGAACAACCACCAGATCGCCGGCAAGTGGCAGCCAGGCCGGCACCTGGGCGAGGAACTCCGCCCGCGCCACCGTGAGATGGCTGATCCCGGCAAAGATCAGGAATGCGCCCAATAGGACCCGGCAGACCGTCTGTACAACCCCGGAGATCTTCCATGGGCCACCTTGCTGCTCATGCTGAAGGCCCCCTTTCTCCTCGCTCATCATCTGCCCCTTGATTGCCAATCGTTTAAGCCGTTGGTGATTCTATCACATGATATACCCACTATCGTAGGACCGCAGCAATGCAATTCCACTGCGCTGGGACGCGATTTCGCGTGAAGCGGACTCCAGGGTAAGAACGCAGGCGAGCTTCAATACCCTTGCCCCGGGCAGTTCGTCCCTTTCGGTTCAGTTATTCAACGCGCCTTCCGCCACCCACTGCGCGATCAGGTCGATCTGCTCCTGCGGCAGGTCAGGCGCGCGCCTGGGCATCTCCCCCTCTCGGATCAACTCGACCAACAGGCTGTTGTCGGGATCGCCGGCAACGATAACCGCTCCGCTCTCGCCGCCCTTCATCATGTTGTCATACGTCCGCAAGTTCAGATCACCCTCCGTGCCATTCGATCCTCCGTGGCACCTGGCACACGACTTTTCGAAGATCGGCATGACATCACTTGCAAAGCTGACCGTGCTGGCGGCAGGCGCTGGGGCAGGAGCCTCGGTGGACGCGGCAACGGACGCCGTTGGTGCAGCGGACGCTGCTGGTGCAGCGTCCGTCTCTGTCGGGACCGGTGCAGCGGTAGGGGCATCTGTAGCCACTTCAGTAGCCATCGGTGCAGCAGGCGCATCCGTAGCGGCGGGCGCTTCTGTAGCGGCGGGCGCCTCTGTGGCCACCTGCGTAGCTACCGGAGCAACTGCAGGCGCAGGAGGCGCGGCGGCCGGGGCCGCGCACGCGGAAACGATCACCGCCGCGGTCAGCGCCATCGTCAGCAAGGTCAGCCGGCGTAGCCTGCCGGCCCCTTTTTGCTCTGTGACCATGATTCTCTCCTTCTGAGCGATACTCGATTCAAGGCACTAACATCGCATCCCTGCACGCCTCCGTCAGTAAGACAGGTCGCAGATCAACTAATTCATTTAACCAGTTAAAGTATCCTGACAATACCGGCTTGTCACGCCCGCCGCAACCCGCTATACTGCTGTCGTCATCGTCCGCCACTTGAGTAGCCAAGGAGGGCTGATCATGCCAATCGAACGCGTGGGTGTCGTAGGTTGCGGCCTGATGGGCGCGGGCATCGCCGAGGTGTGCGCCAAGTCAGGATACACAGTGATCGTTCAGGAGGTCAACGGTGACCTGCTGCAGGCAGGCATGAAGCGCATCACCGGCTCAATGGACCGGGCGGTGAACAAGGGCAAGCTGTCTGCTGCCGATCGGGATGCGGCGCAGACACGCATCATGGGGGTGACCCAGCTCCAGGATATGCACCCGTGCGACCTGGTAATCGAGGCGATCACCGAGAAGCTGGATGTGAAGCGCAGGGTGTTCGCCGAGCTCGACGCAGTCACTCAACCCCACACGATCCTCGCCTCCAACACCTCTTCCCTTGCCATCACCGAGATGGCTGCAGCCACCAAACGGCCGGACAAGGTGTTGGGGCTCCATTTCATGCAACCCGTGCCGGTCATGCCCTTGCTGGAGATGGTGCGCACGGTGCTAACCAGCGAGGAGACCTTCGCGACCGCCAAAGTCTTCGGGGAGAGTCTGGGCAAGACGATCGTGGTAAGCAAGGACACGCCAGGGTTCATCGTCAACCTGCTGCTTATCCCCTACCTGCTGCAGGCAATCGCGGAGCTCGCCATCCGCCTGGGACTCAATCATCCGATGGGACCGTTCACGCTGCTTGACTTTGTCGGCCTGGACACGACCCTGTTCATTGCGGACGCGGTGTTCGATGAAACGAAGGATCCCCGCTTCGCCGCGCCGCCCCTGCTGCGTCGCATGGTGAGTGCGGGCTGGCTGGGGCGCAAGAGCGGCCGAGGATTCTACGACTATGGGAAGGCATGAGGAGAGACCAACATGATCGCAAGGGCACCATTTGGGCGCACGGGACATGTGAGCTCGCGCGCGGTCTTCGGCGCAGCCGCCCTGGGAAAGGTGTCGCAGGACGTGGCGGATCGCGCCCTGGATGTGCTGCTGGAGTATGGTGTGAACCACATCGACACAGCAGCCTCCTACGGCGATGCAGAGGATCGCATCGGGCCGTGGATGCGGGAGCACCGGAAGCATTTCTTCCTCGCGACAAAGACTGGCGAACGGACGAAGGCCAAGGCGTGGGACCAGATTCGTCGCTCGCTCGATCGCCTGCAGACCGATCACGTTGACCTGCTGCAGCTGCACTTTCTGATCGACGAAGAGGAATGGCAGACCGCGATGGGCCCCAATGGTGCGCTCGAGGCGGTGCTGGAGGCCCAGGCGCAGGGGCTAACCCGTTTCGCCGGTGTCACCGGACACGAGCTCGCCGCGCCTGGTATGCACTTGCGCAGCTTAGAAAGACACGACTTCGACTCGGTCCTGCTGCCGTACAACTACCTGCTGCACAAGAACGAGACGTATCGCCGCGAGTTCGAGGCGCTGCGCCAGGTGTGCAGGAAGCGGAACGTGGCGGTGCAGATCATCAAGTCTGCAGCCGCGGGACCCTGGGGAGACAGGCCAAAGACACGCGCAACCTGGTACGAGACACTGGAGGACCAGAGCGACCTCGACCGGGCGGTGTGGTTCGTCCTGGGGCAAGAGGGTGTTTTCCTCAACACTGCAGGGGACGTGGACCTGCTGCCAAGAGTGCTGGATGCAGCGAGCCGCTTCGAGCGCTGTCCGTCCGACGATGAAATGGAGGAACTGGTGCGGCGGCGCGAGATGACGCCGCTTTTCAGGTAGAGAACCTGGCTCGATCGTCAGGGATCCCCATACGCCAGCCCGGTGCCAACGCGCCGAAACCCGGACCGTTGGTACACCCGGCTGGCGTCTTCATCCGCGGCGGTCAAGAACGCAGTGTGCACGCCGCGTGCAAACGCGTCGGCCGCCAGGATCGCGGTCAACGCACCGGCAATGCCCTGCCGGCGGTGTCCGGGCAGGGTAGCGATGCCGACGAGTTCTGTAAAGCCGTTGAGAGGGGCGGTGGTGGCGCCGGTTGCTACAGGCTCTTCACCCACCCGGGCCAGAATGGCCCCGTTTCCGAGACTGAGCCGCCGCCGCAAATCTGCGATGTGTTCAGTCGATGCACCCCGCCCCTCATCGCCAAAACCCCGGCTCTGGGTTTCGATGTAGTCTGCCAGGTCGTGTTCCCCAGAGTCCGGCGTGAGGCGCAAACACTGTAACCCTTCAGGCCCCGCCACAGAGACCCATGTCTCCGGCGTGCAGACCAACAAGGGGTTCTCCCCGTCCCGCGGCACGCCCAATGCATCGAGTGCGGCGCGCAGCAACGGGGCATACTCATGAAGATATTCGATTCGAAGCCCGCGACCGCGATCCGCAAAGGCCGTGCGCAGTGTTTCGATTTGCACCGCCGCCAGTGTGTCAAGCGGTTGATCCGGGATCGCGTAATTAAAGAAACGGAATGCGTCCGTCTCATGAAGATAAAGATGGAATGGCGGGCACGCATAGACCTCGTGGCTGTGCGCCGCCGCACTTCTCAGGTAGTCCTGCAG
>CAYLZG010000215.1:0-4978 GCA_964387985.1 uncultured Anaerolineales bacterium | reverse complement strand
GTACGCCACCACGCTCAGCCAAAACCAGGGCGCGAACCCCAGCAGGATCAGGAAGGGTATGGACAGTGCCTGGGTGATGACAACGAGTTGAATCTTGCCCAGTCGCTCAGCGAGCGGCGGTGCTGCGATCAAGCCCACCCCCATCGCCAGAGATCCCCATGCAAACAAAGCGCCGATTGCCGGGTCAGGCTGGTTGTACTGATGGCGGAAAAATACGTTCATGAACGGCATGATCAGGCCTGCGCCGATGGCAGTCACCAGCATCGGCAGAATCAGCTTGCTCAGCAGCGCAGGGTTCCTCTGCGCATAAGTGACCGGGGCAAAGATCGTCCGTTGGGCAGCGGACAGTTGCGGCATTCGCATCAGGAGCAAGGGCACCAGCGACACGGCAGACACGCCGGCAATGATCAGCAGCGTGGCGCCATAGGCCTGGCTGCTCATCGGGTCGATCCCCTGCGCCCGGCCGATCCAACCCGGCATCACGCCGCCGATCCAGTTCCCTACCGACTGGGACGCCATCTGCAGGCCCGAGCTGAAGCTGAACAGGTAGGTGCGCTCTTTCTCGCCACTGTTCTCCATCAGGAATGGGCTCATGGTGACCGCGGCCAGTGACTGGCTGATGCCGAAGAGGATGTTGGCCATGTACAGCATGCCTGTGGTCGGAATGAGGACCATCAGCACGACAGACAGGCTCATAACAACGCCGGAAACGATCAGGGAACGCTTGCGGCCGAGGGTATCAGCAGCATAGCCACTGGGCAGCGCAACGATCAATGAGGTCAGGCTGTTGACTGTAACGAGACCGCCGAGGAGCGCTTCATCAAAGCCGCGGGACAGCACGAAGAAGTTGAAGATGAGCCGGAATACGCCCATTGCCACGCCTGCGATGACCACGTTGACGAGGTAGAGGCGGGCGTTCGATCGAAACATTCGGAGCCGGCCGGCGTAATTGCGCACCGAGCGCACGACGGCCGCGGCTGTAGGTGACATCAAAGGGTCCATGCAAAGAAAACTCCCGGCACTCTTGCCGGGGCTTTGCGGAGTATACCACAGCTGCCCGATTTGCCACAGTACGAGCGGTGGTCAGCGAATTCCTGCAGGATCGAGATCGTGTAGAGCTGCACGCGGGCGGCGCGCCCCTGCCATTCTGGCAAGAGCGCGCCGTGGGTCCGAGCAATCCTCAGGGGGCCAGCAAGACCTTGCCGCTTGTTTTCCGGCTGGATAGCGCCTGCTGGGCCTTACCCGCTTCGGCAAGTGGGAAGGTTCGATCGATGCGCATGTCCAGCTTGCCCATCTGAATCCAATCCAGCACGACGCCGGCATGCCCGAGCAGATCTTCACGGCGTTGGAGGTACGCGAAGACCATGGGCCGGGTCAGATAGGCGCTCTTAGGCCCGCCCAAGCGGAGCACATCGAAGGGAGGCACGACGCCGCTCGACTGGCCGAACGAGACCAGGCAGCCACGCGGAGCCAGGCAGGCCAGGCTCTTGTCAAAAGTGTCCTTCCCAACCGAGTCGTAGACCACTTGAACGCCCTGCCCGCCCGTAATGCGCTTGACCTCTGCCTCGAAGTCCTGGTGCGTATAGAGGATCACCTCATTCGCGCCGGCCTCATGCGCCCGCTGGGCCTTTTCCTCGGTGGAAGTGGTGCCAATCACATAAGCGCCCGCCATCTTGGCCATCTGGCACAGCAGCAGACCCACACCACCGGCCGCCGCATGGACCAGGCAGCGATCGCCGGGGTTCAGACGATAGGTTTCGTGGGAGAGCACATAGGCGGTCAGACCCTGAATCATAGCCGCAGCGCCGAGCTCGAAGCTGACGCCGGCAGGGAGCGGCACCAGCTTCTCAGCCGGCGCCAGTGCCTCGGAGGCGTAGGTCCCCAGGCCGGCCAGCGTGGCCACCCGATCGCCGAGCTTGACTTCGGTGACGCCCGGTCCCACGTCCTCGACGGTCCCTGCACCTTCGCCGCCCAGGATGAATGGGAGGTCAACCTTATAGACGCCCGAGCGCTGGTAAATCTCGATGAAATTGACGCCGGTTGCAGCCATCCTGAGCAGCACCTGTCCCGGCCCCGGCCGCGGACCTGGCCGCTCTTCCAGCTTGAGCACCTCCGGCCCACCGGTTTCGTGCATGACGATCGCTTTCATCTGCCCTCCTTGAATGAGACAGGCAGTGTCTGCCTGCTGTCTCGAACGTAAATACGACTACGCCGGTCGGGCTTCTTCTTCGGCCAGGATTGCCTGGATAGCTTGCTCGACCGGGGCTGGCAGTGCGGGCGGCTGGTGCTTCGCCAGTATCTTGCGCAGCTTGTCGTGCACCCGCTGGCTGGCGTCACGGCTCCCTGCCTGCTCCCAGATGGCATACTGGTTGCGATCCAGCACAGTAGGCATCCAAACCTCGCGGCGAGCGGCGGCTGCAGAGGCAGGCTCCTCCAGGAAGTGCCCGCCCGGCCCAACCTTCTCGATCAGATCCATCATGATGGATTCTCTGTTGACTTCAATCCCGCGCATCAGCCGCTTGACCATGCCGATGATCTCGTCGACGAGCACCAACATGGGCAGCGACCCGATATCTGCGCAGTCCAGGAAACCAACATCGTGAACCAGCGACGCACCGCTGAGCGCAGACATCAGGACCTGCAGCGCGGCCTCCAGCCCCGCTTGTGCATCAAGCACCTTGCTCTCCGATGCTCCTGCGGTGCCCATGAAGGGCAGTTCCAGGTAGCGGGCCAGATCGGCTGCGGCCGCACTGAGCAGGCTCGCCTCGGGCGAACCATATGAAGGCCGCGCTGTATGCAGGTCCATGGGCGAAGGCAACCCGCCGATTGCGGCTGGCGCGCCGCGTCGCTTCAGCTGGATGATCGCCAGCCCGCTGAGCACCGCGGCCTGGTGAATCACCAACGCGCTGGCGCTGCTGAACGGCGACTCGATGCCAACGATCGGTCCGCCGAGGTAGATCACGGGAATGTCATGCTGCACGGCCCACAGGACATTCGCCAGATCCTCGTCCGTATGGCGGAGCGGAGAAGGATGGGTGGAAAAGAGCGCAAAGATAGGGCGGCGGGCAAGTGCCTCCTCGCCTCCTGCGGCAGCCACGGCCATGCGATACATGGCTGCGACGTTAGAATTCCGGTGCGCCCAGGCGATGATGGGCTTACCGGTGTTGGCAAGCATCTCGCTGAACTCGTAGACGGAAGCCAAATCCGCGCGGACGTCGCCAATCAGCCCGAGACCCATGACGTAGTCGATGTTGGGCAGCGCATCGGCCACGCGAGCGGTCATTCCCGGATCGCCGCGCCGCGAAGGACGGCGCTCGCCGCTGTCCGGATCGATGAAATAGGTGCTGGTGAGGCCGGGACCGAAATGCACGCGATCGTTGGCCACGAGCACTGGCCGGTCACCGGCGCGGCCCCATACGGTGAACGCCGGGGGGGTAGACGCGATGGCATCGCGTACGATGTGAGCAGGGATGCGAACCCGGTGGCCCTCCACCGATGCGCCAGCTGCTGCCAGCAGGTCGCGCGCCTCCTCGTTCGCCACGTCGACGCCGATCCGTTGGAGAACTTCCAAAGATGCGAGGGTCAATTCCCGGCATTGCTCGTCCGAGAGCACGCGGAGCCTGGGTGTACCGCGGTCTGAGAAGTTGGCAGTGATCACCGTCTATAACCTCGCCACAGCGTCCGCGATGCGGTCGACCGCTTCGCCCAGGTTCTCCATCGAGTCGGCGAAGCAGAAGCGCAGATAGCCCTCGCCGTTCGCACCGAATGCAGCCCCCGACAATGCTCCGACACCAGCCTGGTCCAGGAGGAAGTCCTCCCACCATGCGGAGGACTTGCCCGTCGCAGTGATATTCGGGAACACGTAGAAGGCGCCCTGAGGCATCCGGCAGCGCCACCCGGGAATCCTGTTCAGCCCCGCCACGAGCATGTTGCGGCGCCGCTCGTACTCGGCCACCACTGCATCGACCTGATCTTGCGGTCCATGGAGCGCTTCGATGCCGGCCACCTGGGTGAAACTCGCAGTGCAGCCGATCGAGTGGGTCAGCAAGAGGCCCACGCGCTCGGCGAGCGCCTCCGGCATGATTCCATAGCCCAGGCGCCAGCCGGTCATAGCATAGGTCTTAGAGAATCCGTCGCAGATGATGGTGCGCTCGGCCATGCCGGGAAGGGTTACGATCGAGGGGACCTGCAGTCCATCGTACGCGATGCGGGTGTAAATCTCATCCGAGAGCACCCAGATATCGCGCTCGCGCGCGACTGCGGCGATGTGCTGCAGCGCGGCCAGAGGCATGACGCCGCCGGTCGGATTGCTGGGCGAATTCAGGATGATCATCCGGGTGCGATCGGACACCAGCCGGTCGAAAGCTTCGAGATCGAACGAAAAGTCGTTCTCTTCCAACAGGGGCACCGGTACGGCCTTGCCCCCAGCCACGCCGACCATGGCCGCATAAGTGGGAAAACCCGGATCGGGGTAAATCACTTCATCGCCGGGACGCACCAGGGCAAGGGTGGGGAAGAACAGGGCCGGCTTTGCACCGGGACCGACCACTACCTGGTCAGGACTGAATTCCATGCCGTGGCGCTGTCCCGCGTCCTTGGCAATGGCCTTCCGCAAAGCGAGCATCCCCGCGGGCACCGTGTAGCGCGTGAACCCGTCTTCGATCGCCTTGATGCCTGCCCGGGTTACGTTCTCGAAGGTAGGTGCGTCAGGCTGACCCACTTCCAGATGAATGATGCGGCGGCCGCTTGCTTCGAGCGCCTGTGCCCGAGCGAGCATGTGGTAGGCGCCTTCCTGAGCGAGATGTGTGACGCGTTCTGAGAAATCCATAGGTGCTCCGATTCCGCATTGAAGTCTGCGTAGAGATGGTTACACGTGACCGTAATAGTCACGATGAACGGCTACTGAGTACGCATAGTCGAGCAGCGTACCCCACGAAAAGACCGGCATATCGATCTCTCGCTGAAGCGCGCGTGCAAA
>CAYLZG010000214.1:0-5057 GCA_964387985.1 uncultured Anaerolineales bacterium | reverse complement strand
GGCAAGGGCTCGGATGCGCATAAGGCAAGCATCGTCGGCGACACCGTCGGCGACCCGTTGAAGGATACGGCCGGTCCCGCGTTGAACCCGTTGATCAAGGTCATCAACCTGATCTCACTGATCATCGCGCCGATCATCGTGGGCATTCAGGGCACCCCGGTCGTGATGATCGTTGCCCTGGTCGTGTTGTTCGGCGTGATCATCTGGGCCATCGCGCGCAGCAAGCAGCCGGCGAACTACGACATCGAGGCGTAACAGCCGGAACGCAGCGACAAACCGGTTTTGAGCGAATCGGGGCTCCGCAGGGGGCCCCGATTTTTTATTCCCTGGGCAGGAGCAGCCCCCGTTTGGCCTTGGGTGCAGGGTGGCGATTGTAGTACAATGCAATCACCTTCAAGTGTTTCGTGGACCGTGCTCGGGCTCTTGGAGAGTTGGATCAGGCAAGACTCATCTGAGCAAAATCGTGACTGAACGATAGGAGATGACATAATGCCGGCTGACAAACTGGACTTCATCCGCGCGGATATGAACGCCCTGCGCGAGAGTAATCTGCTGATTACCATCCGCACCATCGAATCGTCCGCGGGCGCATGGATGGAGGTGGACGGCAAGAGGGTGCTGAACTTCTGCACCAACAACTACCTTGGCCTGGCCAATCATCCGGCCATGAAGGAAGCGGCCAAGGCTGCGGTGGACCGGTGGGGCGTGGGGCCGGCTGCGGTGCGCTCGATCGCAGGCACGCAGGAACTGCATGTGGAACTCGAGCGCCGCCTGGCGCAGTTCAAGGGTGTCGAGGATGCGCTCTACGTTCAGAGCGGCTTCCTCGCGAATCAGTCAGCTATTGCACCGCTGGTGGGCAAGGAGGATGTCATCTTCTCCGACCGGCTCAACCACGCGTCCATCATCGACGGAGCGCGGCTGAGCGGCGCCAAGATCATCGTGTACGAGCACTGCGATCCTGTGGACGCTGCGGCGAAGATCGAGGAGCATCTGCCGAATTACCGCCGCGGGCTGCTGATCACCGATGGGGTGTTCAGCATGGACGGCGACATTGCGCCGTTGGACAACCTGACCGAGGTTGCGGACCGTTATGGTGTGCTGACGATGGTCGATGATGCCCACGGCGAGGGCGTGTTGGGCCGCGGTGGCCGCGGGGTGGTGGACCACTTTGGATTGCAGGGCGCCTTCGATGTGGAGATCGGGACGCTCAGCAAGGCGTTCGGCGTGGTCGGCGGCGTCATCGCCGGCAAAAAGGCCATCGTCGACTACGTACGGCAGAAAGCACGGCCATTCCTGTTTTCGAGCGCGGTCACGCCGGCCGATACTGCTGCCTGCCTGGCAGCGGTCGAGCTGTTGGAGTCGTCCGAGGACCTGGTCAGGCGGCTGTGGGACAATGCGGCATACTTCAAGAGCGAGATGAAGCGGCTCGGGTTCGATACGGGACGCAGCGAAACGCCGATCGTGCCCGTGATGCTGGGAGATGCGGGCCTCGCCAAGCAGTTCAGCCGGGAGCTGTTTGAAGCGGGCGTGTTTGCGATGTCCATTGGCTTCCCGACCGTGGCACGTGGGTCAGCCCGGATTCGCGTCATGAACACGGCTGCACACAGCCGTGATGACCTGGATCAAGGCCTGGCCGCTTTTGGTAAGGTGGGGAAGGCGCTGGGGGTCATCTAGTGCCAACTCAACCAGAAAATGCCATATTGACGTTGCGCATAGCCTATGGTATGCTAACGCCAAGAGCTCGTATTCAATATTCGCTGTTTCTGTTGGGGTGCGGGGAGGATCTTCATGAATAACCGCCTGAAGCTGGTGTTGGTCCTTGGCACGTTGATCTTGTTCAGCATGATGATGACGGCCTGCAACCGGGAACGGCCAGCGCTGACCACTGGCACAGGCACGCCTGCCGCGCGCGCCACCGTGGCGGGACCGACGGCCGTCGCGCCGGTGACTACGCAGGTCGCAGCGCCCACAGCTGTCGGGGGTGGGACGAGTGCTGTGTCGACGCCGAGTGCTCCGCCGACTCAATCAGCGGCAGCAGCCCCGACGGCAGCTGCTGCGTCGGGCGGCAGCGGGACGACCACTTACACGGTCAAGTCTGGCGATACGTTGTTGGATATCGCGGTCCGCTTTGGGACCACTACCGAGGCGATCGCACAACTGAACAGCCTGCCGGATCCGGATACCCTGATCCTCGGGCAGAAGCTGATTATTCCGGCCGCGGAGACCACGGCCGGATCTGCGCCCTCAGGCGGAACGACCGCTGCAGGCAGCCCGACCTCGTATACCGTACAGCAGGGTGACACGTTGGGATCGATTGCCCGGCGCTTTGGGACGACGGTCCAGGAACTCGCAACGCTGAACAACCTGGCGAACGCGAACAGCATCGCTATTGGCCAGGTGATCAAGCTGCCAAGCGGCAGCAGCGAACAGGCCGGAGCAGAGGAGCCCACTGAGAGCCGGCGGAAAACGTATGTGATTCAGCGCGGCGATACTTTGCTTTCGATTGCGCGCGAGTACGGCTTGACGGTCAAGCAGCTCGCAGAGGCAAACAATATACAGGATCCTGACCGGATTTTCCCGGGACAGACGTTGGTAATACCCTAGCCAACACTGGGTCCGGAAACGACACAAGAGCCGGCTAAGGCCCTGACCCCAGTCATAATTGGGATCGAGGCTTTAGCCGGTTTGATTTGAGGGGTTCGACCTGCGGGGACAGGGGTCAAAAATCTCTTGACAGCACTTATGCAGGGGGCTATACTGGTTTTGCTGTCACCCTTCGCCACTGGGCTAATGGGGAGTCAGGGATGGAGTATAAGGACTATTACAAGATTCTGGGTGTTGATAAGAACGCGGACGAGAAAGAGATCAAGAAGGCCTATCGACGATTGGCGCGCCAGTATCATCCTGATATGAATCCTGGCGATAAGGCCGCCGAAGCACGCTTCAAAGAGATCAATGAAGCCCACGAAGTGCTTAGCGATGCAGAAAAACGCCGCAAGTATGACGAGCTGGGACAGAATTACCAGCGCTGGCAGCAAACCGGTGGGCAAGGCGGCGGGTTCGATTGGGGCCAATATTATGCGGGAGGCGCGCCGGGCGGCGGACGGGGCAATGTGCGCGTCGAGTACGGCAATATCAACGACCTGTTTGGCGGCGAGCAGGGCTTCTCCGACTTCTTCCAGGCCATCTTCGGCGGCATGCCGGCAGGCGCGGCGGGCGCGGGCCAGCGGGCAGGAGGGCGCCGCACGGCGCAAGCCGCAGCACCTCGGGACTACGAACACGAAGTCGAAATTACGCTCGAAGAGGCGTTTCGCGGCACTCAGCGGCTGCTCGACGTGGATGGCCGTCGCCTGGAAGTCAAGATCCCTGCAGGCGTGAAGACTGGCTCGCGCGTCCGGGTGGCCGGCGAGGGACCGGGTGGCATGGCCGGCGGCCCGCGCGGCGACATCTACCTCGTTGTCAAGGTGCTGGCAGATGCTAACTTCGAGCGCCGCGGTGATGACCTGTACACGGAGATCGCTGTAGACATGTTCCATGCCCTGCTCGGCGGCGAAGTGCGCATACCCACCTTCGAGGGTGCGGTTGCCTTAAAAATCAAGCCCGGCACGCAGTCTGGCCGCACGATCCGGCTGGCGGGCCAGGGGATGCCCAAGCTGCGGGGCAACGGACGGGGAGACTTGTACGCGAAGGTGCGTGTGATGCTTCCCGACAAGCTTAGTGAGCGTGAGGAGGCGCTCGTACGAGAGTGGGCACGATTACGCGGTGGGGCCCCCGATTGAACGGCGCCGCGTAGCGAGTCAAATTCCGGCACACCCGTGCTGGTGTCGATTACTCCACGCATTAGGAGCGTGAATGATGATGCAAGAACAGGACCTCCAGGAACTGGCCGAATTGGTGAGCGAAGATGCGCCGGTCTTGAGTCTTTACCTGCACCTGGACCGGCACAGCCGATCGCCCGACGAGTACAAGCTTGCGCTGCGAAAGCTGTTGGCTCAAGCAGCTGAAGACGGAGCGGCTCCGGGCGACATCGAGCGCGTTGAGCGTTTCTTCGAGCACGAGTTTGATCGGCAGGCGCGCTCGGTGGCCTGCTTCAGCTGTCAGGCGCGCAAGTTCTGGCGCAGCTATCCCCTGTTGGTCTCGGTACCGAATGCGGTCTTCGTGGGGCGCAGACCCTATGTGAAGCCGCTCAGTGATCTGTGGGACAATTACGAGTCCTTTGCGGTGCTCATGGTGGACCGCGAAGGCGCACGGGCCCTCACGTTTCGGATGGGCGCATTGACAGACACGGCGGGCACACTGGGCGCGGAGGTTAAGCGGCACAAGCAAGGAGGCTGGGCTGCTCAGAAACTGCAACGATATGAAGACCAGGAGGCGCGGCACAATCTGCGCGAGGCAGCGGAGTGGGCGGCCGAATACCTGGCGCAGCACAAGGTGACTCGGGCAGTTCTCTCAGGTACGGACGAAAACCTGGCCGAAATGAGAGGACAGATGCCGCGATCCCTCGCCGACAAAGTCGTCGGCCAGATCAATCTGGACATGAATGCATCTCCGGCAGAAGCATGGGAGCGCGCATATGAGGTCGCCCAGCTCGCCCAGAAGCAGCAGGAGTCTGATATCCTGGAGCAGGTGATTACGTTGGCGCACAAGGGCGGGGCTGGCGCGATCGGCCTGGCCGATACGTTGTTGGCGATGCAGCAGGGTCGCATCCACCAACTGCTGGTCGATCCGGCCTTTCATCACGAGGGACGCCAGTGCACGCATTGCCACGCAATCGTGATCGACGACCCGGCCGCCTGTCCCTATTGCAGCGGCGATCTCGTGAAGACGAGCGATGTCGTGAACCTGGCGGTCCATCGCGCGATGGACGCGGGGATCAAGGTTTCTGCGATGGAGTCGAACGTACGGTTGGCGGAGGTGGGTCAGATCGCGGCAGTGCTGCGCTACTGACGCAGTCCTGTGTTGCGGACGCAGTCCTGTGTTGCGGACGCAGTGCTGCGTTGCGGACGCAGTCCTGCGTTGCGGACGCAGTCCTGCGTTGCGGACGCTTGAATTTCGCT
>CAYLZG010000213.1:0-5246 GCA_964387985.1 uncultured Anaerolineales bacterium | reverse complement strand
CCATCTCTTCCGCCGCGCGGCGCGCATCCGCGTCGCTCAAGCCCTCGCACGCATCACACCCCAGCACCGTGTCGCTGCCAGGCGCGACAGGCACACCTGCCTCGATCATCGTGCGCCGCGCCCTGACCTTGTCGCCCATCGCCTCCATGGCAGCGGGCGGCGGGCCGACCCACGCGATGCCAGCATCGATGCAGGCTTGGGCGAACTCCGCATTTTCCGAAAGGAAGCCGTAACCGGGATGGATCGCCTCAGCACCCGAGCGCTGCGCCGCTTCAATGAGGGCCCGGATGTTCAGGTAGCTCTCCCGCGCAGCTGGCGGACCGATGCGGTATGCTTCGTCCGCAAAGCGCACGTGCAAGGCGGCCCGGTCCGCGTCCGAATAGACGGCCACGGCGCTGACCCCGCGCTCCTGGCAGGCCCGGATGACACGCACGGCAATCTCGCCGCGGTTGGCGATCAGGATCTTCGTAAACATCGGCCCATCACAAAGGGATGTTTCCGTGCTTCTTCGGCGGGTTGGTGTCCCGCTTGTTCTGCAGCATCTCCAAGGCGTTGATCAGCCGCGGACGGGTCTCCTTTGGCTCGATCACCGCATCCACGTAGCCGCGCGAGGCCGCCGCATAGGGATTGGCGAACTTCTCCCGGTAGTCGGCCACCAATCTCAACCGCGTCGCTTCCGGGTCCGGCGACGAGGCAATCTCGCGGCGGTGCACGATATTCACTGCGCCGTCGGGTCCCATGACCGCGATCTCCGCGGTCGGCCAGGCCAGGTTGATATCCCCGCGCATGTGCTTGGACGACATGACGCAGTAGGCCCCACCGTAGGCCTTTCGCGTGACGACGGTGAGCTTGGGCACGGTGGCCTCGGCATAGGCATAGATCAATTTCGCGCCGTGCCGGATGATCCCGCCATGCTCCTGGACGGTGCCGGGCAGGAAGCCGGGTACGTCCACAAAAGTGACCACCGGTATATTGAAGCAATCGCAGAAACGGACGAAGCGCGCGGCCTTGACGCTCGCGTTGATGTCGAGCACGCCTGCCAGGACGGCCGGCTGGTTCGCCACGATGCCTACTGCCCGACCGTCGAGTCGTGCGTAGCCGATGAGGATGTTGCCAGCCCAATTCTGCATGATCTCCAGGAACTCTCCGTTGTCCACGATCTTGCAGATGACCTCATGCATGTCGTAGGGCTTGTTGGGTTCCTCCGGAATCACGCTGTCCAAACGCTCGTCGGTGCGCAGGGGATCATCATCCGAACGCACGATGGGTGGGTCCTCCAGGTTGTTGGAGGGCAGATAGGAGAGCAGCTTCTGGACCAGGAAGACCGCGTCCTCCTCGCCATCGGCCGCGAAGTGCGCCACGCCGGAGGTAGAGGCGTGGGTCAGCGCGCCCCCCAGCTCCTCGAAGGTGACCGTCTCGTGTGTCACCGTCTTCACGACGTCGGGCCCGGTCACGAACATATTGCTGGCGCCCTTGACCATGACAATGAAATCGGTGAGCGCCGGCGAGTAGACCGCGCCGCCGGCCGAAGGTCCCAGGATCATGCTGATCTGCGGCACGACCCCGGACGCCAGGGTATTGCGCAGGAAGATATCGGCATACCCGCCGAGCGAAACGACGCCCTCCTGGATGCGTGCGCCGCCCGAGTCGTTCAGGCCGATCACCGGTGCGCCGTTCTTCATCGCGAGGTCCATCACCTTGCAGATCTTTTCGGCATGGGCCTCGCCCAGCGAGCCGCCGATCACCGTGAAGTCCTGTGAGAAGACATACACCAGACGGCGGTCGATGGTGCCATAGCCGGTCACCACGCCGTCGCCCAGCGCCTGCTCTGCGGCTCCAGCATCGCCAACCGCCCCTCCGCGCTGGAGCACGAAGCGGTCCAGCTCCGTGAAAGAGCCCTTATCCAGGAGCAGGTCGATTCGCTCGCGGGCCGTCAGCTTGCCCTTGGCGTGCTGCGCCTTGATGCGTTCCTCGCCGCCGCCCAGGCCCGAGGCATACTTGAGGTCACGCAGGCGAGAAACCTTCGCTTGATGTGCCATGCTTTTCCTTGCGATGAGCTGACGGTCTTCGAGACCGCTCAGATCTCCAGGCTGGCCCGGCGGCCCAGCAGATAGCCCACCAGGGTCACGATCGCGCTGATGCCCAGTGCACCGCCCACCAGCAGCACGCCGGCATCGAACCAGAAGCGGTCCGGGAAGATGCGGATCAGCGTGCTCGTCCAGTCAAACTGCCAGGTGCCGGGCGGGAAGAAGACGTCGTGCAGGGTAACGAAGAAAGTCCGCCACGACAGCAGAACGAACAGGATAGTCGCCAGGAGAAGCAGCGTGCTGATGAGTCCCCCCATGAACAACGCTGCATAAGCGTCGCGTCGCGTGTACCGGAAGATGAGCAACAGGAGCAGCCCACCGATGACGATCCCGCCGGCTACGGGCAGGAGCCGCCAGAGGGTGTCTGTCAACAGCCGCACGTCCACCATGTGGCTGACTTCGTAGGGAGAATAGAGAGGCTGATCCGTGCCCGGCATGCGCAGCGGCGAAAAGGCGGCCGCGCCTGCCTCGGGCGAGATGTTGCTGTTGTAGTACTCCACCCACTCCAGGACGTATCCGATGCGCTGCTCGTTCGTGAATCCGTAGGAGTCAGGTGGAAAATCCGGTTTGCCGTACTCCCAGTGAACGAACCACGGGTTCCAGACGATTCGTAGGCACAACAGAACGATGAAGACCGGCATCGCCAGTGCAATGAGCCAACGCAGGGCGCCGGCATAGGATCTGTTCAAGAAGGCCTCCGTTCGGCGCGCGGGCAGCTGACGCCGATTCAGATCGACTGTCGCGTTACATCCACTTGTCAAACCAATCCAGGGTGCGCCGGACGTACTCCTCCGGCGCCAGTTCCAACGCCTGCAGATGCCGAGCCCGGGGCACAAGCCACAGGCCGGATCGTTCCCCATCCTCAGGGTTGCGGATCAGCTCGTACGCGGCCTCGCTCTGCCAGGCGGGCACATGCCCGTCCTCGACGCCGTGGATCAGCAGGATGGGCATCCAGGGCCGGTGTGCCTGCAGCGACGGATAAAGGGTATGGTTGCCCACCCGCTGCAACACGGGCTGGATTGCGGCATACAACGGCGCGGCCACCACACCCGAATAGACACCCTTGGACGTCAGGACCGGGCTGTCCAGCACCATCGCGTCATATCCGCCGCCGGAAGGCCGCAAAGCAAGCCCGAGGCCGACCGCAGCGCCGAACGAATGTCCCCACAGCCCGACCCAAAGCTGGGTGTAGGTCTCACGCAGCCAGCCTGCCCACTGGGCCGCGTCCGCTACTGCCAGGGCGCCCGAAGGATCCCAGGGACCATCCGACTGGCCGTGGGCGCGGGCGTCCACGAGTAGAAAGTTGTATCCGCGCTGCAGCCCCTCGTACACCACAGGCCAGGCGCACAGGGACTCCGGCTGCTCGGTCCACGGGAGCGGGACAGCAGCCCGCTGGAAGAGCGCGCGGCGCGCCAGCAGCACGCCGCCACAGCTGTTGTAACCGTGGTGATGGACGATCGTGCGATCGGCGATCGCACTCCTCGAGGATCCGTTCGCCCCAACGCCGGGAATCCAGGTTGCGTGCAGCCGTGCGCCGTCTGCTGCAGTCAACGTGACACTCTTGGCTATTTCCTGCAGGTCCTCGGGCAGCTCGGACGCAACACGCTGGGGGTGGGTGAAGTAGTAGGCGGCGCCACCCACGGCCAAGGCAGCCCCGGCCGCCTGGACCACCAGAGACCGCCGCAATAGCATACGCGTGGCAAGTGATATCTGCATAAGCCTAGCTGAGTTAACCGCCATCAAAGGCTGAAGTCGCGTTGCGATTTTACATCAGGGGGGACGAATGGGCAATCGCACTCGGAAAGAAAAACGGTGCTATACTGCGATAGTGCGAAGCAGCGACTCGAAACCCATGAAGGAGGATCCGATGTCGTGGCAAACGCAGCTCAATAGCGACCTGCTCCCGTGGCTCACCGAGCAAAGCGGGCCCGGCGTGCGCTACCTGGTCCTACGCGACCTGCTCGACCTTGCGCCCGAGGATCCGCACCTCGCGGCCGCTCGCGGCGCGGCGCATCGTTCCGGGCCGATCGCTGCCATCCTTGACCGGATGGATCCGACCGGTTTCTGGGTCAACCCTGGCCCCGGCTACCTGCCCAAGTATCGGTCGACCGTCTGGTCGGTGATCCTCCTGGCGCAGTTAGGCGGCTCCATAGAGGAGGATGAGCGCATCAGACGAGCGTGTGCCTACGTCCTGGATCATGCCCTCAACCCGGGCGGCCAGTTCTCGCTGTCCGGCCCGCCCTCCGGCACAGTGGACTGCCTGCAGGGCAGCCTGTGCTGGGCCTTGCTCGAGCTGGGGTGCCAGGATCCCCGGTTGGAGACGGCGTTCGACTGGCTGGCAGCCAGCGTTACGGGAGAGGGGATTGCACCGATGGAGCAGCGCGATGCACCGGTGCGTTTTTACGCGGGCAAGTGCGGGCCGGACTTCGCGTGTGGGGCCAACAACAGGATGCCTTGCGCCTGGGGTGCGGTCAAGGTTATGCTGGCGCTGGGCAGATGGCCTACCGGGCAGAGGACACCCGCCATGCAGGCCGCGATCGATCGCGGCGTCGCGTTCCTGCTGGGCACCGACCCGGCTCTGGCCGAGTACCCCAACGGGTACAATGACAGGCCTAGCGGCAACTGGTGGAAGTTCGGCTTTCCGGTCTTCTATGTCACCGATCTGCTACAAAACATTGAGGCGTGGGTCGCGTTGGGCTACGGCCGCGACCCGCGGCTGGCTCATGCCCTCGAGGTGATCCGGGAGAAGCAAGATGCTACAGGCCGCTGGTCGCTGGAGTACGATTATGCCGGCAAGACGTGGTGCGACTTCGGACCGAAGAAGCAGCCCAACCCGTGGGTCACACTGCGGGCGCTCCGGGTCCTGAAGGCGGTGACGCCGACGGCCTGAGATCGGGACCCGAATCGACAAATCCATTGCCTCGTTCCCTGCGGTCATCCGAAGCACCCTGGAGAAGCCAGGAGCGATCATCCGAGCCGCTGCACCTGGATCCTAGCGGCTCTGATCCGCGCGCTGCCACCACAGATAGGTCGCAAACATCCCTGCCACAGCGGTCAGTACGGCGATCAGATAGCTGGCGAGCGCGAGGTCGCCCTGGTTCTGCGCATAGAATCCCGGCACAGCCCAGGGAAAGTAAGCGCCCCACCCGAGAATCGCCA
>CAYLZG010000212.1:0-5419 GCA_964387985.1 uncultured Anaerolineales bacterium | reverse complement strand
GAACCAGAGCATCGCCCGGGTGTTCGAGATAGGCCTGGGGCGCCTGCGCGCTGATCAGGCCGCGACACGCGGCGGCCCTAAGCAGTGCCGGGCGCGGGCTGCCGTGCTGGTTGTGTTGCTCGCCAACCAATGCGAACGACTCTGCCGCGTCGGTCAATTGGAGGGCGCGCAGGCTTGCCTGGCAGAGGCCGAAGCGCTGTTGGACGAGGGTGGGGCAGGCGACGCTCGCTGGGCCGAGGCGCGCTGGTTCTATGGGCGCATGGCAGCCTGGCTGCGCTTCGAGCGCGGCGACTTTGCCGGCTCGACGCAGTTGTACCGCGCGCTGCAGGCCGAAGTGCAAGGTCAGCACCTGCAGATTTGGCCCTACTCGGCCGGCGCGACCACCATCTGGCTCGCTGAAACCTATGAGTTGCTGGAGTTCAACGCACTGGCCCTGGGCCACTACGAGGAGGTGCGCCGGCTGGCCGCCGAGGGCATTGCCATCGCCGAGCAGCAGCACCTCCCTTACTGCCGCGCATGGGTGTCGTACCCCTTGTGCTGGGCGCTGCTCAACCTGGGCGAGCAGGTAAACGCCGAGCAGGCGGCTCAGCGTTTTCTGAGCGAAGCCCGCGCCTTCGCCGACGACCTGATGATTACACAGGCCATGGCCGTGCTGGGCCAGGCGCAACTGGCGACGGGCCAGCACGACCGCGCGCGCACCACCTTGCGCCGCGCCCTGGCGCTGGCCAGGCGATCCGGTCTGGCCGGCATTGCCGCGGGTTGCCTTGCCGGGCTGGGGCTCGTCGAGCTGGACCTGGGGCACCTGCCGGCTGCGCAGCGTTGGTACCGGGAAAGCTGCGCTGCAGTGCAACCGGCGGTGGACGGAGCGCCGGGACCGCCGGGCGCGTTGACCGGCCTGGGTCGGGTGGCGTTGGGGCAGGGGCGTCCGGTCGAAGCGCAGGAGCACTTCAGGCAAGCACTGGCTGCACGGCACCTCAACGCTGCGACGTTTGCCGGGGCCATCGTGCACATGGCCGCAGCGCTGCTGAGCCAGGGTGAGCTAACGCAGCCCGCCGAGCTATGCGGGTTCTTGCTCGGTTGGCCGGGCACGCCCTATCACGTCAAAGGTGTGGCGGAAGAGCTGCTGGCCAATTTGGAGGTCCGGATGCCAGTCGAGTGTCTGATGACTGCGCTGGCGCAAGGCCAACAGCGGCGACCGGATGAGGTTAGAGATCAGATCGTTAACAGGCAATAGTCAACAGGTGCCGAATCAAAGTTATTCAGGAGATGAATAAAAACTCAACGTGGAAAACGCCTGAGTCAGGCCCCGACCCTACGTAGCGCTTGACCGGCCCGCTGCGGCCAGGCCGGCAGCCACCCCGATCAACACGAGCATGCACCATAGCAGCACCGCAGCCGCGACGTAGACTACTGCCAGGAGCGGGCTCGCACCGCGGCTCATCATGATCGCGCCAACAAGCATCTCGACAAAGAAGGCAATCGCTGCGATGAACGTCGCGCGACACACTCCCCTGTTGCCCCGCTGCCGCAGGCCTGATACAACCAGCGTCAGAACCAGCAAGGCGGCGATGGCGGCCACGGTCAACCTGGCAACCTGAGGCCATCCCCCCAGATCGTCCGGGAGGACGCGCCAGATGGGCCAGCTCAGGCAGCGCGTCATCGACCCATCTCCCGCGACCAGAACCCCTCCGACGTACACTGCGTAGACCGCGCCCAGGGTGGCTGCGGCCAGCCGGGCCAAGGACGACCGCGTACAGAGCCGGTCGGGAGTGCCGGGATCTGCGTAGCGGGCCCAGGCTGCGGTTGCGGCGGCCACCATCAGCGTAACCACGATCAGCGCGCTGCCGAGATCGACTGCAGCCCACCCGCGCGGCAGGCCGGTCAGCACGGTCAGCGCACCAAAGGCGCCTGCCGCCAGGGCAAACAGAACCGCAACCATGGGAAGCCAGCTGGCGAGACGAAGGCCGCGGGCCCTGCGCCAGCCAACGACGGCCGCGGCAACAATCAGCGGGGTCGTCAGCGCCGCAATGACGCGGTGCGTGTATTCGATGATCGCATGGATCTCAGGTGGCGGAATGGCTTTTCCGAAGCAGCCAGGCCAATCAGGACAGGCCTCGCCCGACTCCGTGGCGCAGACGACCGCGCCCATCGTGACCAGGAGGGCAGCGAAAACGGCCGCCACGAGCAGCAGGTTGCGGTGACCAGCGGAGATGCGCGGGCCGGCAGGGGACGATGACGATCTCAAGACTCAGTCCATTTCTCTCGGTACTTCGAAGCAAAGAAGGCTCCAACCAGTGCACCGGTTGAAGCCTTCGCCATCTGATCGCTGAGGGGGTCAGCTAGGCCCCCGGCGCACCCGCCGCCGCGGCAGCTGCCTCGGCCTCGATCACCGGCCGGGGATACAACCCCAGCTCCTTCACGATCTGCGGCACGGCCGCGGGCCAGTTGACCGCCATCACGTGCAGACCCCTCACGCCTTCGATCTCCATCACCTGGCGCGAAACCTCGAGGCAGACATCCAGGCCGGCCTTCTGCTGGTCTTCCTTGGACAGCCCTTCCATCCGCTTGAGCACCCAGTCGGGCACGTCCATGCCGGCCACTTCGTTCTTCATGTACTCCGCGACCTTGAGGGACTTGGTGGGCCCCACCCCCGCGAAGATCACGCACTGCTCGTGCAGGCCCAGGTCGACGACGCGCTTCATGAACTCGCGGAAGCGGGAGACGTTGAAGATGAGCTGCGTCTGGAAGAACTGCGCGCCCGCGACGATCTTCTTGGCCAAGCGGATGGGCCTGAAGTCGTAAGGCGGCGCAAAGGGGTTCTCCACCGCACCGATGTAGAAATCAGGGGCCTTCTTGGGGATCTGCTTGCCGTTCTCGAAGACCTGGTTATCCCGCATCATGCGCACGGTGCGGATGATGTTGAGCGAGTCCATGTCATAGACCGGCTTGCACTGCGGATGATCGCCCCAGATCGGGTGATCGCCCGTAAGGCACAGGACCGTGTTGATCCCGAAGACCGATGCGCCCAACAGGTCGCCCTGCAGGCCCAGCCGGTTGCGGTCGCGGCCGGTGAACTGGATCACCGGCTCCATGCCGGCCTGCTTGAGCATGATGCTCACTGCAAGGCTGGAGACGTGCACCATCGCCGACTGGTTGTCGGTCACGTTATAGGCGTCGCCATAGCCCTTGAGCGTCTTAATCTCGCGCTCGATGGCCTCGATGTTCGGGCCGACGGGCGGGGAGACCTCGACGCACACGCCGAAGTGGCCCGCGTTGAGCACCTTGGCCAGGTTGCTGGAGTTGCCGCGGAGCCCGGTCTGGATCGGTCCGGACGGCTTGGCCGCCGGGGTGGACGCCGCCGGCGCTGGGGCCGCAGGTGCTGGCGTGGCAGGCAGGGTAGGAGTGGTCATTTCGCCTCCTCCTTCACGACAGCCTGCGGCTGCAGGGCCTCGGTCGCATAGCGAATCTCGACATCGGTGCCGGTCGGGATCTTATCGAGGCCGAGCGAGTAGGTCACCCACGACGCTTTCTCCTTGAGCCGGATGTCCACGGGCGGGTTGAGGCGCATGAGCTCGGCTTCGTAAGGAGTCTTGGGCGCGCGCTCGATCGCCTTCTTCCAGACGCAATCCATCTCAGGCTTGACCTCGCATTTGCCGTTCAAGCGGACGCCGCCGCACGGCCCATTGCGCAGGGTCTTGGGACAGTTCATCGGGCAGGTCATGCCGGTGTAGTGCAGCACGCACTGTCCACAGTCCTGGCAGTTGAACAGCAAACCCTTGATGACTTCCTCGGGCACCCGCACGATCTTCGTCGAGGTCTCCAGACCGAGCTTCGCAAAGACCGGCCGCAGCTTGCGCAGGAAGAACGCGCTGGCCTCCCACGACCACACCAGTGGCGCGGGATGATCTTGAATGAAACTGCGTAGCGACATCTCTTACTCCATGGCGTGCTGCAGCTTGAACGCGCGCACGGTATTCTTCAGCAACATGGCGATGGTCATCGGACCGACGCCGCCGGGCACGGGTGTGATCCAGCCAGCAGTCTCACACGCCGCATCGTATTCCACATCGCCCACCAGGCGCTGGCCGCTCTTCTTGGTCGCATCGGGCACCGCGTTGATCCCAACGTCGATCACCGCCGCGCCGGGCTTGATCCAATCGCCCTTGACAAACTCCGGCCGGCCGATGGCCGCAACCACGATGTCCGCGCGGCGTACCTTCTCAGGAAGGTCCTTGGTCCTGCTGTGACAGGTCATCACCGTGGCATCCGCATTTTGCAGCAGGGCGGCCACCGGGACGCCGACGATGTTGCTGCGGCCAACGACCACCGCGTCCTTGCCCGCAATCTCGACCCCCGAGCGAACCAGCAGCTCGATGCAGCCGGCCGGGGTGCAGGGTATGAACTGGGGCGTGCGGCCCTTCATCACCAGCTCGCCGATATTCATCGGGTGAAAGCCGTCCACATCCTTGTTGATGCTGATGAGGTCAAGCACGGGGCGCTCGTTAAGGCCCTTCGGCAGCGGCAGCTGCACGAGGATGCCGTTCACCTCGGGATCGGCATTCAGGCTGCGCACCAGGTCTTCGACCTCGGCTTGCGTGGCCGTGGCCGGCAGGCGCTGGGTGATCGAACCCATCCCGGCCTCGATGCACGCCTTGCCCTTGGACGCGACGTACGTTTGCGATGCGGGATTCTCGCCCACGAGCACGACGGCCAGCGTGGGAACGGTCCCGGTCTTCTCCTTGATTGCGGCCACCTCGTCGGCGACCTCCTGGCGGACAGCAGCGGCAATGGCCTTGCCATCAATCAATGTAGCAGGCATCTGGCATCCTTTCGTTGGGTCGGTACAAATTGTGCGATAGTATACAAGCTTAGGCGGTTCGGATCAAATACTCGTACGCGGCAAGGGCGGCCTTTGCGCCTTCGCCGATGGCAATGAGGACCTGCTCCGCGGGCAGCTGGGTCACGTCGCCGGCCGCATACAGGCCCGGCACGCCGGTTTCCGCGCCGCAGCTGACCAGCACGCGGCCCGTCTCGTCGATGTCGGCCAGCCCGCGGACCAGCTCGCTGTGCGGCTTCAGACCCAACTCGACGAAGATGCCGTCCACGTCGAGCGTCTGCTCTTCACCCTCCGGGGATCGCACGACCAGCCGGCGCGCATACGCATCGCCTTCGACTGCGACCGGCTTCCAGTTCTCCAGCAGCTCCACGGTCGCCGCGCCGGTCACCGCGCGTCCGATGGGCGTGTCGAGATCGCCGTGCGTGGGGGCAATGAGGTAGAGATGCGTCACGATCTGCGCCAGCTCGGCCGCACCGCGCAAGGCCATCGGCCCGGAGCCGATCAGGGCGACGGTCTTATCGATGTAGAGCGGCGCATAGCTCACCGTCGAATAGGAGACACCCTTCAGGAAGTAACGATCCG
>CAYLZG010000211.1:0-5454 GCA_964387985.1 uncultured Anaerolineales bacterium | reverse complement strand
TGTAGTAGATGCCGCTGTAAGAAACGCGGCCCAGGTTGATCTGGTAAACCTTGCCGTTGTAGGTGCCGGCGTCCTTGATCGTCGCCTCATCGTAGTTCTTGACGAACGGCTGGTCCGAGATGTCCATCAGCAGGCCAGCCTCGATCAGGGTCTGCCAGTTGGGCGCGGTGACGTTCTTCATGTAGGGCTGGGACGCATTGGCGAAGCCGAACATGTCCACCACATCCACATCGTTGGCGGTCAGGCGGGTCTGGGTGACGGTGCTCAGGTCATTGGCGTTCACGACCGACATATCCACGGTGATGTTGGGATACTTGGCCTGGAACTTCTGGTTGAAGGCTTCCATGAACTCGACCATGGGCGGGTTCTGGTGGACGAGGACCTTCAGGGTGACCTTTGCATCGGCGGGGGCGGGCGCGGCGGGCGCTTGAGTCGCTGCCGCTGCGGGAGCGGCGGGAGCGGCCGGCGCCGGGGTTGCTGAGCCGCCACAGGCGGACAGCACTGTAGCCAGCACGAGGATCATGGCGATGAGGGTCAAACTTCTCTTGAACATGACAGTCTTCTCCTTTTGGATGTCTGTAACAGGGATCGATCGGAACGGCTTGGTTTCGAATTCAGGTTTCTTAGCGAACTCAGGTTCTGTAGCCTCTGCTGGATACGTCACCTCCTCCGGTGAATGCTGGAAGCGCTTTCATCTCTGCTGAGATAGATGATCATGGCTGCTCGCTCATGCGGGATCTGGGGGATCAATGTCATGCGGCGCGGCGACCGGCTCTGCTTCTGTGCCCGTGGTCCGCCGGGAGGCCAGCGAGCGTGCAACAGGGTCAGGCCGAAAGCCATGTTCAGCCATCACCTGGTTCACGCGCTCGCGCACTTCCATGCGGACACCTGGGTGATGATTGAGCACGCGGGACGCGGTCGTGCGTGAAACGCCTGCCAGTTCGGCTATCTGCTTCAGGGTAAGAGCCATGCCATCCCCTTTCGCCCGCGTTGGGATCGGTTCCAAAACCTACAGGAAGTATACGAGTTCTGCCGCCAGAAGACTTGCCTAAAAGCGCACTGGACGCGCAGGATTCCGAGAACCTCGGATAAACGAGCGCGCGGGGGAATCAGTGATGAACGTTCAGAATTTGGCCGGGTAATGGGCAGGTTGGCCCGTCCCGCCAGACCGCCCGGCGATCAATCGCCGGGCTTCTAGG
Source organism: uncultured Anaerolineales bacterium (assembly GCA_964387985.1). Lineage (GTDB taxonomy): Bacteria > Chloroflexota > Anaerolineae > CG2-30-64-16 > CG2-30-64-16 > JALOOB01. The sequence continues at coordinate 4,255 of CAYLZG010000211.1, read as the reverse complement.
CAGCGCCCGCTCAAGCGGGCTAAACGAGCCGGTTAACGCATCTTGAGCCCCCTTGAGGGGGCGTTGCTTTGTAGCCCGGCGTTTTAGCGCCGGGCGGTGGTGCTACGTGCGGCGATACGCTTCGGGGGTCATGCCGGTTTCGCGGCGGAAGATGCGGCTGAAGTAGCTGGAGCTGGAGAAGCCCACATCCAGGGCAATCTCGGTGATGCTTTTGTGGGTGTAGGTGAGAAGCTGTTTTGCCTGTTGGACGCGATAACGATTGAGATACGCGACGGGGGTCATGCCCAGCTCTTTGTGGAAACAGCTGGTCAGGTAGTCATCGCTCAGGCCGACGTGACGCGCCAGGTCGTCGCGCGAGATGGGATCTGCATAGTGCTCGTGCAGGTAGGCCATCGCCTGCCGCACCAGGCGCTGCGTCTCGCCGCTCAGCTCGCGCCTCCGCATGAGCGCGGCATCGAGATGCGCCAGGGTTTCTTCCAGCCCGAAGAGGCCCTTGCTCAGCACTTTTGCCACGCCCCGGTTCAGCCGAGCCATGTCCGCCGCGGTCAGGGTCTGGCCTGTCACCACGATGACGGGAATGTTGCGTGCCAGGTCGCGCTCGCGCATCGCCTCCAGGACCTCGAAGCCGTCCATTTCAGGCATGATCAGGTCCAGCAGCACCAGGTCAACGGGCTCGCGGCCCAGGATCGCCAGCGCCTCACGGCCATTGCGCGCTGTCAGCACGCGGTTGGCGGGCGAGTGCGCCTGCACGATGCGGCCGTGCATCTCCAGCGTGTGCGGATCGTCGTCTACCACGAGGATGGTCCGCCCCGCGGCGCTGGTTTCGGCTATGAGCCAGTGCTGATCGAGCGCCCGCGTCAGCTCGGCCAACTCGATCGGCTTGGTGAGATAGTCCAGCTCCAATACCGCTCCACTGTCAGGCGATAGCGCATAGAACAGCACGGGGATCCCTTGCGTGGCCGGATTGCCTTTGATCGCCTTGAGCACGTGCCAGGCCTGGTCGGATGCGACGCTCACGTCCAATACGACTGCGCTCGGTGGGGTGGCCGCCAGGCGGGACTGCCAGTCTTCGGGTTCAGCCATCAGCGCCATCTGCACTTCGACCCCGCGTTGATGCAAGTGATCGCGCAGCCGCCCGCCGCCTCCGGCGCGATGGGTCAACACCAAAACGACCTGGTCCGCGGCCGCGGCGAGGTCTTGCTGCTGCGGCCGCGCGGGTGGTTGCACGCGCGGCAGGGTGAAGGTGAAGGTCGAGCCCGCGCCCTCCTGGCCGGTTGAGCGCAGACCGATCGTGCCTCCGTGCAGTTCGACGAGGCGGCGGCAGATCGCCAGGCCCAGCCCAAGCCCACCATAGCCCCGCGTGATGCTTCGCTCTGACCGGCGGAACTCGTCAAAGATCTGCGGCTGCTCGTCGGGTGGGATGCCCAGGCCGGTGTCACGCACGCTGACTGTGACTGTATCCTCGCTGGCTTGCAGCCGCAAGCTGACTTCTCCAACAGCCGTAAATTTCAGTGCATTGTAGATGAGGTTGAGCGCGACCTGCCGCAAGCGCGTGCGGTCGCCCCACACCCACGGGCCCGAATCTGGCAGCTCGTCGCGCCAGGCCAGCCCCTTATCCGCAGCCAGCTGCCTTCCGGTTTCCGCGACCATCCGCAGCGCCTGGCCCAGATCGACGAACTCATACGTCAGGCGCAGTTGCCCTGCGTCGCTGCTGGCAAGGTCGAGCACGTCGCCGATCAGGCCGCCCAGGTGCTGCGCGTTGCTGTGGATGCGTTTGACATCCGCCCGTGTGGCCGGTGGCAGCGGCTTGAGATGCTCCTCGTCGCCTTGCAGCAGAATCCCGCTCAGCCCGACGATCAGGTTAAGCGGCGTGCGCAGCTCGTGGCTGACGGTGGAGAGGAACCGGCTCTTCATCCGATCCGCCTCTTCGGCCAGTCGCCGTCCTTCCGTGGCCTCGCGATACAGCTGCGCGGTGTTGAGCGCACCCGCAATTTGCTGGGCGATTGCGCCGTAGAGTGCCAGGTGCGCCGTGTCGAACGCTGCGTAGCCCAACTGGCCGTGCGGACTGACCAGTGGCAGCAGCGCCTGGCTGAAGGGCTGGCTCCCCACGGGTTCAGCCCTTAGGGAGATGCCTGCAGGCGGGTAGTCATAGGTTCGAAAACGGAAGGTTGGCTGCCCTTGCGCGGTGATGTCGCGCAGGGAGCTCCACGCGACCGGATCATCTCCTTCGGCCTCAAAAAGTGCTACCGCCGCACTCCGGATGCCCATTTCGGGCAAGTGCTGCGCCAGGACCTGGTAGACCTGTGTTTCGTCGAGCGCAGTGAGCAGCCGCGCCGTTAACAGCCCGATTCGGCCGTCCGTCCAGCTTTGATCCACGATGAATTGCTGGCGCTGGCGCAGGGTGGCCGCGCTGATCGCCACGCGCGCCCGATCCAACAGTTCCCGGGCAAAATCGCGTGTGGCGGGCTCTTCCCAGTTGGCCAAGAGCGCCGGCAGTTGGCTGCCCAAGCGCGAGATCGCTGCTTGCCAGATGTGGGTGTCATCCCCCTCAGCAGCGGTTTCGCGCAGCAGATCGGCCAGCGTCTGCTGACAGGCCAACGAGTCGTGCTGCTCCACATTGACAATCAAAGCCTCGGTGAGGCGTTGACAGCGCCGGCGAACGGCTTCCAGGTTAGAGCCCTGGGTCTCGGCGAGGATCGCCTCGGCCATTGCCTGCACCAGGCGCGAAGGCAGACCGGCGGACTGATCGATCCCTACGGCAGATTCCGCGGGCGCGCGCCCGAGATGCTGCGGTTGGAGAGCCGTTCGGGCACATCCACACGACTCGCGCACCACCAGGCGAGTTGCGATCGTCGCCGGTTCAGCGGGAGCAGCCTGGCCGTGGATCTGCTGCAGCAGCAGTTCCACGGCACGATAGCCCATCTTGAAGAGGGGGATGTGCACGCTGGTCAATGGCGGTTCTTGCACGGCGCATTCCGGCCGGTCGTCGAAGCCGATCACTGCGACATCCTGCGGGATCCTCAGGCCGGCGCTGCGAAGCGCCTGCAGCGCGCCGAAGGCCGATTCGTCGTTGCTGGCCAGGACCGCGGTGAACCCCGCGCCGGGCGGTGACCCCGCTCCAGCGCCGATGATCTCCTTCATGGCCGCTTCGCCAGCGTCATAGGTGTGATGGCCGTAGGCCACCAGGCGCTCGTCGGCGTGCAGCCCATGCTGTGCCAGCGCCAGGCGGTAGGCAGCCAGGCGCGCGCCAGTGTCACCCGTCATGTCCTCCTGGCTGCCCGCGATGAAGGCGATGCGCCGGTGACCGTGCCCGACGAGATGTGCCATCGCAGCCAGGATGCCGCCCGCGTTATCCGCGACGAGTGTCGGGCCATTCTCGCCGGAACCGATGAACTGCACCGGATGCCCGGCGTCGCGCACCTGTTGGAGGTAGTGTGAACGCGCTGCGGAGTGGAGCGGATTGATTGCGATCAGCCCATCGGTGTTCCATGGCCCGATCGGTACAAAGTCGGTCTCCGAAGAAAGGACGGGCCACGCAGGACGCAGGGGATCGCTGGCGGATGCAGTTGGTCCCAAGCCGCAACCCAGGAGCAGGTTGCAGCCAAGGTCAGTGGCGGCCTGGCAGATCCCGCGAAAGATGGGGTTGAGATAACTGAGCGGCCTGGCCGTCCAGTAGATCTGCCAGCCTGCCAGCACACCGATGGTCAGGCGCCTGCCGCGTTCATCATCAGGCATGTTAGGGGTTCCCACAGAATTCATGCACAGCGACCGCTTGGCTGCAGTTGCATCCGCCGGAGAAGGCAACTTGCTACAGAATCCAAGTATACCATATCATCGTTAAGGCCGTCGCGGTGGGGAACTGCCCCCTGGGGCGCGGCGTCTATCAGGAGAACAGACGGAGGAACACTCAAGCATGTTATCCGACGTCAAGCAGGCGCATAGGCCACTCGTTGCCGGACCCGACCGAATCTGGCTCAGCATCGTGCTCCTCGCCAGCATGCTCGCGCTACTGGCGGGTTGTGTGACGCATGCCCCTGATCCAATCCCCGAATTCACCTCTTTCGATACGTTTATCGACGCCCTGGAGACTGCCGCCAGTGGGACGCGTGCCGGCACTGATGCATTCTGGAATGCGCTCGTGACCGGCCGGCAGATCCCTTTTGCTCTGGGTGACCAGGTGGCCTTTCTTTATCGAGGGCGTGCTGGGCCGGTGAGTTGGGTGGGTGACTTCAACGATTGGCAGCAGGGCGCAGCC
>CAYLZG010000210.1:0-5471 GCA_964387985.1 uncultured Anaerolineales bacterium | reverse complement strand
ATCTGTCGCTTCGGTGATGACCTGGGATTCAAGACCAGCACCCTCATTTCACCTGCGCACATCCGCCGGTTCATCATCCCGGAGTACCGCCGCGTGATCGGTCTGATCAAGGCAGCGGGCAAGCCCTTCCTATGGCATTCGTGCGGGTGCATCTTCCCGATCATGGACGACGTCATCGCCCTGGGGATCGACGCGAAGCATTCGAACGAGGACTGTATTGCATCCTTCGACCAGTGGATCGCGCGGTATGGCGATCGCATCGGACTATTAGGCGGAATCGACGTCGACCTGCTGTGCCAGAAGACGCCGGAGGAGATCACCCAAGAGGTCTTCGAGAAAGGCCGGCAGTATCGCGCCAGCGCAAGAGGGTATGCCCTGGGATCGGGCAACTCCATCCCGGAGTACGTGCCCATTGATGGTTACCTGGCGATGATCGAGGGAGCACGATTGATCCGAGCGGATTCACTGCCCCACTGACCGACTCGACACCTAAAGCCTTTTGCGACCCTGATGCCGCAGGCGATACGCCTCCGCCAACCCGCCTGTCGATGTCTCCCGATAGAGGGATGGCAGGTTGTTGCCTGTCTCCCATAGCACAGCCACGACATCGTCGAACGGGATGCGATGCGAGCCATCGGAGAGCAGTGCGTAGTTCGCGCAGTTGAACGCCTTAGATGCGGCAAACGCGTTACGCTCGATGCAGGGGATCTGCACCATTCCGGCCACGGGATCGCACGTAAGGCCCAGGTTGTGCTCCAGGCCCATCTCGGCCGCGTATTCGATCTGGCGCACCGTGCCGCCGAAGAGCTGTGCGGCGGCAGCAGCCGCCATCGCACAACCTACTCCCACCTCGCCCTGGCAGCCCACCTCCGCGCCGGAGATGGATGCGTTGTGCTTCACCAGGTTGCCTATCAGCCCTGCCGTGGCCAGCGCGCGCAAAAGGGCGTCATCGGAGCAGCTCGTGATCTCCTGCACGTAGCGCAGCACCGCGGGGACCACGCCGCTGGAACCGCACGTCGGCGCGGTGACCACCAACCCGCCCGATGCGTTTTCCTCTGATACGGCGAGCGCATAGGCATACAACAATTCGAAGCGGTTGGGTGCGCTGCCTGCGATGGTCATCTTGCGATGGATGATCCAGGCCCGCCGTGATACCCCCAGCCCGCCGGGCAGAACGCCCTCGCGGACCAGGCCGCGCTCGATCGCCGCGCCCATCGCGCCGGCGACCTGGCTCAGGAATGACCAGATCTCCTTCCCTTCGCGGGACTCAACATATTCCCAAAGCGACTGGCCGGTTTGCTTGCAGTGCTCCAGGATGTCAGCCAGGCGGTGCAGATCATAGACGGCAGGGGGTGGAGAATCATTCTCCTCGGCCAACGCACCGCCGCCGACACTGAACACCAGCCACGGATCCGAACGCGAGCCCTGGCCTAACTCCGCTCGAAATTGCATCCCGTTCGGATGAAACGGCAGCTCTATCTCCGACTGCCAGGCAATATCGACCGGGACCGGCGCAAGCGCTTCCTGGATGGCGACATCCGTCATGTGTCCACGCCCGGTTGCCGCCAGGCTGCCGTACAGGGTCACGTGATAGCGCGTCGCCAGCGGAAAGCGCGCGCGAAATTGCTCTGCCGCGCGCCGCGGGGCCATCGTGTGGCTGCTGGACGGCCCATGTCCGATGCGGAACAACTCGCGTATGGATTCCATAGATCCTCGTGCTAGGAGTTCTTCGAGGCGTCGTCGTCCGGAGGTTCAGCGGCGGCGCCCTTTTGCTTGCGCCGGTTCAAGGCGATGCGCGCATACCGCGCGTACTCAGTGACAGGCCACGTATCCAGAACCCGGTTGAATTCCAGCGCGGCCGGCGCATCCAGACCCTGGCGCTGGTAGGCCACTCCCAGGTTGTAGTGGCCCGCAGCCTGGGACTTGATGCCCAGGTAGCCGCTGTCCGATGCCTCCAGCACCCGGCGAAAAGTCGCCACGGCCTCGTCCAGGCGATCGCAGTGCAGAGCCAGCACGCCCTCGTTGAGTTGCACGAGCAGCCGGCCGCTTTCATCGGGCCACAGTCGGTGCGCGAGGGCGTATGCCCGCCCGGCAGCCGCGTGGTTGCGGCGCCGCGCCAGGAAATTGCCCAGATCGATCAACAGGCGCACGCGCATCGTGATGAGGTACAGCAGGATGACGGCAAACACTGGATTAAGGTCCATGCCGGTCACCGCAACGATTGCAGTCAAGATGGCGGTCAGCACGACCGCTTCGAAGGTGAAGCGCAGCGAGATGCCCTCGCGCCGAAGGACGGACAGGACACCAAAGAGGAGCACAAAGAGCAGGCCGGTCAAGGCCACAAGGAGATAGGGAGCCACGAGCGCCTCTTCATAGTTCAGAATTCCTGAAGTATAACCATCCCAGGCCATTCATGGCAATTTGTCGGCTTGACGCGAGGTGCGTTTTGGTGCTAAGCTAAGATTGTAATGTTCGCTACGGAAGCGGCGGTCAGGTTGTGGCTGCCAGGCGTGTTTTTCAGGGGAAAGGAGGTGGTGGTTTCAGGTTTTGCCGGGAGAGCCCTGCACGATCTTGCAGGACCCTATGATCGTCGTCGCTCGTGTTCGATGATTCCGTTACACTCGGATCTGGCTCTCAGGAGGGATTAGCACCATGAACGCACTCGGCGTCCTACTCATCAGCGTTATATCGCTTGTCGCCGGCTACTGGCTCTATGCCAGGAGCATTGATCACTCCGTAATCCGACCTGACGAGAAGAAGGCCACCCCAGCCAAGATGTATATGGATGGTGTGGACTTCACACCCGCCAATCGCAACGTTCTCTTCGGCTACCAATTCAAGTCGATCGCCGCGCTCGGCCCGATCCTTGGGCCCATCATTGCCGTCCAGTGGGGCTGGCTCCCAGCCCTGGCATGGATCATCCTTGGCACCGTCTTTATCGGTTGGGTGCAGGATTATAGCAGCATCGTCCTCGGCGTGCGCGAAGAAGGCCAATCCTTCGGGGCACTCAGCTACCGGCTGATCTCTCCCCGCTCGCGCGGCATCCTGATCACGTTCATTTATTTCTACCTCTGGCTCATCATGGGCTCGTTCGGGGTCCAAGTCGGCTTCAGTCTGTTCACCAATCCTGCCGTGCCAATCGGCGTGCTCCTGGTGATCCTGGTCGGCCTCCTGGCCGGACAGATGACCTACAAATGGCGGCAGGACATCATCCTCACGTCCGTCGTGACAGTGGTTTTGGCATTCCTCGCCATTTGGATCGGCACCCTGCCGTTCGCTAAGAACATCATGTCAGCCATTCTGGGCACAACCGGTGGGGCGGCCAGTCCCACATTGTTCCTGCAGGTGACGCAGGCGAAGTTCGTGGGCAGCCTGCTGGTTGTGATCATCTGCTATCTTGGCTCAGTCCTGCCGATCTGGCGCTGGGCGCAGCCGATCAACTACGTAGCGTTCTGGATCGTCTTCCTGGGCATCCTGGGCGGCATCGTGGGCCTGCTCATCTGGCGCCCTGGCATGGGCGACTTCCCGGCCTACACCAAGTTCACCATCGGCATCGGCCCGCTGTGGCCCATGCTGTTTGTGACCATCGCGTGCGGCGCAATCTCCGGCTGGCACAGCCTGGTGTCGTCCTCCGGTACGGCCCGTCAGCTTGAAAAAGAGACCGATGCGCTCTATGTCGGCGGTGGCGCCATGTTCCTGGAAATGGTGTTCGCCAGCGTGGCTTTCCTGACCGCGACCGTCGCGTTCGGCAGCTACCAAGGCTACGTGGACGCGGGCGGCGGCGCAGCAGCGGCCAAGGTCTTCTCGGTCGGCCTGGCCACCTTCATGAACAAGTGGGGCCTACCGGTCGAATTCGGCACGGCCTACGGCGCAGTCTTCCTCACCCTCATGGCGCTTACCATCATGTACCTGGTGGTGCGCTTCATGCGCGTGGCCAGCGCCGAGGCATTGGGGGATCGCTTCCCCGCCATCCGCAACACGCACGTGGGCACGATCATCGCGTTGCTGTTGACCCTGGCATTGATCTGGCTGGTACCCTTCCTGCAGATCTGGGCGGTGTTCGGCGCGGCAAACCAGCTCATGGCCTCCCTGGCGCTGCTGCTGGTGACGGCCTGGCTGATGTCGAAGGGGAAGCAGTACATCTGGACGCTGATCCCGTTCGCCTTCATGTTTGTGACCACCATCGCAGCGCTGCTCTACAAGGCATACGAGGCATTCTTCATCAACCTGCCGAAGACCGCCGACCCGGTTGCCAACAAGATTGCTAACGTCGGCGAGTTCACCGCCGCGCAGGTGTGCCTGATCCTGGTGGCGGCGGCGCTCTTCCTGGCCTGGGATGGCATCAAAGCACTTCGAAATTACGCTGCGAAGCCCGTCAAGGCCGGGGCCAAAGCCTAGCGGGCATCAGGCCAAATGCCGCCCGTTCAGGTTGATGTGATTGCACCGGTTCCCGAGGGATGGGGCCTGTGTCAGAGTTGCGAGCTCATTCTGGCAAGCGCGCAACTGGACCAGGCCCCGCCGGCGCGCGGCCTGGATGACCTGCCACCCGAGTGGCAGGCGGACTTCCAGCGCCTATCGGCCCTTATCTTCGATCTGGCCGGTCGCTACGGCGAGCGCATCCTGATCCGTGTGTACGACCCGCGCTCGCTGCAGGGGATCGTGAAGGCCGTGCGCCACGGTGCAAGGCGTTATCCGACCTTCGTAGTGGCTGGCCGTACAAAGATCACTGGATGGCAGCCGGAGGCGCTGGAGCAAGCCGTTATCGATAGTCTGCAATGAAAGCAGGTGGGCATGCCTGATGCTGGAATCGTGAAACGCGCAGGCCGGGCTCTGCTCGACATGCTCTACGGCGCGACCGTCTATGAGATGGTACGCGATCTGCACAAGGAGCGCAGTCACCTCGAGCATCTCTTCATCCTCATAGTCTTCGGAGATATGTTGGGCGTGCCGATCTTGCCGCCCTACTACACGCTCCGCCTGCTTCCCTATGTCGTGCCATCGATCGCCGGTTGGCGGCATAGTATGTCGCGCGAAAGAGACCTGACAGACCTGTGCGATCAGGATATCACTTAGGCCGCGGACCACAGTGCATGTGTCCCGCGGCGACCTTCTTGTTTAGTGAAAGAGGCTGAACATGACAGAGAAAGAACGCAAGCAGGGCTTGCTCGGCGGTTTTAAGAGCATGCTCTACGGTATGGCCGGCCATGACATGGCACGCTATGCCCTCAAGACACGCGGCAGCATGGAGCACCTGTTCATCCTGATCACCATGGGTGATCTCCTGGGAATCCCCATCCTGCCTCCCTATTACAGTCTGCGGCTGCTACCTTATGTCGTTCCGCAGATTTCAACCTGGAAGCGCCGGATGTTGCGTGAAAAGGATCTGACAGACGCGCTGGCCTAACTCATCTGTGGAGAACATCATGACACTACGCCAAGTCTTCGAACAGAACCCGGACCGCCGCTACATC
>CAYLZG010000209.1:0-5504 GCA_964387985.1 uncultured Anaerolineales bacterium | reverse complement strand
CACTTAATCCAAATGGCTTATAAGCCATTTGGACTAGTATGCCATGGGTCTGCGAAAAGCGTCAAATCGTTGGGAGGATCGCCCAAACTTCGTTAAGGTATCGCAAGCCGTCATGACCGCAAAGCGGAGAGGGACCACGGCACTTGAGGGTGCCGTCCTTGAATCACACCTCATATGAACGTTACCCTTGATAGTAAAGAGAGCGGGACATCCGCCAACCCATCCAAAGAAGAGAGACAGCTCGTCCGCCACCAACAATGGTACCCTTTATCTCACTCCCCCATCGCCGCGGTCACCGCGCGGCCGATCTGGCCGCGTGCGAGCAAGTCGTAGACCGCGTCCATATGCGTATACATCACCTCGTCAGCCTCGATGAACGGCACGCCCCTGCGCACGAGCTCATACGCGGCAGCGGTGCCCGCGCCGAGCCTGGCCTCCGGCATCGTCTTCCGCCGGAAATCGATCCCCTGGCTCGCGGCCAGCAGCTCGATCGCCACGATCCGCCCCACGTTGTCGATGATCTGCCGCGCGCGGCGGCCTGCGATCGGACCGTTGGAGACATGGTCTTCCCAGTTGGCCGATGTCGGGATCGTGTCCGCACTCGCGGGATGGACGAGCATCTTGTTCTCGGATGCCAGCGCGGCCGCGGTGTACTGGACCAGCATGAAGCCGGAGTTCAGCCCGCCCTGTTCGGTCAGAAAATCGGGCAGGGTCTGGCGATTGCTGGAGCCGTCCACCAGCCGCGTCAGGCGCCGCTCGGCCATGTTGCCCAGCTCGGTGATGCCCAACGCGAGGTAGTCGAACGCGATGGCCAGCGGCTCCCCGTGGAAGTTGCCTCCGCTGATGGCAACCGGCGTGCCATCGGTCCCGAAGAAGATCAGGGGATTGTCCGTCGCGCTGTTCAGCTCGATCTCTACTACCCAGCGCGTATACTTGACGGCATCGTGGCACGCGCCGTGCACCTGGGGGATGCAGCGCAACGTGTATGCGTCCTGCACGTCCGGATGGTCCGGAGGCCGGACGAAGGTGGAGCCTTCGAGCAGCCGGCGCATTCGCGCTGCGGCATCCACCTGCCTGGGGTGCGGCCTGGCAGCGTGGAGCCGCGCGTCGAACGCCCACAGCGTCCCGTGCAGCGCCTCCAGGCTCAGGCCTCCGGCCACGTCAGCGCATAATGCCACGTTCTCGGCCTCGACGACCGCCAGGCAGCCGAGCGCAGCCATGAGCGCGGTGCCGTTCGTCAGCGCCAGGCCCTCCTTCGCCTCCAGGGTGACGGGCGCGAGCCCGGCTCGGTGCAGCGCCTCGTCGCCCCTCATGCGCTGCCCCCCATATTCCGCCTCGCCCAGCCCGATCAGGACCAGGGCGATGTGCGCGAGCGGAGCCAGGTCACCCGATGCGCCGAGCGAGCCCTGCGCAGGCACGATGGGATGAACCCCTCGTTCGAGCATGGCCAGCAGGAGCTGCAGCGTCTCGAGACGGATGCCCGAGTGACCCTTGGCCAGCGTATTCGCGCGAATCACCATCATCGCGCGCACGACCGCGGTGTCGAAGGGCCGGCCCACTCCCACGGCATGGCTCATGACGATGTTCCGCTGTAACGCACGCACCTGTTCCGGGGGAATCACCCGGTCCTTGAACGCCCCGAAACCGGTCGTGATGCCGTAAATGATCCGGCCCTCGGCCACGAACTGCTCGACCGCCGCGCGCGCGGCCCGCACCTTCGCCTCTGCACCGTCAGTCAGCTTCACCGAGAGCTCCCCCGGCTTTGCATAGGCGGCCAGCAGCACATTTTCGATCGTCAGGCTTTCGCCGTCCAGCTCAAGGTGATACAACGCAGCCCTCCTTCGGACTGTTGCGGCGATCAGGGCGCGGCTGCCTGCCTTGCGCGCTCGATCATGGCGCGCGTCGCCGGCATGAGGGGATACGCATCGAGATCATCGACGGAAACCCAGCACAGCTCGGCGGCATCATCGCCCACCACCAGATCGCCCCCTGAATAGGTCACCAGGTAGTCGATCACCACATAATGATAGCGGATGCGGCCGTCTTCGTCACGTTGGATCGGCTCAAAAACGCCCAGAAGCGGACCGACCACCACCTCGATGCCGCACTCCTCCCGCACCTCGCGGCGCACTGCCTCTTCCAGCGTCTCGCCCACATCGACGAGGCCGCCGGGCAGCGCCCACGAGCCCCGCGCGGGGGGCTGCCCGCGACGCTCCAGCAGCACCGCGCCATCGCGCCACACCACCGCACCCACGCCCACCATCGGCCGCCGCGGGTACAACCGCTCCGAGCGATCTTCGGCTACCGTCATATGGCCTCGAAAAAAAGCCCCCGCTTGCGCAGGGGCTTGGATAGTCCGCAATGGACACGCTTACTTTTTGGCGGAATAACCCGGGCCATCCCTGAAGAAGGCCGCATTGAGCTCGATGGATCCCACGTATTGCGGAAACTCAACTTTGAGATCCTCTTCCGGCCGGATGGCATCCACCGGGCATTCTGGCACACAGGCGCCGCAGTCGATGCAGGTGTCCGGGTCGATGTAGAACCAGGGCCACTGATCCTCTGGCTCACCGGGGATGATGCATTCCACCGGGCAGACCTCTGCGCAGGCGCCGTCGCGAATGCACAGGTCAAAGATCACATGAGTCATGGCGCTCCTCCTGAATATGAGCTTGTGATGTGGAATTGCCGAAATAGAAGTCTGTACTCTATGGTGCAGAGCAAGGCCATTCTAAAACGGCAAACGAAAGATGTCAACTGCGAGCTACTTCCGCCAGCCTCTCCGGATCGCAGATCGTGATCCGCTTGCGGCCAATTTCGATCAGGCCCTGCGTCTTCATGTCGTTAAGCACCTGGGTCGCGGTCTCCCGATAGGTGCCGATTGTCTCGGCCAGGTCCTGGTGTGTCATCCCGAGAATGTCGGGCGAGTTGCGTTCGGCCGACAGCCGAAGCAGCAGCGACGCCAGGCGTGCAGGGATGCCCTTGAAAGCCATGTCTTCGAGCCGCGACTCTGCGTCGTTCAGCCGGCGGCCGGTGATCTCCAGCAGGCGCAGGCCGACCAACGGCTTGCTGAGGATCAGGCGCTCCAGGTCGGCTCGGCTCATCACCAGGATCATGCAATCGTCGAGCGCTTCTGCGAAAGCGTTGTGCATCTGCTGGCCCAGCAAGGCCATCTCACCGAAGAGCGTCCCCGGCCCCAGCGTCGCGATGACGAGCTTCTTGCCCTCGGGCGAGATGCGGTAGAGCTGCACCTTGCCCTGTTTGATCAGGAACAGGACTTCGCTGACATCTTCCGGCTGGTAGAAGACCCGACCGCGCGGAACGTTGGTGATCGTCGTCATCCGGTCCAGTTCCGCCATGTCACGGTCAGACAGGTCCCGGAACAGGTCCACGTCCGACAGGTAGCCGAGCTTCTCATCCATGCTGGCCTCCGCAGAAAAGATAACACCCCAGTTACCTTGCCATTATAAGGTGACCGCGGCCAAATCACAAGGCGCCCGGACATATCCGGGCATGCCCATTTCGACCGCGCCGTGTATAATGGGCCCATGAACGAGTCATCCGCCGGCTGGCATCCGCTCTTCCGCAGGCTCGACGCCCTGCTGCTGGCCGTCCTCCTCCTCGCCCGCATCCGCATCGACTCGCTGGCCGAAGCCGCGGTGCTGCCCCTGCGCCAGGGCGATGTCGCACGGCATTGGCTGCTCGGCCGGATCCTGTCTACCGACGCGATGGGGCTGCTCGCGCAGCAGGAAACCATCGACCCCATCGGCCTGCTGATCATTGTGGCAGCCCTGGGCTGCCTGCTGGCATACCTGCTCGTGGATGAGTTCACCCAAAACGAGCGCGGCCGCCACCGCGCCAAGCTGGCGATCATCTTCCTGATCATCCTGCTGACCGTCTTCCTGCCCAGCCTCAAGCTCGTGCTCCTGCGCCAGGCCAGCGGGCCGGCCAGCTACTGTCATGACGGCGGCGTCATTCAGACGGAAGCCACGATCGACTATCTCCTGGCGGGCCGCAACCCCTACATCGAAGACTATGTGAACACGCCCATGGCCGAGTGGGGCATCAACGAGTTCCGCACCGCGCTGTATCACTATCCGTACCTGCCGTGGACCTTCCTCTTCTCCGCGCCGTTCAAGCTGGCATCCGAAGCGGTTCTCGGCTGGTATGATCAACGCTTCGTCTATCTCCTCTTGTTCGCATTGACGCTGCTGCTGCTGCCGCGGCTGGCCGGCACGCGAACGCGCAGCCTGCTGCTGGTCATGGTGGTCGGCCTGAACCCGCTCATGGGCACCGACCTGATCTATGGCCAGAACGACAGCTTCGTCCTGGCCTGGATCGTGCTCAGCCTCTGGCTCTGGGCGCGGGGTCGCGCGGCCGGACCCTCGGGTGGCAGCTTCTGGCGCGTTGCGGCGGCCATCGCGTTCGGCCTGGCCTGCGCCAGCAAGCCGACTGCGTGGTTTCTCGCGCCGTTTTACCTGATGTGGATCGTAGGGAGCGAGACCGCGGGCGCCGGCGCCTGGATCCGCAAGGCCGTGCACCTGGGCTGGCCGGCCGTGGCAGCCATGCTGCTGGTCACCGGGCCGTACTTCATCTGGAGTCCCGGCGCCATGTTCGACGATGTGTGGAAGTGGTCCGCAGGCACATCAGAGACCGCGTACCAGATCTGGGGCTGGGGCGCTTCGAACCTGGTCCTGGCATTTGGCTGGGTGAAGAGCCGGTTCGACTCCTGGCCCTTCCTGATCGCGGAGCTTCTCGTGGGGATCCCGCTCATGGCGGCCCTGCTGTGGCGCCAGTGGCGCGAGAACCGTCTGGGCCGGGTCTTGTGGGGCTACGGGGTCTTTCTCTTTGCCTTCTTCTTCGTCTCGCGGTTTCTGAACGAGAACTACCTCAGTTATATCCTCGCGTTCCTGGCCCTGGGCGCGCTGGTCCAGGAAGATGCCGGAAACCGGACAGCAGAAGAGGGCTGACACGCATCTCTGCTGCGCCAGCCCTTACGACACTGTTGAGCGAACCGAGCCTCTCGCCCTACCTGTTTCGATTGCGCGGCGACAGCTGTTTCAACGTGGTCTGCACGTCAGACAACTGGTCGCGCAGCGTATCTGAGTAGATCCGCAAGAAACGATCCGTATGCGCCGCCCATACAGCGCCGCGATCGGAATCGCCCAGGACCAGCGCCTGAGACAACGCGTGGAGCGTGGCCGCGGCCGCGGTCCACGAAGGCAGAATCCCGATCGTCTCGACCGGCGCGTACAGGACATGCTGCGCGATGGAGGCAATTGCGTTCGTGGCCGAGCCGGCGATCGCGATGGTCTTCGCACCTACATCGCGCGCCACCTTCAGGATCACCGCAATTCCCGGGGTCATCATCGTCATGCCGATGCAGAGCACAACGTCCTTAGCAGTAAGCGACGTGGACATGGCCGCTTGCCCTGACAGCTCCGCGGGCACGGGGTGTGCCGCATAGCCCAGGCCGACCAAGCGACCCACAAACGCCTCAGCCA
>CAYLZG010000208.1:0-5519 GCA_964387985.1 uncultured Anaerolineales bacterium | reverse complement strand
ATTGATCGATGCCGAACATGCCCAGGTTGGACACGGTGAAGGTGCCGCCCTGCAGATCTTCGATCTTGAGCCGGTTTTCGCGGGCCCGCATCGTCAGATCGCCCAACCGGGCAGCGATTTCCCGCATTCCCAGCCGGTCGGCCTGGCGGATCACCGGCACGATCAGTCCCGCCTCGATGGCAGTGGCGACGCCGACGTTGACTTCATCCCACTCGGCTATCTGGCCATCCTGGTACGCGGCATTGGCCTCCGGATGCTGGTACAATGCCCAGGCGCTGGCCTTGATCAGTAGGGTGGTGAGGGTGACGCGCGGCTGGCCGCCGGAGGTTGAAGCGGACGCCACCGCGGTTGCGGACGCAGCAGCTGCGTTTGCGCGCAGGTCCTCCACGATCGCCAGCGCACGGGTCATGTCCGCGTCGAGGCTCACCGTAAACTGTGGCGCTTCGCGTACGCTGGCCGTCATGCGCTCTGCGATGGTGCGCCGGATGTTGGTCAGCGACACCAGGCGCCGGACAGCAGGACTTCCAGGGAAGGCCGCAAGAGCCGGAGGAGGCTCTGGTTGAGTTGAGACGGGTTCAGCAGCACTTGCCGCCGCCTTTGCACCAGTTGCAGTGCCCTCAAAATGGGTGCGCACGTCTTCCGATTGGATGCGGCCCTCCGGCCCGGTTCCAACTACCGTACGGAGATCGACTCCCAGCTCGCGTGCGACGCGCCGGGCCGCGGGTACGGCGCGAACCGTGCCCTGGGCCTCCTCATTTCCGGCAGTCGAAAGGGCCTGCGCCGCAACATAGGCTTCCACGTCTTCACGGGTCACCTGCCCGCGCGGTCCGCTGCCCTTGATGGATGCCACGTCGACTCCGAGGCTCTCGGCCAGTCGGGCAGCGAGGGGCGATGCCGAGATTCCATGTGCAGCTTCGCCGGTGGTGGATGGCGCTGGCCGGGCCGAATCGACGGCCGGCTGCCCGGCAGGCGGCCGCAACGGTTGTTGCGTTGCGCTCGCCTCCGGAAGGGTCTCACCCGGCTTGAGGAGGTACGCGATGGTCTGGCCTATCGGCACCACATCGCCGGGACGGGCGGAAATGCCCATCAGGATCCCGTCGGCCATGGCCTCGACCTCCAGATTCACCTTGTCGGTCTCGACCTCGAGGATGGCCTCTCCTTTTCTGACGGCATCGCCTTCGGCCTTCAGCCAGGTGGCGACCTTACCGGTCTCCTGGGCCATTTCGAATTTGGGCATGATCACTGCGGTCGGCATGTCGGTTTCCCTGCTAAATCTCGGTGCGAGCAAGCCGCCGAGCGGCCTCGACAATATCTTCGATCTGCGGAACCGCAGCCCGTTCGAGCTTGGGGCTATACGGAATCGGAACATCGGCTCCACCAAGGCGCACGATCGGCGCCTCCAGGTAGGAGAAGGCCGGGCTCTGAGCGACCATGGCGACGATCTCGCCGCCGAAGCCGCCGATCAAGGGCGCTTCATGCACCACCAGCAGCCGTCCGGTGTGTTTGACGGAGGCGATGATCGTGTCGCTGTCGTAGGGTTTGAGCGATCGGAGGTCGATCACCTCGAGTTCGATGCCTTCTGCGGCGAGCTTCTCCGCAGCTTCCAGTGCGCGCACAACCATGATCGACGTTGCCACGACGGTGACATGGCTGCCTGGGCGCCGGATTTGCGCCTTTCCTAGCGGCACGATGTAGGGCTCCTCGGGCACGAAGCCCTTGGCCTTATAGAGCAGCTTGTTCTCGACGAACATAACGGGGTTGTTGTCCGCGATCGCTGCCAACAGCAGACCCTTGGCATCGTAGGGGGTGCTCGGTGCAACCACCTTGAGACCGGGTACATTCACCAGCCAAGACTCAAGGCTCTCCGAATGCTGGGCCGCCGCGCCCGTGCCTGATCCGGCAGGAAGCCGTAAGACCATCGGTACGCTGGCTTTGCCGCCGAACATGTAACGGATCTTGGCGCCCTGGAGCACCAGCTGCTCCATGCTCAGCGTCAGGAAGTCCATGAACTGCATTTCAGCCACGGGGCGCATGCCCGTCACTGCGCTGCCTACCGCTGCGCCCGCAATCGCGTTTTCCGAGATCGGGGTATCGCGTACGCGGTCGGCCCCGAATTCTTCGATCAGCCCCTGCGTTACTCCGAAGGCGCCGCCGTAGACGCCGATATCCTCGCCGAGCAGGTAGACACGATCATCTGCCTTCAGCGCCTGCCGCATTGCTTCGCGCAACGCTTCGGAATAGCTGATCTCGCGCGAGCCAGGATCGGGATTGATGGGCGTAGCAGGGCTGAAGTTCTGCTTGATCCACGCCGGCAGGGCTCGCTCCGGTTGTGCAAGCACCTCCGGTTCATCTGCATAGACGTCGTCGGTGAGATGAGCCAGGCTGGGCTCCGGTCCTGTGTCAGCCCAGGCGATGGCGTCTTCGACCGCCTTCTGCGCACGGGCCTCGATGCCGGCTGCTTCTGCCTCGCTGATCATGCCCATCCCGATCAGGCGATCGCGGAATGAAACGATCGGATCCTTGGCTCGCCAGGCCTCGACCTCCTCCTTGGTGCGATATCGCTGCTTGTCGCTCTTGGAGTGGCCAAAATACCGGTAGGTGATCGCATTGACTAACGTTGGGCCGTTGCCCGAGCGCGCGTGGGCCACCGCCTGCTTCACGGTTTCGTAGACCGCCAGCGCATCCATTCCATCGACGGTCTCGCCGGGAATCCCATAAGCGATCGCGCGGTCCGCGAGATCTGCGGCTGCCATAGAGCGCTTGACCGACATGGACATGCCGTACTGGTTGTTTTCGCAGACGTAGATGACCGGCAACTTCCAGATCGAGGACATGTTGATGCTCTCGTGGAACGCGCCCTCATTCGATGCGCCGTCGCCGAAGAAGCAGATGCAGACCCCGTCTCCGCCGCGCAGCTTGAGCGTCAGGCCCGCGCCCACCGAAAGCGGAAGGCCTCCGGATACGACGCCATTGGCGCCAAGGCTGCCGAGGTTCACATCGGCCATGTGCATCGAGCCGCCCCGACCGCGGCACACTCCGGTCTCCTTGGCCAGCAGCTCCGCCATCATCGTGTTGACGTCCTGTCCCTTGGCGATCGCGTGGCCGTGGCCCCGGTGGGTCGATGTGATCAGGTCGTCCGGGCGCAGGGCCTCGATCGCACCGATAGCGACCGCCTCCTGGCCGGCGCAGAGGTGCATCGTCCCATGCACCTTGCCGAGTGAATATTGCTGAAATGCTGCCTCCTCGAAGAACCGCGTGAGGTGCATCTTGTAGAGCATGTCCGTGAGACGTTCGGGTGGTAGCCCAGGCGATGTCTCCGTGAAGGGTTCTGAAATGATGGCCTGTCGCATGGCGTCAGCCTTTCCGATGTTTAGGGTGCTGCACCGTGGTTGAAAGGGCGAGGCAACCAAGGGGAGGCCATCCGCTTGGAACTCGGCTTGATTGGCTCACTGGATTCAGATCCCCGGAACGCTTTGACTCACAAACGTGAGTAATGATTGACTAAATTGCATGCACATACTACCACTTCGATTCACACTTGTCAATACCAGGAACCTTAAAGTTCTTGCCGCTTGGCGTTCAAGCCCGCCGCACGGATGGAAGATGCAGCGCCTGGAGGCGCGTGGATAAGTCTCTTCTGAAAGTGGGGTTGGCAATCCAGCGATGCAGAGGAGGGGCTACGGCATCCAGGGTAAATCGACCGCGTTCACCTTTCCGAAAAGGCCTGTGATCGGTCCGTTAGTTTTGTGTCATCAAGGGTCCCGGCTGTGCGCCGGCAGGGTCGTGGCGCTTGCACCCACCCTCAGCGCGCCCAGCCCCAGCGGGAAGATCGGAACCTGTCGCTGCGAGCATGATCAATTCTTCGGTTGCTTCTTCTCGGGAGAATGTCCCGGTCAACCGTCCCTCGTGCATGACAAGGATCCGATCGCTCATATGCAGCACTTCTGGCAGCTCAGAGGAAATCATCAGGATGCCGACCTGTTTTTTTGCCAGGTCACTCATGATCGAGTGGACTTCGGCCTTCGCACCCACATCGATGCCGCGGGTGGGCTCGTCAAGGATCAGAACCCGTGGGTTGCTGGCCAGCCATTTGGCCAGAACCACCTTCTGCTGGTTGCCGCCGCTGAGGTTGTTAACTGCCTGTTCCCGGCTGGGAGTTCGGATGTTCAGTTCCCCGATGAATCGATCGGTCATCTGCCGCTCCAGAGCCGGCCGAATCATAGTGAAACGGGCCAGTGATTGGAGCACGGTCAGGGTGGTGTTCTCGCGCACCGACATGGGCAGCACCAATCCATGCTGCTTGCGATCCTCCGGCACGTACGCGATGCCGATCTTGGTAGCTTCAGCTGGCGTATGGATGAGCACTTGCCGTCCATCGACTTTGACGCGCCCACTGGAGAGAGGATCGATCCCGAAAAGTGCGCGGGCGAGTTCGGTTCGTCCGGAGCCCAGCAGTCCGAAGAGACCAAGGATTTCTCCCTCGAACAACTGAAATGAGATGTCGGATAGCAGGTTCGGGACAGATAACTGGTCTACCTCCAGGATGGGTTTGCCGGTCGATGGCTCCTTGGTAGCATAGATGTCACTCAGGTCACGGCCGACCATCATGCGCACCACCGAGCCGCGATCCAGTTCCCTGATGGGCCGCGTGCAAACGGTCTTGCCATCACGCATGACCGTGACGCGGTCTGCGATCTCGAAGATTTCGTCCAGGCGATGTGTGATGAAGATGATGCCTACGCCTTTTTCCCGCAGCCCACAAGTCACCTTGAAGAGGGCATCGGTCTCGCGCCGCGTAAGCGCAGCCGTCGGTTCATCCATGATGAGAAGCGAGGCCTGGTAGGAGATCGCCTTGGCGATCTCGACCATCTGCTGCTGTGCGACACTGAGGCGTGTGACTGGCACGCGCGGATCGAGGTCCGTTCCTAACATGGTCAGGAACTCTTCTGCCTGGCGATAGAGTTGATCGTACTGGATGAACCCATTGCGGGTGGGAATGCGACCCAGGAAGATGTTTTCAGCGACTGAGAGGTTCATCGCCAGGTTGAATTCCTGGTAGATGATGCTCACTTTGAGCTGATCACGGGCGTAGATAGGGTCCCGGGGTTGCACCTCCTGGCCGTGCATGAGGATGGTGCCGGAATCAGGGCTGTAAATACCCGATAGAATCTTCATCAGGGTGCTCTTGCCCGCCCCATTTTCCCCCACCAGGGCCATTACCTCGCCTGGCATGACGGTGAGGTCGGCTTGGTCAAGGGCCTGGACTCCGGGGAAGCTCTTGCATATGTCACGCATTTCCAACAAAGGCTGAGTCATGGTTCACCATCCGCTGCCTGGGGCTGGTGGAAAGGGTAAGATCGCCCTCTCCACCAGCCTGGTCCTGATTAGCCTATTTGTAGGTATCGATGTTGTCGAGGGTCACGACAGTGATGCCGGTATCGATGCTTTCGACGGATTTGCCGGCGTTCAGGTTATACAGGCCTTCGATGACATAGATGCCCATCTGCTTGGGGCGCTGC
>CAYLZG010000207.1:0-5557 GCA_964387985.1 uncultured Anaerolineales bacterium | reverse complement strand
GGATGTTGTTGCGATCGGCCAGGAATTCGCCGGGCTGGCCGCCGATGATGGTGGCGTTGCTGCCGTCGATCCGCACGCCGGCGAAGCTGCTGAACAGCAGGTCACGCACCGGTTCCGGCTCAAGCATGAGCAGGGCCAGGCAGTCCTGCCAAAGATCGCGCCAGCCGCGACCGCCGCGGCCGTAGTCGTGATAGGGCAGGAAAGAGTTGCCGAACAGGCGGCGCAGGAACGGCTGCACGGCCACCCACTTCAGCCACCCATCGAAGCGGGGGTCCGCGGTATGAAAGGCCAGAGGCGCCACCCTGGCCTGCCAGTAGGCACGCGTGACCTCCAGCCAATGCTCGAAGCGTGCGGTGCTCCCGTAGCGCTCGACCAGCGCCTCGACTGCCAGGCCATCCGCGATCACGGCGAGGATCAACACGTAGGCGCGTGACTCGCCGGGCGCCAGCGTGACATCCGCGAAGCGTAATGCGCCGATTGTCTCGTACCCGTCCGTCCCGCTCCCCTCAGGCGTCCCCTCGATGCCCTCACCCGCCACCACTGCCGCGGGCCATTCCAGGTTGCCGCCCTCTCCGATGAAGTCCTCGACCGCGGGGAAGAAACTTACCGGCGGCGCCCCATTCTCATCCGCGCCCAGCACCGCATAGGTCATGCGGTTGGGCCGGTGGCCGCGCTCGTCGAAGGTGAGTGTTGGCTGCACGGTCACGCCGTGGCGGACGGTTCGGGTGCGGTGCAGCAGCGAGGTGACGTGCCGGTGGTCCCGCAGGGCGTCGGCCGAGCGCCCATAGATGGGGATGGCTGCGGTAGGTGTGAGGCTGAGCGGCACAGCGCCCGTGTTGGTCAGGGTGACCTGCATCAATTCAACCTGGTCGGGACCGGCGGGAACGATGTTCGTCACCTCGGCCCGCAGCCCCGCGCCCCGGTGCTCGCGCGTCACCTTGTGCCACAGCAGCCCGGCCTCCAGCAGGACGGTCTCGTCCGCGTCTGTCAGCCGCGCTGCCAGCTGCCGGGCCGAGTTCCCCGTGGCTGACCACGGCCCGTGCCCCGCGATGTGCACCCAGAAGTTGCGCGCCGAGCGCGAGTTATGGAGATCCTCGACGGAGACCGGCAGCGTCAGGAAGGTGTTCTGCCCCGTCTTGGTGTCGCCGTGCAGCGTTGGTGTCACGGCCGACATCATGCCCGCTTCGTTGACCAGCGGGAAGTAAAGATAGCTCGTCCGGTGCGGCGCGTCCAGGCAAAACGTGCCATCGTCGTCGATGAAGCGCCAGCCGGTTATCGTGTCTTGGGTCATGGTTGCTCCGTTCTACTCCAGATCCATCTCGATCCGCCGGATCTCGCCGTTGCGGATCATGGCCGCGTAGGGCGCACCGATCACGCTGCCCGGCAGGCTGAGTCGGTCGCCATCTGCCAGGTGCAGGGTCGCCGCGGCCACCTGCCCCCCGTCCTTGAGCGGTTGGGACTTGTGATATGTGACCTGGCATTGCCCCAGGAAAGTGAAGGTCAACGTGCCATCCTCGCGGAAGAGCCAGCCGGGCAGCGTGGGCTTGAAGGCCAGGCACAACTCGCCGGCGTGCACCGCGAACGGCCGCGGGCCGGCCATCATCAGCGACCACAGGCTGAGCAATTCGGCGGCAGCGCCCGTGAGGCGAGCGACGAAGCCGCGGCCGTGGAGCGTGTCATCGGGATGGGCGCTGCTGACGAGGAAGGATGAGTTTTCCAACGGGCTGCGCCCGTAGGTTTGGGGATCGAGAAACGGTATGAGGCCGCTGCGCAGGTCCGTAAAGAATTCATCGTGCAGCCCCGCGCGCAGCATCTCCAGCAGATACTTGTAGGCCATGTGCAGGAACACGGACTCGTTCTCCAGCCAGCCCGGCGTGAAGGCGCGCAGCCGGCCGATCTCCGGCGAGCAGGCGGCCAGCGGCGCATTCGTCTTGTACATGCCCAGCTTGGGGTCGTACAGCGCGCTGGCCCTGATGCGCTGGTGGAGCGCGCGTGCGCCCGCGAGGTCCCTGCGTGTCTTCAGGGCGTGCATCGGGCCTTCCAGGAAGGCGGGCAGGACGTGCTGGCTGAAGCGCTTCACGATCACGGCCGGCCGGCCGTGCGCGTCAGGGAGCGGTTGTCCGTTGGCGTCGAGCAGGGTCTCATAGTCCTGGACTTCATAGGTGAAGTAAGTGGGCGGCACGTCGCCGGTGAGCGCCTCGGCCATGGCGATGCCTGCAGCCACCTTATCGCGAAACGCCCGCAGGACCGGCGCCAACGTGACGAAGGCGATCGTCTCGGTGCGCCCGTCGAAGCCCAGGCGCACGCGATCCCGGTAGGCTTCGCGCGCATCCGCCACCGCCCCCCAATAGCGGAAGTCGCGCTCTGCGTCGAACGCAGCATGATAGGCGGTGAGCTGAGCGACCAGCTGCCGCAACAGGTCGGCCAGCTCCACCGGCAGACTGACTGTTCTGCGGGGAAGGTTGCCAACTGGCGCTGCATCTTCTTTCCCGATCGTCACTTCAGACAGCAGGAAATCGAGCAGCCGGAGCAGCTCGTACGTCTCGGACATGGATGAACCGAACAGCCCCGGCAGGCCGTTGAGCGCGTCGCACCAGCCCGGTTTGCCCGCCTCCATCTCGATCCCCATGCCCAGCGGATCGAGCGTGGAGAACTTGATCAGCGCCAGTCCCAGCAGCTTGCCGAACACGGTCGTCCGGAAGACCTCGCCGTGGCCGTGCGCAGTCCGCGCCAGGTTGGGCGTTTGATGACGGGAGGCGATCAGCGCCGCCTTCTCCTCATCGACGATCACTGCGCCGTACTGGCGCACCTTGCCAGGGCCGGCCAGCACGGTCTTGAGCCTGCGGGGCTGGACGAACGCGGGGCTGTCGAAATAGGGGATCACCGGCCGGCCGTAAAGCAGCTCGTCCTTGCGATCGGGGAAGACGGCCAGGTACGCGTCGAGCAGATCCAGGTTGTAGATCCAGTGATCCACCCAGTAGCCCTCGCCGAAGGTTGCCTCGAAGGTTGCCTCGGCCTGGGTCAGAACGTTCCCGATGAACTCCTGCGGCGAGACGGCGAGCCGCATCTCCCCCTTGGCGATGCCCTTCAGCAGCGCGCCCGGGGTGAACGGCTGGGACAGCAGCGGGCTCAGCGCCTCCGGCCGGTCAACCAGGGCCAGGAGGCTGGCCTGCCTGCCGGCCGGCACGGTGAAGCGGCTGCCGTTGACCACCAGCGGGTTATAGCCATCGGCCTGGATCAGCCCCAGGAAGGCCAGCACGTCGAAATCGCCGACGGCCGGGTTCAGCAGCACATCGCTGCGCCGGTTCTGGGCGACATCGCGGTAGTTGGCGTTGCCCTGGGAGTAGAATTCGGGCGCCAGGTAGAACGCGTTGTAGTCCCGCTCCAGGTCGCCATGTTTGCGACCGTAGAGGTGGTAGATCTGCCCGTCGAGCTGCACCGGCCAGCCGCCGCGCAGCGTGTTGTCCAGCAGGCTCTGGCGGCAGTAGGCGTCGAAGCGGGGAATGGCGGTCTGCGTGGCAATGGGCCCGGTGAGCTCGAGTGCCAGGGCCTGCGCCTCTGCGCGCTTGGCCGCGAGGGTGGCGCCCTGCGCCAGGCGCGCGGCCTCCCGATTGACGATCGCAACATCGCTGGCGTGGCCGGTGATTGCCCGGAGTGTCACGGTCTCACCGGGCGCCAGCGCAGCCGTCGTACCGCACATGCCGCAAGGTGTTCGTCCCACGGTGATCTGGCGCAGGGCCTGCAATTCGGCCAGCGGCTGCGCCAGGAATCGGTCGGGGAGGGAGAGCGCAGTGTTGGTCCCGAACACGCAGGTCGGGTCAACGAACATCATGAGACTGGTTGGTCCTGGTTGTTCACGATGCGCCAGGTAGAAGTTTCCTGCCTCGACCGAACCCACCTCGGCTTCATCGTCGACACTGGCCTGCACCCGGTAGAATGGGATGCCGTGTTCCAGGTTGGTCACTGACATCCATGCCTCGGCGGTCCGGCTCATTTTTTTGAGCAGGTCGTCGTTGATGCCGAAGGGGACGATACAGGGCAGGCCGTCCAGAAGTTCGAGCGTTATGGGTCCTGTCCCTGTGTTGGTCACCGTCACCTGGCGCACCAGGGCCGCGAAGGGTTCGCCCGGCAGGGTGAAGTAGAGGACGTTCGTACGTACACCGTGCACCGCGCTGGTTTCTTCCAACTCCAGCTCGTTGGCCGTGATGATCATCCGGCGCGACCTGCTCAGTTCAGTCCCTTGCCCATGAAGGAGTGGGGCGGGTGATGAGGAGGGCGCCCCCGCCGAAAACGGCTCGTAGTAGCGTTCCCCCGCGGCGTCGCGCATCTTGATGAACGTGCGAAACCCGGTGTACGCCACGGTCTGGTAAGCCTTGTTGGCCGGCTGGAACTCCATGATCGGCGCGTCCTTGCTCTCGACGCCGAAACTGGCAATCGCCTGGCCCCGGTTTACGTAGAACGCCCACATCGGGATGCCCAACGGCCCGGCGATGCCCGGCAGGAAGCTGGCAAATGGCGGCAGTGCATCGTAATCGTCGATGACCACGCGATTCTGAGGATCCAGGTGGAATTGGCCCATCAACACATTGTCCTCTCCTGCCGCCGGCGTCCGGCTAACCCATGGCAGGCCGTTTTAGTTCATCCTGAATAGATAGGTTCCGATCGAGTGTGCGAGGCTTACGGCGTCTCCTGCTGCACCCGGCGTCTGCAAAGCGAATGGGATCGCCTCATCCGACCGGTTCAGCACGATCGCAACCAGCTGTCCATTCGGGTTCAGAAACGCGACCGCTTCCAACCCATCATGCGAGGTTGCACATAGTATACGACGTGCGCCTGGCTGAACGAAACGGGCGAAGTGTCCGATGTAGTAGTAGGAACTCTGATAATGCAGCTTGCCCGTTCGCGTGTCAGCGAGGACCGGCGCACTGCAGAAGTTCCCGACATGGTTGGGGCCGCCGGTCTCGTCCAGCAGCAGGTTCCAGTCGATCCAGCCGGCCGTCCAGCGGTTGAGGTCGTTGATCATCGAGTGCGCGTAGCGTTCGCCCACCTGCCACTCGCCCGGATGCGGGCCGCCCTCCTGGCTGCCCTCTGTGAAGATGAGCTTTTTATCCCCAAAAGCGTCGTGCGTCAACTGTACGTTGTCGAAGCGATCGTGAACGTACCAGTGAAATCCGATGCCCCAGATGTAGTCCGCCGCCTGGGGATCACCGAGCACCGTCCTGGCGCGCTCCACCATCAGGTCGCGGTTATGGTCCCAGATCATCAGACGCACGTGGCCCAGCCCCGCGTCGACCAGGGCCGGCCCCAGGTAGTCGCGCACGAAGTCGCGCTCCTCCTCCGCGGTATAGATGCATGATTCCCAGACCTGGACCGCCAGCGGTTCGTTCTGGACGGTGAGGCCCCAGATGGGGATGCTCTCGCGTTCGTATTCGCGGATGTAGCGCACGTAATAGGCTGCCCAGGCGGCGCGGTATTCCGGCTTGAGCTTGCCGCCGTGGCACATGTCGCCGTTGGTCTTCATCCAGGCGGGCGGGCTCCAGGGGGTGGCTAGCAGGGA
>CAYLZG010000206.1:0-5566 GCA_964387985.1 uncultured Anaerolineales bacterium | reverse complement strand
TCCTCCCGGAAAGCCGAAAACCAAAACGTTTCGGATGTCGATATCCTAAACCAAAACGTTTTGGTTGTCAATAGGTAATTCGACTTTTGAAACAAATTCGTTGTACACTTCGAGCTGTAAACGGCTTGACGAGTTCTGTCTTCCATCGTTTCAGCTGCAGTGAGGGATCCTATGAGCGAAAGTATCGTTCTTGAAGCACCGCGGACCATCGGGTTTGAGGAAGTTGCCGATCGGGCGCTGGAGGCGAACGAGGTGCGTCTGCGCACCCTCTACTCCGGCATCAGCGCGGGCACCGAGCTGACCGCGTACCGCGGCAGCAACGTCTACATGCGCAAACGCTGGGATGGCGAACAGCGCCTGTTCGTGCCCGGCGAAGCACCCAGCAAGGAGTACCCTGTGCGCGATCTGGGGTACGAAGAGTCAGGAGAAGTCATCGAGGCAGGCAGTGCTGTGACCCGGGTGAAGGTTGGCGACATCGTCTGCGGCACCTGGGGGCATCGCACGATGCACATCGCGGCCGAGGAGTACGCCGCAGGCCGGCTGCTCCCCGCGGACCTGCCCCCCATCCTCGGCATCTACTCGCACATGACTGCGATCGCGCTGAACGGCATCCTCGATGCAGCGATCCGCCTGGGCGAAACCGTGGCAATCTTCGGCCTGGGAGTCCCCGGACAGATCGTGGCACAGATGGCGAAGCGATCGGGTGCGCGCGTGATCGGGGTCGATATGATCGCGGCGCGGCTGGCCAAGGCGGTCGAGCTCTGTGCGGTCGACGTGCCGCTCGATGCCCGCGCGGGCCGGATTGCGGAGCAGATCAAGGCGCTGACCGGCGGGCGCGGGGCAGACGTCTGCATCGAAGCCTCCGGCGCATACCCCGCGCTGCATGAGGCGGTGCGGAGCGCAGCCTATTCGGCGAAGGTCGTCGCCCTGGGCTTTTTCCAGGGGCCAGGACTGGGACTGGATCTGGGCGAGGAGTTCCATCACAACCGGGTCAACGTCGTCTGCTCCCAGATCTCCGGCGTCGGTCCCGAGCTCAGCTATCGCTGGAACCGCGATCGGCTGGTGCGCACCGGCATCCGGCTGCAGGCCGAGGGTGTGCTGCAGCTGGAGCCCCTGATCACGCACATCGTGCCGTGGCGCGAGGCGGCTGATGCGTATCGCATGCTTGACGAGGACCCGGGCGATGCCCTGCAGGTCGTGTTGGATTTTGGGAGGTGATGCATGAAGCTCAGGACTGCCATCCTCGGCTGCGGCGGATTCGCGCACCGGCACGCGGCAAACCTGGTTGCCCAGGCAGATAAGTTCGAGCTGGTCGCACTCTGCGACCGCCATCCCGAGCGCGGCCAGGCCTTTGCGGATCGCTATACGGCTGGTCATGCCGCCGTGTTCACCGATCACCACGATCTGTTCGAGCGCGAGGCGCTGGATCTATGCGTCATCTGCCTGCCGCCCTACGGCCACAGCGATGAGGTTGAGGTGGCGGCCAGCCACGGGGTCCATCTGCTGCTGGAGAAACCGATCGCACTCGATTCAGAACACGCCTGGCGCATGGTCAGGGCGGCCGAGGACGCAGGCATCAAGACCCAGGTCGGCTTCATGTTCCGTTTCGGCGCAGCCATCGAACGGCTCAAGGACGTCATCGCGTCCGGTGAGGCGGGCCCGGTCGGCTTGATGAGCGCGCGCTACTTCTGCAACGCTCTGCACGCGTCCTGGTGGCGTGACCGGACCAGGTCCGGCGGCCAACTCGTCGAACAGGTCATTCACATGCTCGACCTGATGCGTTATGTAATGGGTGAGCCTGCGTCAGTCTACAGCCTGCAGCGCAACGTGTTCCATCGCCAGATGCCGGATTACACCATTGAGGATGTGTCTGGCACGGTCATCGGCTTTGAGGACGGGGTTGGGGTGGTCTATGCAACCAACGGCGCGATTCCGGGCAAATGGATCAATGATTATCGCGCCGTAGCCCGGAACGTCACCGTGGATTTCACCGACGCCAACCACGCCGCCTTCACCTACACGGCCGGACCGGAGTTGAGGATCGAGCCGGTCTCGTCCGAGGAAAGCTATCACCTGAAGGAGCTGCTCGACCTGCACGCGGCAATTGCCGGAGATCGCCCCACACGCACGCCGGTCCGGGAGGGCGCGCTGTCGCTCGACCTGGCCCTGGCCGCCCGGCACTCTGCCGGGACAGGCGCGGCGGTGGAGTTCTCAGGTGCGGGCAGCGGGCGCGCGGTCAAGCCTTCCTAGCCACGATCACGAGGTCCCCGGAGGCATTCCGGTCGTACGTCTCCGGGGGCCAGGCCATTCGCGCATAGGCGACCGGCTGCCCGAAGCCGGCTTCGGCAAGTGCAGCCTCCAGATCAGCACGGAAAAGGGGCCGGTGGGGCGTGGTGTGAACCACCACCTGCCAGCCGCTTTCTTGCCTGGTGAAGAGGGCGATGTGGAACGCGATGCGTCCCGAGGGAAGGTCGTAATCCGCAAATCGCCAGACGAGCACCTCCCGCCCGTCCAGCTCGCCGCCCTGCGCTGCGAACCAGCGCGGCTGCTTCTGCCAGCGCAGGTCATAGTTGAGGTTCTGGAGCACGAGCAGTCCGCCCGGCTTGAGCAACGCCCCCATGCCCGAGAGCGCCTCTACCAGGTCGGCCTGCGCCAACAGATGGGGCAGCGAATTGCCCAGGCACAGGACCGCATCATAGGGCGCCAGGCGCAGCACGCGGGCTCTGTCACCCTTGCGGCCCTCGCCCCCCGCCAACCCTGCCAACTCGCCCAGATCAGCCACTGCAAAGGGGATGTCCAGTCCGGCCTCAGCAGCCGTGCCCCGGGCCATCCCGACCATGACCGGGCTGGCATCGACGCCGGCGACCTCGTATCCCCACCGAGCCAGGGCCAGCGCGTGCCCACCGCTGCCGCACGCTGCATCCAGTACGCTCCGGCTGCCGGCCTCTTCCAGGATCGCCCGCAGGAACGGACCCTCCGCATCCAGCCGCGCATTCCAGTCGGTCATGACATCGAACATCGGCGCGAGCGCATCGTAGAAACGGGTCGAATTCTGATCCATGGTGTCCGGTCCTTTCGATCATCCAGGGCAGCCACTAGTCTAGCGCGAAACGGGGCAGAAGGCGAGTTATGTTCTGGCCACCTATTTGCCGTAAGCCGAGCGCCGGGCACGCGGCCAGGCATGCAGACAGAAGGCAGCGAGAGCGAAAAGCTGAAGCCATCCTCCCGCAGCGACGGCCCAGGGTCTGCCAAGCAGGCCGGCAAACGCGGCCAGCAGCATGGCCACGTTGAGTGCCAAATACGCGATGACCGCGAGATAGGAACGCGGTCGCTCCGCACCGAAGCGCGGCAGAATCCAATAGGCCACGCCCAGCGTCAGCTGAAGCAGCCAACCCCAGGTCAGCAGGCTGATATGAGCGGCCAACCAGCTCCACGCGCCCGGAACCGGTGATGCCTTGCTCCAGAGGATGACGCCACCAAGCGTCGAGCCCACAACCAGCCATACCAAGGCAGTGCGGATGTAGATGCGCGAGAGAAGTGGCATCGCTCAGTGGGCCAGGGCTTTGATGCGCGGCCAGGTCTCCGCCGCAAACAGCCAGACCGCTGCGACCTGGAGCACTGCAGCGGCCTGAAGGATCGCGGGCGGCAGTGCTCCGGGCCACAACGAGACAGCCGGCTCGCCCACGGCGCGCAGCAGAAGTCCGGCGTTCAACGTCCAAAAGGCCGCCCACAGCACGCGCTCGTTGCCGCGCGGCGCTTGCTTCGAAAGATGGGGAAACATCCAGTACGCGACGCCGAAGATGAGCTGCGTCGCCCAGCCGAAGGTCAACAGGTGCCACGCAAGCGGCCTCAGGGCAAGCAGCCCGCGCGGCAGCGGCGCCGCGTTGGACAGCGCCAATGCAGCCAGGACCGCGCCAAGCACCAGATAGATCATGGCGCTCTTGACATACCAACGGGCGAGTTTTGGCATGAACCCGGTCTACCGGTTCGCTTCCCGGCCCAATGCCCCGGCCAGGGCCAGATATTTCTCGTGGACGCCTTCGCCGGTCTCCTCGTGCTCGATCGTCTCAAATCGCTCCACCAGGACCGCATGTTGGTCGGGCGGTATCATCTCGTCCGCGGTTGGGAACAGGATGTGATCCTCCTTGCCGATGTGCCCGCGCAACAGCTCAACGTAACCGAGTGCATTGCTGACAACTTCTTCCCGCGCAGACGCATCGCCACCGGCCAGCCGCTCCGCCGCAGCACGCATCCCCTGCGTGTACGCGCGGCCTTGCTCGTGTTCCGCGAGCATCACGGCTACCGGTCCCACCCGTTGTGGCATCCCAGCATCGATCAGAGCCACAAACAACACGCCCTCTTCCTTCTTGTGATGGCATCCATCGGCGAAGCCCTTGATGAAGTCCGCCGCATCGATGAAGAAGCCGGGGCGCACTGCCTCGCCTCCCCTGAGGCGGTTGGCCGCCGTCTCGAGACTGGTCAGGACGCGCTCGATGACCCGATGCTCGTCCATTAAGATGTCGGTTGCTTTCATGCCTGCCTCCCCGATCTTTTGACGTCAGGATACCCGATCGGGAGGCCTGAGGTAAGGACTTTTCTCTCAAATATCTGATAGAAATTGATCGCCATGAGATGTACTTGACAGAGAAGCCGTGCGCGCATATCATGATGTTCAGCCTCCGAGCGCAGTATCGCCCGGAGGTTTTGCCGCCTATCGTGCGGTATACGATTTCGACAGACGATGTCGGAACATCAAGTCTACACACGGTGTTTTCAGGAGCAACAGGAATGATCGGCGTTCAGGAGCTTCGCAAGGGAACAACTTTCACGGAAGACAACGCGCTGTGGCGCGTGTTGGATTATCAGCACATCAAATCCGGGCGGGGGAACGCCACGATCCGCGTCAAGGTGCGCAACGTCCGGTCGGGCTCGACGATGGAAAAGACGTACCCCTCGGGCGCGCGCGTGCAAGACGTGCGCCTCGACCATGCTGAGGTGCAGTACCTGTATCATGAGGGCGATCTTTACACCTTCATGAACACCGAGACGTACGAACAGCCCGTCCTCGCGGGCGAGATGCTGGGTGACGCAGTCAATTTCCTGGTCGACAACATGGTCCTCGACCTCGAAAGCTACGAGGGCGAGGCGATCAGCGTGTCGCTGCCGACGACCGTGGACCTGGAAGTGATGCAGACGGACCCGGGCTTCGCCGGCGACACCGCGACCAACGCCACCAAGCCCGCGATCGTTTCAACCGGCTACCAGGTGCAGGTGCCGCTGTTCGTCAACATCGGGGACAAGGTGCGCATCGACACCCGCACCGGTGAATACCTGACGCGCGTCTGATCCGAACTCAAGACCTCCGAGGTGTTGAGATGAGACCTCCGAGGTGGTGCCAACCTTCGGTTGGCCGGACACCTCGGAGGTCTGGTCAACACGAACGCAGGCCTGCGATTTGCGACGCTAACGCGTTGCGCGTATAATTACGTTGTTATTGGACCGGACGGAACTGCCCGGCCAAGTGCCACCCTAGCTCAATCGGCAGAGCAAGCGCTTCGTAAGCGCT
>CAYLZG010000205.1:2655-5580 GCA_964387985.1 uncultured Anaerolineales bacterium | reverse complement strand
GCATCGTCACCCAGACGGGCATGGACACGCAGCTCGGCCAGATTGCCGAGATGCTGCAGGAATACGAGGACGAGCAGACCCCGCTCCAGATCAAGCTGGAGGAACTCGGCAAGACGTTGGGCATCGTTGCGCTCAGCGTTTGTGCTTTCATCTTCCTGTTCGGTGTGATCCGGGACACGGACCCCGGCATGGCGTTCACCCAGGGGCTTGGGCCCTACTGGGCAGCGCACGGCGAGGAAGTCATCGCGTTGCTAATGACCGCCGTCAGCCTGGCGATTGCGGCCGTGCCCGAAGGCCTTTCCGCGGTTGTCACCGTCTGCCTGGCGTTGGGTATGCAGCGCATGGTCGCCCGGAATGCACTGATCCGCAAGCTGCCCGCCGTGGAAACGCTGGGCTCCTGCACCACGATCTGCTCTGACAAGACCGGCACCCTCACCCAGAACCAGATGACCGTGACGCGCGGCTGGGCCGGCGGAAGGGATTTCGCGGTGACCGGCGAGGGGTATAACCCCGAAGGCGAGTTCTCGCGGAACGGGGATGCTCTTGCACCAACGACCGACGCGGGCACCTCGCTGTTGCTGCACGGCATGATGCTGTGCAACGATGCGAAGCTGGAACCGCATTCCGACGAAGACGGCAAGACCTCCTGGAAGATGATCGGTGATCCGACCGAAGGTGCCATGGTGGTGGCTGCAGCCAAGGCGGGCCTGACCCTGGAAGCTACCAAGAAGGCCTACCCGCGCGTCGCCGAGATCCCCTTCGACTCCGACCGCAAGATGATGACCACCATCCATGAGGCCGGCGACCTGGGCGCCCAGATCAACAATCTGAAGAACGGCAGCAAAACGCCGGAGCCAGACCCCTACGTGGCGTTCGTCAAAGGCGGTCCTGACCTGGTGTTGAGCTACTGCGATGACGTCGTTTGGGGCGACAAGATCGTGCCCCTGACCCCCGAGCTGCGCGAGGAAATCCTGGCCGCGAACAAGGGCATGGCCACCTCTGCATTGCGCGTGCTGGGCGGCGCCTTCAGGACGCTGGCCACGGTCCCTGAAGAACCAAAGCCCGAAGAGCTGGAGCGCCACATGACCTTCCTGGGCCTCCAGGGCATGATCGACCCTGCCCGGCCCGAGGTCAAGATAGCGGTAGACCTCGCCAAGAAGGCAGGCCTGCGGACGATCATGATCACGGGCGACTACAAGGACACCGCAGCAGCCATTGCCGGCCAGATCGGCATGCTCACCGAGGGCGGCGCGGTCGTCGCTGGCGCGGATATCAACGAGATGAGCGACGATGAGCTGGACAGCATGGTCTTGCACCTGAACACTTGCGCACGCAGCTCGCCGGAGCACAAGATGCGCATCGTGGATGCGCTCAAGCGCCGCCACCAGGTTGTCGCCATGACGGGCGACGGCGTGAACGACGCGCCCGCGCTGAAGCGCGCCAACATCGGCGTGGCTATGGGCATCACCGGCACCGATGTGACCAAGCAGACCGCGGACATGGTGCTGACCGACGATAACTTCGCCAGCATCGTCTCCGCGATCGAAGAAGGCCGCATCATCTACTCCAACATCCGGAAGTTCGTCTTCTTCCTGATCTCGTGCAACATCGGCGAGATCCTGATCATCTTCCTGGCCATGCTCGCGGGGCTGCCGCCTCCGCTGTCGCCGATCCAGCTGCTGTTCCTGAACCTGGTGTCCGACGGCGCGCCGGCCCTGGCGCTGGGCATGGAGAGGGGCGAGCCCGACATCATGGACCGGCCGCCGCGGCCGGTCGGGGAACCGATCATCAACCGCGACATGGCGATCAGCATCGCAGTGCAGGCAGTGGTGATGACTATTGCGGTCCTGGGGGCCTTCCTGTTCGCAGGCGCGCACCCGAACGCAGACCCCAACGACCCGAATCTGCCCAAGTGGGAGACGGTGGCATTCGCCACCCTGGTGACATCCGAACTCCTGCGTGCGTTCGTGGTCCGCTCGGAACGCATCTCGGTGTTCAAGATCGGTCTGTTTACCAACAAGTGGATGGTGTACGCGGTGGTCTTCTCCTTCGTCCTGATCATGTTGACCATCTACGTGCCCTTCCTGAACCCGATCTTCGACACGGTGCCCCTGACCCTCAACGAATGGCTGTGGATCATCCCATTCGCCATGCTGGACTCGATCGCAGCTGAGTTGTTCAAGATCTACCTGCGCGCACGCGCCAAGAAGACCGATACAGCGCTGCAGGCCAACATGGAGCTCGCGTAATGTATGGACGTGACGGCAGACGGTGGAGAGTAGATCGAAGTGGGCGGCTGGGAGACGGAGAGACTATTAGAGATTGAAGATTGAAGCGGGAGTAAGAATGGTGTAATGGAGACTCCGCGATTGCAGGTTGGCGGCTTTGCGGCTGCCAGCCTGTGATCCGGGGCCCGCAGACTGCAAAACCTGATCTTCCATTCGCCAAAGGGAACAGGAGAATGACAATGGCGGGTATCGATAAAGTTGCCTTCTTTACCAACGAATATCCTCCTTATGTCTACGGCGGCGCGGGTGTCGTCGTGGAATACCTCAGCAAAGAATTGGCGCAACTTGTGCCGATGGAGGTCCGCTGCTTCGGGGACCAGGATGTGGAACAGCCCAATCTGCGCGTGAAGGGATATGGCCCGTGGTCCGAGGCCAAGAAGAACACCGATCCCCGCTTCGGTGGGGCTCTGGACGCCGTGTACCGCAGCCTCGCGATGGCCAAGGACAACCTGGATGCCAGCGTCGTACACGTACACACGTGGTACGTGCAATTTGGCGGATTCCTGGCCAAGAAACTGTGGGGCATCCCGCTCGTGCTAACCACCCACTCGCTGGAGCCGCTGCGGCCCTGGAAGGTGGAACAGCTCGGCAACGCCTACCACCTGAGTGCCTGGATCGAAAACAATGGCATCACGCA
>CAYLZG010000205.1:592-2645 GCA_964387985.1 uncultured Anaerolineales bacterium | reverse complement strand
GATCGCGGTGTCGCAGGAAACCCGCAACGATGTGCTGAACCACTTCGATGTTGACCCCGATAAGGTCAAGGTGATCCATAACGGAATTGATCTGCATCAGTATCGCAGGAACCCCGCGGTCGATGCGCTCGTCAAGCACGGGGTCGATCCTGACCGGCCCTACGTGCTGTTCGTCGGCCGCATCACGCGTCAAAAAGGCATCATTCACCTCGTGAACGCAATCCCGCACATCGATCCGTCCATCCAGGTGGTGTTGTGCGCAGGTGCACCCGACACCCCTGAGATCGCCAGGGAAATGGCGGCCCGCGTGGACGAGGTCAGCGCCAACCGCCCCGGGGTCATCTGGATCCAGGAGATGCTGCCCAAGGACCAGGTGATCCAATATTACTCGAACGCGACCGTGTTCTGCTGCCCATCGGTCTACGAACCGTTCGGCATCATCAACCTGGAGGCCATGGCCTGTGAAACCGCGGTCGTCGCATCGGCCATCGGCGGCATCCCCGAGGTGGTGGTGCCCAAGGAGACGGGCGAGCTGATCCCTCTGGAACTGAAGCCGGGCACCTTCGATCCGGTGGATCCGGCCAGGTTCTCTCGTGAACTGGCCGAGGGCATCAACGCGGTGGCCCTGAATCCCGCGCTGCGCGAGAAGTATGAGCGCAACGGGCGCAAGCGCGTCGAAGATCACTTCAGCTGGACCGCCGTTGCGCACCGCACGCTGGATCTTTACCGCTCGCTGGTGGCCTAACCTTCGACCTTCAGACCAAGGAGGAATACAGTGTTACCCGGAGAAGGTAGAAGTCGAGTCATCATCGAGGGCGTAACGCCTGAAATCGATGGCGGCAGGTTCCCGATCAAGCGCATTGCAGGCGACGAGACGACCGTCGAAGCCAACTGCCTGACCGACGGCCATGACGCGCTGTCTTGTGCGCTGCTCTATCGCAAGGAGGGCGCCGCCAGTGGGCCTGGCGCCGCTGCCAGTGGGCCTGGCGCCGCTGCCAGTGGGCCTGGCGCCGCTGGGTGGAGCGACGTGCCCATGGAGTCGCTGGGCAACGATCGCTGGCGCGCGTCGTTCAGGGTGACCGAACTCGGGCGCTACTACTACACGGTGCAGGCCTGGGTCGATCACTTCAAAAGTTGGGCGCGCGACCTGGGCAAGCGCGTACAGGCCGGTCAGGATGTTGCAGTCGAGCTCCTGATCGGCGCGGAGCTCGTCGAAGCTGCCAGCAGGCGAGCTCCGGCCCCCCACTCGGGTTGGTTGGCGTCGTTCGCGGAGGGTCTCCGCGCCGGCGGGCCTGACGCGGCCCAGCAGGCCCTCTCTCCCGAACTGGCACGCCTGATGTCCCTTCACGCGGAACGCAGCTTTGCCGCCACCTACGTGCGAGAGCTGGAGATCATAGTGGATCGCGAGCGTGCGCGATTCGCGGCGTGGTATGAGCTCTTCCCGCGGTCGACCGCCATCGAGCCGGGGCGCCACGGCACATTCGGGGATGTCGAGCGGCGATTGCCCTATATCGCCTCTTCGATGTGCTCTATCTGCCGCCCATTCATCCCATCGGCCGCAGCTTCCGCAAGGGACGCAACAACTCCACGACTGCGGATCCGAATGATCCGGGCAGCCCCTGGGCCATCGGCGCGCAGGAGGGTGGGCATAAGGCGATCCACCCGGAGCTCGGCACACTCGAGGATTTCCGTCACCTGATTGCAGCCGCGGCACAGTACGGCATCGAGCTCGCGCTCGACATCGCATTCCAGTGCGCACCGGATCATCCCTACGTGACCGAACACCCCGAGTGGTTCCGCCGGCGCCCCGATGGAACGATCCAGTACGCCGAGAACCCACCCAAGAAGTACCAGGACATCTATCCATTCGATTTTGAGACCGAGAATTGGCCTGATCTGTGGGAAGAGCTCAAGAGCGTCGTGCAGTACTGGGTGGATCAAGGGGTGCGCATATTCCGGGTGGACAACCCGCACACGAAGCCGTTCCCGATGTGGGAGTGGCTCATCGCGGAGATCAAACGCGATTGCCCCGAGGCCATCTTCCTGGCCGAAG
>CAYLZG010000205.1:0-541 GCA_964387985.1 uncultured Anaerolineales bacterium | reverse complement strand
ACGCGTCCCGCAGCCCTTTACGGCCTGGCCAAGCGCGGCTTCGCCCAGTCATACAATTACTTCCCCTGGCGCAACACCAAGTGGGAGCTGACCCAGTATCTGACCGAGATAACGCAGACCCAGGTGAAGGAATACTTCGGTCCGAACCTCTGGCCCAACACCCCGGATATCCTGACCGAGTACCTTCAATACGGCGGACGCCCGGCCCACATGACGCGCTTCGTCCTGGCAGCCACGTTGGGCCCCGCCTACGGCATCTATGGCCCGGTCTTCGAGTTGTGCGAGAACCGTCCCGTCGCCCCGGGTCGGGAGGAATATCTCGATTCCGAGAAGTACGAGATCAAGAGATGGGAGCTCGACACGCCGGGCAGCCTGCGTGGGCTGATCGGCAAGATCAATCAGATCAGGCGTGAGAACCCTGCTTTCCATGCCAACCGAAATCTGCGTTTCCATGACGTGGACAACGACCAGATCATCGCGTACTCAAAGAGCAACGAGGACCGCTCGAACGAAGTCCTCGTCGTGGTGAACCTGGATCCGC
>CAYLZG010000204.1:0-5759 GCA_964387985.1 uncultured Anaerolineales bacterium | reverse complement strand
GTCCTACGACGATGTCTACCGCGACATCCCGGCGGACCAGCGACCGGCCAAACCCTAATCTGATCGTCTGGCTGGACTCCCGGCAACGGCTGGGCCAGCAACCTTGCTAAGGAGATGGGCCTCTCCCTGAGGGGCCCATCTGGCCTGTCTATGAGCATCCTCTCTCCTTACGCTTTGAAGGAGAAGCACCTTATGGCTGATGATATTATCCTCGACTTTCAAAACGTTACGAAGCGCTTCCCAGGCGTCACGGCTCTGAGTGATGTATCTGTCCAGATCAAGCGCGGCGAGATCCACTGCCTCTGCGGCGAGAACGGCGCTGGCAAGTCAACCCTGATCAAGATCCTGTCGGGTGTCTATCCCTACGGCATGTACGAAGGCACGATCACGTACGAAGGCCAGGAGCTCAAGCTTGGAGGACAGTCGATCAACCAGGCCCGAGAAGAGGGCATCGCCGTCGTGTACCAGGAGCTGACCCTGATCCCCGACATGACGGTCGGCGAGAATATCTACCTTGGCAAAGAACCGGTCGAGCACGGCTCGATCAACTGGGACAGGCTCTACGCCGACACCCTGAAGATCTCGACCGATTACCAGTTGGATCTCCGGCCGCAGGCCATCGTCAAGCATCTCGGAGTCGGCAAAATGCAGATGACAGAGATTGCTAAGGCGTTGTCCGAGAATGCGCGCGTCCTGATCCTCGACGAGCCCACCAGCGCGCTGACAGAGGCTGAAATCGATAAGCTCATGGAGATCCTGCGGACACTCAAACAGCATGGGGTGACGTGCATCTACATCAGTCACAAGCTGGAGGAGTTCTTCCGCATCGGCGATACGATCACAGTCCTGCGCGACGGCAAGGTTGTGACCTCGCAACCGGCGGAAGCCCTGAACGTCGAAAAGCTGGTCAGCTACATGGTGGGTCGCGAAATGCACGAGCGCTTCCCGAAGGGGAACCGCAAGCCAGGCGAGGTGATCTTCGAGGTCGAGGACCTTCACGCCCTAGATCCCGAACAGGCCGGTCGCGAAGTACTCAAGGGCGTGTCTTTCAGTCTGCGCAAGGGCGAGATTCTCGGCATCGCGGGCTTGATGGGTTCCGGGCGCACCGAGCTGGTCATGACGATATTTGGCGAGTTCGGCAAGATTACGCGCGGCAGAGTCATGCTCCGTGGACAAGAGCTCAAGATCGCCAACTCTCGCCAGGCCATGATGCATGGCATCAGCCTGGTTCCGGAGGACCGCAAACGTCACGGTCTGGTTCTCATCCAGTCGGTGCTGAAGAATATCTCTCTGGCGAACCTGGATCAGTTCTCGTCCTGGTACAAAATCGACAATGACACGGAGCTCAACGCAAGCATGCAGTTCGCCAAGAGCCTGGCAATCAAGGCGCCCAACCTCCAGGTCCCCTGTGATTCGCTATCCGGCGGCAACCAGCAGAAGGTCGTCATCTCCAAATGGTTGATGTCCAAGCCGGAAGTGCTGATCATGGACGACCCAACGCGGGGCATCGACGTCGGCGCCAAGTACGAAATCTACAAGCTCATGAACGATCTGACCGAGCAGGGCATCTCGATCATCATGATTTCGAGCGAGCTCGAGGAGGTGCTCGGCATGAGCGATCGTGTCATGGTCATGCACGAAGGCAAGTCCACCGCCACGCTCGATATCGCCGACGCGACCGAAGAGAGAATCATGGCGTTAGCCACCGGCATCGCCTGAGCCTACTTTATAGATTCAGAAGGTGGTCTCTATGAGCGCAACTACACAAACAAGTGCATTACCTGGTATCGCCAAACGGTTCCGCGCCAATCTCCAGACGTATGCCTTGATTTTTGCCATGATCCTCATCTGGGGATTTTTCTTTGCTGTGACGGATGGGGCGTATCTGTCACCGCAGAATTTCTCGAACCTGTTCCGGCAGATGACGGTTACAGCACTCCTGTCCTGCGGCATGGTGCTGGTCATCGTCACCGGCGGCATCGACCTGTCAGTGGGTAACTTCGCTGGCTTCGTATCCGTGGTCGTAGCCAAGTTCCAGGCCGATATCTGGACCGATATCTTCCCGGGCCAGGTTGTCCTGCCCGCCATCCTGTCGGTGATCGTCGGGCTCGCCGTCGGCATCCTGTTCGGCATGCTGCAAGGTTCTATCATTGCCTATCTGCGCGTGCCCGCGTTCATCGTCACGCTGGGCGGCATGTGGGTGTTCAAGGGCCTGTTGCTCATCGTCACCCAGGGGAAGACCATCCCGGCCAACCAGCCTGTCTTTTCGCAGATCGCCCAGGGCTACCTGCCGCCCCTGGTCGGGTGGATCATAGCTGCCGTGGTTGTAGCGTTTCTGCTGTACAACATGTTCAGCAGCCGCCAGAGGAAGCACCGGTACGGTTTTGAGCTCGCTCCCTTGTACATGGATCTGCTCAAGACCGCCTTGTTTGCGGCGGTCGTAGTTGGCTACGTGTACTTCGTCAACCGGTACCACGGGATCCAGGCGCCCGTCTTGCTTCTGGCGATCGTCGCTGTTGCTATCTCATATGTTTCAAGCAACACGCGGTTTGGGCGCTATGCGTATGCGATCGGCGGCAACCGTGAGGCTGCCCGGCTGTCCGGCGTCAACATCAACAAGAATATCTTCATGATTTTCGTGCTGATGGGGTTCTTGTGCGGGGTCTCCGGCATCGTGTTGGCCTCTTATGTAGGCTACGGGACGATCGCTGCAGGTTTCGGCTACGAACTCGATGCGATCGCGGCCTGTATCTTGGGCGGCACCTCTCCTTTGGGTGGCGTGGGAACTATTTTCGGCGCCATGATCGGGTCGCTCATCATGGCGAGCCTCACCAACGGCCTCCAAATCATGAATGTCCCGGCAGCATACCAGTACGTGCTCAAGGGAATCGTCCTGGTTCTGGCCGTGTACGCCGACGTGCAGTTGAAAAAGAGTCGCTAAGCATAGGAGAAACATCCGGTTATGTCAGATTACACCCCTAAACCCGAGCACAAGTTTACCTTCGGTCTCTGGACCGTCGGCAATCGCGGGTCAGATCCGTTCGGCAGTGAGGTGCGCGCTGAGCTCTCGCCCGTCGAGATCGTTCACCTGCTGGCCGAAGCGGGCGCTTACGGCGTCAACTTCCATGACAATGACCTGGTGCCGATCGACGCCACCCCGGCGGAGCGCGATCGCATCGTTGCAGACTTCAAGAAGGCCCTGGTCGACACCGGATTGGTCGTGCCTATGGCCACCACCAATCTCTTCGGTGATCCCGCCTTCAAAGACGGTGCATTCACGGCCAACGATCCCAAGGTGCGCGCCTATGCGCTGCACAAGACGTTGCGAGCGATCGACCTGGGCGTGGAGCTCGGCGCGCGGGTCTACGTATTTTGGGGCGGCCGCGAAGGGATCGAGAGCGATGCGAGCAAGAGCGCGCTCGACGCAGGCAAGCGCTTCCGCGAGGCGCTGAATTTCGTGTGTGAGTATGCGATCGACCAGGGCTATGATCTGAAGTTCGCGCTGGAGGCCAAGCCCAACGAACCGCGGGGAGACATCTACCTGCCCACCACAGGCCACATGTTGGGCTTCATTGCGACGCTGGATCACCCTGAGATGGTGGGCGTGAATCCGGAGATGGCCCACGAGCACATGGCAGGGCTCAACTTCATGCACGGCGTGGCGCAGGCATGGGATGCGGGCAAGCTGTTCCACATCGACCTGAACGATCAGAACTTCTGCC
This sequence comes from uncultured Anaerolineales bacterium, assembly GCA_964387985.1. GTDB lineage: Bacteria > Chloroflexota > Anaerolineae > CG2-30-64-16 > CG2-30-64-16 > JALOOB01. The sequence continues at coordinate 2,037 of CAYLZG010000204.1, read as the reverse complement.
GCTATGACCAGGACTACCGGTTCGGCTCGCACAACTGGAAGCAGGCATTCTTCCTGGTGAAGTTCCTGGAGGATGTCGGGTACACGGGCTCACGGCACTTCGATTCGCACGCCTACCGCACCGAGGACCTGGCGGGCGTGAAGGACTTTGCCCGCGGCAGCATGCGTTCTTACCTGATTCTCAAGGAGAAGGCCGCTCGTTTCAACGCCGACCCGGAGATCCAGGCGCTGCTGGCGGAGATCAATGCGGACGACGGCAGCATGGCGCCGTTCCAGGGCGCCTTCACGCGGGAGAGGGCCGCTGCTCTTAAGGCGCATCCGTTTGACCGCGTGGCGCTCGGCAGCCGCGGCATGGGCTACGAACGCCTGGATCAGTTGACCTTCGATCTCCTGATGGGCGTGCGGTAAGAACGCGAAGGAGGATGGATGGCCGCCTACTTGCTTGGCATCGACGTCTCTACGACGGCCACCAAGGCATTGTTGATAGACGAAGCGGGCAGCGTCGTGGCTGTGGCCGCGGCCGAGTACCCGTTTGAGACCCCGCGGCCGCTTTGGAGCGAGCAGGATGCCTCGCTCTTCTGGGATGGTACGGTAAAGAGCGTCCGCGCGGTGCTGGCGAAGTCGGGCATCGCGTCCTCGGAGATCGCAGGGGTGGGCCTCACAGGGCAGATGCACGGACTGTGCGCGCTGGACGCGGCAGGTGCGCCCCTCCGTCCCTGCATTCTCTGGAACGACCAGCGCACGGCAGCCCAATGCGCGGAGATCACCGAACGCGTGGGCAAGGCGCGGGTGCTCCACCTCACCGGCAATCCTGTGCTCACCGGATTCACTGCGCCCAAGATCCTGTGGATGGCGCAGAACGAGCCGGAGCTGTACGCTCAGATCGCGCATGTGCTGCTGCCCAAGGACTACGCTCGTTATCGCCTCACCGGCGAGTTCTATGGTGAGGTCTCGGACGCTTCGGGTACCTCACTGTTCGACGTGGGCCAGCGGCGCTGGTCGGATGAGATGTTGTCTGCTCTGGAGATCCCGCGGAGGTGGCTGCCCCAGGTGACCGAGTCTCCGGTCGCCAGCGCACGCATCAGTGCAGCCGCAGCGTCCGCGACCGGGCTGGTCGCGGGAACGCCCGTCATCGGCGGTGGCGGAGACCAGGCCGCGCAGGCCGTCGGCACGGGAATCGTCGGTGAGGGCATCATCTCGGTCACGGTGGGCACGTCGGGAGTGGTGTTCGCCCAGTCGGACGCGTACCGCGTGGAGCCGGCAGGACGGCTGCATGCCTTCTGCCACGCCGTGCCAGACAAATGGCACCTCATGGGTGTCATGCTTTCGGCTGCGGGCAGCTTCCGCTGGTTCCGGGATGCGGTCGGCCAGCAAGAGCAGTTCCTGGCCGGGCAGACCGGCCGGGATGTTTACGACATCCTCACGGAGGAAGCCGCGCAGGCGCCGGCCGGGTGCGAGGGGTTGCTCTTCCTGCCCTATCTCACCGGCGAACGCGCGCCGCATCCCGACCCGTTGGCTCGTGGCGCGTTCGTCGGGCTGACCGTGCGGCACGGCAAGGCGCACCTGGCGCGCGCGGTGCTGGAGGGCGTCAGCTACGGGCTGCGAGACTCTCTTGAACTCATGAAGGCGCTCGGTATCGTATCAACCCAGGTGCGGGTTTCGGGCGGCGGCGCGCGCAGCGCGCTCTGGCGCCAGATCCTCGCAGACGTCTTCAACACGGAGATCGTCACCGTGAACGTGACCGAAGGCGCGGCCTTCGGCGCAGCGCTGCTGGCAGGCGTCGGCGCCGGCATCTATGACAGCGCGCAGGACGCGTGCGCCCGCACCATCAAGATCACAGGCAGCACGGTCCCGAGCGCGGCAGCGGGAACCTACGAGGCTTACTATCCGCGCTACAGGGCGCTGTACCCCTTGTTGGCCGGTGAGTTCGCTGAACTGGCGCGCCTGGCATGAAGGGGTAGCAGTTTGGCGTCGATCCAGGAGCTGCAGGACTACCTGAGAAGTGCGGCGGCGCACAGCCACGAGGTCTATGCGTGCC
>CAYLZG010000203.1:0-5798 GCA_964387985.1 uncultured Anaerolineales bacterium | reverse complement strand
CCAGGACCAGCACCTCGGCTGGGTTGATTGCTCGCACGTCAGCGAGCGCCTCAGTACCAAATGCCAGCATGCAGACACCGCCGCATGATCCAGCCGTCGGGTTGCAGATAATCTGCCGTCTGCCCCGACTCGTGGCCTTTGCCATCTGCATTGTGCCCTTCAGTGTGAACAGAACCACCCCAGCAGGCTGTCCATCGCCAAACAGCACAGAGCCGCTTTCGAGGCGCTCCATTCGTCCGCGCGCAAGCAGGGCCGTCTTCGTGGCAGCACTGCAGTCACGCAAGACAGGGTTATCGGTATCCATGACGGCAAAATCGCTCTGGTGCGGCATGCTCCCTCCCCCAGGAGAACCTATTTGCTCGTAGTTTGTAGATCATATCACACAGCGCTGGAAAATGTCAACGCTTTTGGGACAAAAGATATTGTGCGCCAAGCACGGCATGACGGCTTCGCACTTTCCCGCCAGGTTCCCGGAAGCACGAAGCCGTCATGTCAAGACGACCGAGTTACCGCACTTCGCCCGTCACAATGGCGCGCGTTACCTCACGAATTGCGCGAGTGACCTCAATCTCACGCGGACATGCTTCCGTACAATTATAGATGGTGCGACAACGCCAGACACCGTTGCCCTCCGCCAGGATTGCCAGACGCACCTGGGCTCCATGATCTCGATCGTCGAAAATGAACCGATGCGCCTGCACGATGGCCGCGGGACCGACGTAGCTTGCGTCGGCCCAGAAGCTCGGACAGGATGTAGTGCACGCCGCACAAAGGATGCATTTGGTCGTCTCATCAAATCGGGCGCGGGCCTCAGGGCTTTGCAGCCGCTCCGCATAGGGAGGCGGCTCATCGTTGATCAAAAAGGGCTGGATCAAACGGTACTGCCGCCAGAATGGCTCCATGTCAACTGTCAGATCCTTGATGACAGGCAGGCCCCGCAGCGGCTCAATCACGATATGCTTGCCAAGATCCTTTACAAGTACTTTGCAGGCCAAACGATTGCGACCATCGATGACCATGGCATCGGAGCCGCAGATGCCATGGGCGCAAGAGCGGCGGAAGGTGAGGCTGCCATCCTGGTTATCCTTGATGCTTACCAGCACATCGAGCACACGATCCCAGGGCTGCGCATCGAGGGAATACTCTGCCCAGTACGGTTTTCGGTCCTTCTCGGGATTGAAGCGGCGGATCTTGACCTTTATAACCATGGCTGCCCCCACAACTAGTAAACACGTTTGGCCGGCGCGTAGCGGCCCAGCCGCACCGGCTTGTAGTCCAGGCGAATCGCACCATCAGGCTCACGATAAGCCAGGGAATGCGTCAGCCAAGTGGCGTCATCGCGTTCGGGGTAATCTTCACGCGCGTGAGCCCCTCGGCTCTCGGTGCGGGCCAATGCAGCTGCCGCAGTAGCCTGAGCCAGGTCCAACAAACAGCCCAACTCCCACGTCTCCAGGAGCTCAGTGTTCCAGCGCATCCCCTTATCCATGATGGACACCCGGCTAAAGCGCTCCTGCAGGACATTCAGCGCATCCACGGCCTCACTCAGCAGTGCGTGGTTTCGGAAGAGACCCACGTTGTCCATCATCAGCGTGCGCATATCCCTACGGATCTTCGCTGCAGATTCATTGCCCTCATTGTTGCGCAGGCGCTCCAACTGGGACCGAGCATCCGAGTCAGGATCGGGCGGAAGGACCGGCCAGTCCACTGCATTTGCATAGTTCGCCGCATTCTGTCCTGCGCGACGTCCGAACACCAGAATATCCACCAGAGAATTCGTGCCCAGCCGGTTAGCACCATGCACAGACACGCACGCCGTTTCACCCGCCGCGTAGAAGCCCGGCATGGGCGTATCCTGGGCGTCCGTAGTCACGGCGCCACTGTTATCCGTAGGGATGCCGCCCATAGCGTAGTGGGCAGTCGGCTGGATTGGCATCATCTGCTTGACGGGGTCTACTCCCAGGTAGGTGCGACAAAAATCCGCGATGTCCGGCAGTTTTCGTTCGATGTCGGCTGCGGTGATGCGCCGCGGGGTGCCGTCCGGGTTCTTGATGCCATCTTCAGCAAAGTAGCGGTTGACTGTCTCCGGGCGCACGTCCAGATACACGAAGTCTTCACCGTTGACACCGCGTCCCTCACGAATCTCAAGGTAGATCGCGCGAGAAATCACGTCACGGGAGGCCAAATCCTTGACAGTCGGCGCATACTTGGGCATGAAACGCTCGCCCTGGCCGTTGATCAGCACACCACCCTCCCCGCGGACGCCCTCAGTGATCAGGATGCCCAGGCCTTTGATGCCAGTCGGATGGAACTGGAAGAACTCCATGTCCTCCATCGGAACGCCGCGACGAAAAGCAGCTGCCGCCCCATCGCCGGTCAGCGCGTACGCGTTCGAGGTGATCTTCCAGATGCGGCCGAAACCTCCCGTCGCGACGACCGTTGCCTTGGCGTGGAAAGTATGGATGGCACCACTGTCAATGTCTACGGCGACCACTCCTGCCACCTGCCCACGGTCGTTCACCAGCAGATCTACCATTTGGTATTCGTCAAAGAAGGTGACGTTGTTCTTGATGCACTGCTGATACACGGTCTGCAGGATCATGTGGCCCGTACGATCTGCTGCATGACACGCGCGGCGCACCGGCTTCTTGGTGACGTTGTTCGTATGACCACCAAACGGACGCTGGGAAATGCGACCATCAGGAGTTCGATCGAACGGCAGTCCCATGTGTTCCAGATCGTAGACCATCGTAATCGCTTCGTTGCACATAATCTCGACCGAATCCTGATCCGCGAGATAATCCGATCCTTTGATGGTGTCGAAGATGTGCCACTCCGCGTGATCCTCTTCGATGTTGCCCAGAGCCGCGCCGATGCCGCCCTGAGCGGTGCCGGTGTGCGAGCGAGTTGGGTAGAGCTTGCTGATCACAGCGGTCTTTGCATTGCGAGAGGCGTAGAGGGCAGCCATCAGCCCGGCGCCGCCTGCACCCACAACGATTACGTCAAAGCGATGTAACATGTCGGGAACCCGCTCCTTTCGGGGCAGCGATCATCACCCGGTGAATACGAAGACCAAGAACGCGGCCGCAACCAGGACTAGCAACCAAAGCAGCAACAAGATCGCCTTGACCCATGCCAAGAGCAACGGCCGCCGAATATAGTCGGTCAGTATGACTCGCAGGCCATTGAAGCCATGTGTGGCAGCAAAGGCTACCAGAAGAAAGCTATATGCCTGCCAAAAGGGATTCGAGAAATTCGGCGTGACCTCTACAGCGCTCGACTCAACGTGGAAGGAAATCGGGAAGAAAGCCCAACGCATTTGTGCGCCGGCATCCATGTTGCCATAGCCACCGGTCAGATTGGCATACACCAGGCTAAGCGCACCCATGAACAGGAAAAGGATGCCAGTCACACGCGTGAAGAACCACATTGCGGTTTCAAACTTGCTGCCCGATCGACCTCGGGCGACAGAAGCGTTTGGAGTGACCATCATCTCGCCTCTCAAATCTGAACGCGCATGATCATCAGCGCGGCCGGCAGCAAAAACATGGGCAGAAATACGGCCCACTGCACCCACATGGCCTCCCGGTTGTACTTCCACAGGGCCGGAAACATATCCAGGACCACGATGCGCAGGCCGTTAATGGCATGGTAGAGCACGGCGAAAAGCATGAAGACCTGCATTGGCAAGGCCTCATAGAAGGCCGTCAACGCGTCAGAAACCACGCCGGTCGTGCTGGTGCTCTCCACCGAGTACAGAAAGAACGCGGCCAGTATATGCATCGAAACGAAGAACACGATGCCTATGCCGCTAATGCGATGAAGCAGCCAGGCAATCATGGGCTGCCCGCCTCGGTAGGCCAGCGCCTGGGGAAGGGATACCCGCGCGAGTTTGCTCATTGTAGCCTCGTCAATTGTTCTGTGCTCCCTGGTTGATCCACTTCTCGATGAGCTGGATTTGCTCAGCCTTCAGCGGCCGTCCCGGGGGCATCTGGCCACCCGCAGGCGTCTCAATTCCGCGCAGCATCTGGGCGAGAATGCTGTTCGCAGCATCGCCTGCGATGATCACCGGAGGATTGTCTCCGGTCGTCATCAACTTATCATAGTCCGCGACACTGTAGCCACCTTTCACGCGCTTGCCGTGGCAGCTCAGGCAGCGTTTGTCCAGTATGGGCCGGATGTGTTGGGCGAGGCTCACCGTCTCAATCGTATTGGGGTCCAGCACTTGCTCACCGCCGGTGTCCTCCGGCGGTACATACCATGCCCGAATGAACTCAACCACTGCGCGGATTTCGGGATCGGTCAGGCTGCCGCCATATTTGAGGCCGAACGGGGGCATGCCTAAAGTCTCCCATCCGTAGTCGATGACATTAAAGAGACTGTCTGGCGGGTGAGTGATCAGGAAGGGCTCATCATTCAGTGGATTCGTAAACTCGCCTGGCTGGTCGGGAAGCTCCGCACCTTCTCCGTCGGCACCGTGACACTCAGCGCAGTACTCCTCGAAGATCTTGCCCCCGGCTTCAATGCGCGCCTGCAGATCTCCACCCACATCTGCCGCCTCAACCTGGGCGGGCGTGGTCACCACGGCCTGGATCGTCAAAAACACTATGCCCGCCACGATGAGGAGCATCACGATCGTAGCGATGGGACGGTTGCGCGGGTTGCGCTTCGGGTTACGGTCCAGAAATGGCAGGCCAAACAGCCCAATGGCGATTGCGGCTCCGAGACCCACAATGGCAATGCCCTCCAATTTGCCAGGGAAATACTTCAGAAGCTGAAACATCCAGAGAAAGTACCATTCGGGCCGCGGAATATAAGACGAATCAGTGGGATCTGCGGGTGGCTCGCTCGGAATACCCACGAAGACAGCCAGTCCGATCAGAAGAATGAAGATAAACAGCGAGACAATTGCATCCTTAGCAATTGAATGGGGGAAGAACAGCTCACCTTCCGCCTTCTTTTCCTTATATCGCCTCAGGTATTCCTGCTTATCTGCGTCTTTCATGGGAGCCGTCCTTGGCTTTACTCGTTGCGCTCGGGCGGATGGGTGATACCAATGCGAATGATGAGGTACAAGTGCACCCCTATCAGGCCGAGCAGCGCGATCGGCATCCACCAGATGTGAAGGCCGTAGAAGCGGGCGAGGGTCACCGCGCCAATCTCCTTGCCGCCGCGGGCGATCTCCATAAGCAACGGGCCGACACCTGGAACGGCGCCAATGACGCTGGTGCCAACCGTCGTTGCCCAATAGGCTTTCTGGTTCCAGGGCAGCAGATAGCCGGAGAATCCGAGCACCAAGACGATCAGCAGAAGCAGCGCGCCGGTGATCCAGGTGAGTTCACGCGGCCACTTGTACGCGCCTACGAAGAAGCACTTGAGCATATGCAGAAACACGACGATGACCATCAAGGTGGCGCCCCAATGGTGTATCCCGCGGATCAGCCAACCAAACGTCACCTCATTCATGATGAACTGGATGCTCTCGTACGCATGATCGGGCGAGGGTATGTAGTAGATCGTCAGAAGCATACCCGTGATGATCTGTAGCATCGCGAGGATGGTGCTGGCGCTGCCCAGCGTATAAAACCAGTTGGTTTCAGGGACTGTGCGTGCGAAGACGGTCTTCCAGATCGTTGTCAGCCCCGCACGCTCGTCCAACCAGTCAACGATCGCCTGGCCGCGGCTGCGGCCACCAGGGAGCGGACCTTCAGCCACGGTTAAGCCTCCAACAGAATCGCAATCTGCTCATTTTCGATCTTGGTTTCGAATTGATCGAGCGGTCGGGGCGGCGGGCCACTGAG
>CAYLZG010000202.1:0-5845 GCA_964387985.1 uncultured Anaerolineales bacterium | reverse complement strand
GCGGCGGCTCGGGCACGTGGCGGAAGAGGGGTATCGAGAAGATGGCCCACCAGAGACCGACGCTGGCCAGGGCCAGGCGGGTGGCCATCTCCGTGCCGCCGACGCCGAATCGCGCACCCAGCGCGGTGATGCCGAGTGCGTCGGGCATCTGGATCATCAGGACATTGATTGCCAGGAGCAGCCCGCCGCCCAGATAACCCATCGCATAGCCGCGCGACGACACCTGGTCGATCTCTTCGGGCCGCGCCACGTGGGGCAAGAGCGCGTCGTAGAAGATGAGGGAGCCCGAGAAGCCGATCTCGCCTACCACATACAGGGCGGCTGCCAGAAGCCAATCGCCCGTGCTGATGAACACCATCAGAGATGCGGCCAGGATGCCCGGAATGGCGAAGGCAGCCAGGAAGCGCTTCTTCGACCCGCTGTAGTCCGCGATCGCGCCGAGCACGGGCGCGGTCAGCGCTACGAGCAGCATGCCGATGGTCTGGGTCAGCCCCCAGGCGCTGCTTGCCTGCACGGGAGTCAGCGCGCCTTTTGCTGCCACCGTGCTGAAGAAGACCGGCAGCACTGCAGCCATCGAGGTCGTTGCGAACGCGGAGTTGGCCCAGTCATACATGACCCAGGCGTTCACGACGCGGCGGCGATCGGACGTTTCTTTTTGCATAAGTTCAGCCTCCTGCCACGATCAACGCGAAATAGGTGATGATGGGGAACGTGAAAATCAGGCTGTCCAGGCGGTCCAGCATGCCGCCGTGGCCCGGTATCAGCCGGCTGGAATCCTTGATGTGCGCCATGCGCTTGAGCAGCGATACGGCCAGGTCGCCGAAGGTGCCCAGCACCGCGACAAGCAGTCCGATCAGCAGGCCCTGCCAGACATTGATTCCCACAAGCCAGGCGCCCAGCAGGGGTCCGGCGATCATGCAACTGACGATCTCGCCCGCCAGCCCTTCCCAGCTTTTCTTGGGGCTGATGCGCGGCCACAGCCTGTGTTTGCCCAGGCTGACCCCGACGAAATAAGCGCAGGTGTCGCCGGTCCAGGTCAGTGCAAACGCGAAGATCACCCATTCGAGACCGTTGGCGCGCTCGCGCAGGGTGACGAAGTGGCTCAGCATGAAGCCCAGGTAGAGTGCACTCGCGATGTTGATGGCCCAGTTGGAGGTGGGATGCTCCGACTTGTCGTAAAGCGCAGAGATAAGCGATGCAATGACGAGCAGCGCGAGGAGCGGCCGGAAGAGATCGATCCGGACGATGCCGGCGGCACGGAGGTAGGCCTCGGCGATCGCGGCCAGGATGAAGAGAAGCCCCAGAACGCGATCGACTGCGAAATCGCTGCGCTGGAGCAGCCGAGTCATCTCGCCCCAGGCGATGGCGCCGACGGCTGCGATGCCGATGGCCCAGGGAATCCCGCCGATGTAGGTGAGCAGGATGACGAAGGGCAGCAGAACCAGGACGCTCAGCACACGAGCACGCAGCACGGCGGTCTCCGCAATTGATGACGGGTAAGGTTAGGCGTCGGGCGCCGGCGTTCGTCCGGCGTCGGGCGCCGGCATTCGTCCGGCGTCGGGCGCCGGCACCCGGCCGAAGCGGCGCTCGCGCTGGCTGTATTCGATGAGCGCGGCTGCGAGCTCGGCTTCGTCAAAATCGGGCCAGAAGGTCGGTGTGGCGTAGTACTCGGCGTAGGCGGCCTGCCAGATCAGGAAATTGCTGAGCCGGTATTCGCCGCCCGTGCGGATGATCAGGTCTGGATCGGGCAGACCGCCCGTGTAGAGGTAATCCGAGATGCGATCCTCGGTCACCTCATCCGGATTGAGCCCATCCCGCAGGATGTGGCGCACTGCGTCGACGATTTCCGCGCGGCCTCCGTAGTTGAAGGCCACGTTGAGGGTGATGCGGGTGTTGTTGCAGGTCAGGGAGACCGCATCCTGGATTTGCTTGGCCAGTCGTGGCGCAACGCCCTCCAGGCGACCGCTGTGCCGGATGCACACGCCGTTGGCGTGCAAGTCCCGCGTCTCGCGCTGGATGTACTGCCCCAGGATATTCATCAGTCCCGCCACCTCGTCGGGCGGCCGGGCCCAGTTCTCCGTTGAGAAGGCGTAGACGGTCAGCACCCTGACGCTGAAATCCGCGCATGCGGTCAACACGCGGCGCAGGTTATCCGTGCCGGCCTTGTGGCCCGCCACGCGCGGCAGCCCACGCGCCTGGGCCCAGCGCCCGTTGCCATCCATGATGATGCCGACATGATGCGGAATGCGGGTGACTTCAGGGTAGCGTTGGGGCAGCGAGAGTTGCTCTGCCACATCACCCTTCCAGGATTTCGGCTTCTTTGGCCTTCCCGATCTCGTCGACTTGCTTGATGAACTTGTCGGTCAGTTCCTGGACCTGGTCCTGTCCCTTGTGCAGGTCATCCTCGTCGATCAGCTTTTCCTTTTCAGCGTCGCGCAGCATGTCGATAGCGTCGCGGCGGATGTTGCGCGCGGAGACGCGTGCCTCTTCCACACGTCGCGACACCTGTTTGTTCAACTCGCGGCGCCGTTCTTCGGTGAGCTGCGGGATGATCAGGCGGATCACCTGGCCGTCATTGTTCGGCGTGAGCCCCAGGTCGGACTTGAGGATCGCCTTTTCGATGGCGCCCAGCGTATTACGGTCCCACGGGCGAATCATGAGCATGCGCGGCTCGGGGACGGTCACGCCTGCCAACTGATTCAGGGCAGTGGGCGTGCCGTAATACTCCACCGTCACGCGCTCGACCAGCGCGGGTGAGGCGCGGCCGGTGCGAATGGCGCGCAGGTCGCTCTGCAACGCATCGACGGTTTTCTCCATCCGCTCGCGGGCATCGTGCAAGATGTCCTTGATCATGAGACCTCCTCAGGTCGTAATACAACAACCCCTCCCCCGATCGTCGGGAGAGGGGCCGGCCCAGCGCTACGCGCCGACGAGCGTGCCCACCGGCAATCCCTGGACAGCCTCCTCAACCGCATTGGGCTGCCACAGGTCCAGGACGATGATCGGCATGTCGTTGTCCATGCACAGCGTGAGCGCGGTGCTGTCCATGACGCCGACGCGGAGGTTCAACGCGTCGATATAGGTGAGACGGTCGAACCGGACCGCGTCCGGGTTCTTCTTCGGGTCCTTGTTGTAGACCCCGTCCACTTTCGTCGCCTTGATCAGCACTTCCGCGTTGATCTCCATCGCGCGCAGGGCTGCAGCCGTATCGGTTGTGAAGTACGGGTTGCCCGTGCCTGCAGCCAGCAAGATCACGTAGCCTTTTTCGAGATGGCGGATGGCGCGGCCGCGTATGTACGGCTCGGCCACGCTCCGCATCTCGATTGCCGTCATCACGCGTGCTTCTTGGCCGGTGCGGCGGATGGCATCGGCCAGGGCCAGCGCGTTCATGACGGTGGCCAGCATGCCCATGTGATCGGCAGTCGCGTGTTCCATCCCGTGCGCCTGGCCATCGCGGCCGCGCCACAGGTTGCCGGCGCCGATCACCAGGGCCACTTCGGCGCCCATCTCGCGCAACCGGCGCACCTTGCCTGCGATGACGTCCGCTTCGTGCGGGTCAATTCCGAAGCCACCCTCGCCTGCGAGGGCTTCGCCTCCCAGTTTCAGCAAGATGCGACGATAGCGCAAGGCGGGCATAGGATCGCTCAGGACCCGACTTCGAGACGGGCAAAGCGGCGGACCTGGATGTTCTCGCCGAGCTTGGCGATCACACCGGTCACCAGGTCCCTGACCTTCAGGCTCTCATCTTTGATGTAGGGCTGCTCGAGCAGGACGTTCTCCTCGAAGTACTTGCCGAGCTTCCCGGTCAGGATGCGCTCGGCCTGCTCGGCCGTCTTGCTGGGCTCGATGGTCAGGCGGAACTGGTTCTTCAGCTCTTCCAGCGTCTCGGCCGGGATATCCTCGATCTTAACATAAGTTGGCCGGGCTGCAACGACCTGCATGGCCAGCTCGCGGACGAGCGCCTGGAAGTGGTCGGTGCGAGCCACGAAGTCGGACTCGCAGTTCACCTCGATCAGCGCGGCGACCTTGCTGCCCGTGTGAATGTAATGGCCGATCAGGCCTTCCTTGGTTTCGCGCTCGGCCTTTTTGGCTGCCGTAACCAACCCCTTCTCACGCAGGAGTTCGGCGGCCTTCGACATATCGCCTTCGCTCTTTTCAAGCGCCTTCCGGCAGTCCAACACGCCCGCGTTTGTGAGCGTGCGCAGCTCTTTCACCATGGCGGCAGTGATTTCCACAACAGTTCTCCTGGCTATTCCGCGTCTTTGCCGGTTTCGGCTTCGGGTTCGACTTCGGCCACGGGCTCAACTTCGGCTAAGGCCTCAACTTCAGCCGCAACTTCGGCCACGGGCTCAACTTCGGCTAAGGCCTCAACTAAGGCCTCAACTTCGGCTACGGGCTCAACTTCAGCCGCAACTTCGGCCACGGGCTCAACTTCAGCTGCAACTTCGGCCACGGGCTCAGCTTCAGCTGCAACTTCGGCCACGGGCTCAGCTTCCGGTTCGGTTTCTTCGACATCCAGGGTATCCAGACCCTGGGCCAGCTTTTCCAACACAGACGGCCCAAGGTAGTCTTCCGCAAGGCCTTCTTCTTCGGCAGAGAAGTCCTCGACACCCATATCTGCGTAGCGATCCAGCTTCTCCTGGGCCAGCTCATCCACCGGCGCAAGCTCCCCCGCACCCGGGGTGAGCGCCGCGCGGTCTGCCTCGTCCACCGCACGCATCTGCAGACCTTCGATGACCGCATCGGCCATCTTGCCGGCCATCAGCTTGATCGCCCGGATCGCGTCGTCGTTTGATGGGATCGGGTAATCGATCGGGTCCGGGTCGCAGTTGGTATCCACCATGGCGACGATGGGAATGTGCAGCTTGTTGGACTCGATGATGGCCAGTTCTTCGCGCATCACATCGACGACAAAGAGCATGTCGGGCAGGTGCGTCATCGTGCGCAGGCCGCCGATGCGGTTATTCAGGCGTACGAGTTCCTGGCGCAGCAGCAAGGCTTCCTTCTTGGGCAGACGTTCCAGCTCGCCGCGCGCATCGCGGTGTTCCAGATCCTGCATGTACTCCACACGTTGGCGGATCGTGCGGAAGTTGGTGAGCGTGCCACCGAGCCAGCGGGTGGTGATGAAGGGCATGCCGCAGCGTTCAGCTTCGCTGCGGATCGTTTCCTGCGCCTGTTTCTTGGTGCCCACGAAGAGAACCAGTCCACCCTCGCGCACTGTGTCGCGCACGACCTGGTAGGAGTTGTTGACCTGCCGCATGGTCTGCTGGAGGTCGATGATGTGGATGCCGTTGCGCTCCGTGAAGATGAACGTGCGCATCTTCGGATGCCAGCGGCGGGTCCGGTGGCCGAAATGGACGCCGGCTTCGAGCAATTGTTTCATCGAAATAACGGACACGACTATTCTCCCTTTCCGTTTGAGCTTCCGCCTGCAGCGTGACCTGGGACCCGGCGCACGTGCGGCTGAGCGCGTTCCGCTTCGCGCTTCACCGCGCTGCTTCCGGGCACGGCCAGTCTGAGCGCAGGCGTGTATACTTGGGCCTTTGGCCCGACGAAAGAGTATAACACAGGGGGCGGACGTGCGGCAAGTTAGGCGCCCGGTTTCACTGACCTCCGATCTCTAAGAATCCTCAAAGGAACTTCTTGACTTGTATCGCCGGACTTGTGCTATAATTCTTCCAGGCAGTCGATGTGGCAAACCTGGCCACTGTCTGGTTTGCCGGCCTCCGCCTTGTGGGCCGATTGTTGTATCCGCAGAAATAGTTCGCTGTATTCATCTTCTGATTTTGAGCCTCGTTTCGTTTGCCCGACAGTAGTATCACTGCACGCGGGTGATTGTCCCTTA
>CAYLZG010000201.1:0-5862 GCA_964387985.1 uncultured Anaerolineales bacterium | reverse complement strand
CTTCCTGGACGACCCGGCGATGATCCTGAAGGAGATGCTGCGGGTCGGCCGGGCCGCAGTAGTAAGCTTCCCGAACTGGGGATATTGGCGGTGCCGGTTGGAACTGCTGCTAACGGGAAGAATTCCAAGTGCGCCGGACCTGCCACAGGCGTGGCATGAGAAGCCGCGCTGGCAGGCCCTCACCATCACCGACTTCGCCATCTTCTGCCGGAAGAATGGCATCGCCATCACCCGCCAGGCCTACCTGGCAAATGGCCGGCGCGTGAACATCCTCAAGGTAACCAATCTGATGTCAACCACAGGCGTATTCCTGTTGGAGCACACCTGATGCGGTTCCAACTCTCCATGCTCATGGTCTGAGCGCTCAGCCCCTACACCCCTCTGCCCACTCCCATGCGGGCGAGCAGCCCTGCGCCCAGAAACCGCAGAGCGGTTGCGAGAATGAGCGCCGCGACCAGGCCAAACGCATCCGAGAAGACGGTCCCGATCATGGGCGCTGCGAAGGTGGCAACGTATACGGTTGTCTGGTAGATGCCAATGAAAGCGGCCTGGTTCTCGGCGGGAGCGGTGGCCAGCACGATGTCGAAGAACACCAGGTCGACCCCTGCAACAAAGAAACCGGCAATGCCTGCCCACAAAATCAGTAAATTGGGCGTGTGCGTCAGGGCCGTGAGAAGCGGATAGAAGCTGACGCCGAACGCGGCGATCAGCAGGACGAAGCGCTCCCCGCGTCGCGCCGAGATCTTGGTCCAGACGAAATAGGCGATCATCAGGACGAACGTCTGCGTCGAGTTGATCACCCCGATCTGTGAGTCGGTCGCACCGACTGCGCGCACCCAATACAGAGGCAGCAAGGGCAGAGCCATGGTTAGACCGAACCGAAAGACAAACTGTGCTATCGTGAAGTTGAGGAACGGCTTATTGTGCCGCAAGGAGCCGCCATGCTCCCGCAACGTCTTCAGCAGACCCTGTTGCTGCCGGGGCACGTCCTGCGGCGGCAACCTGAGGCTGGACGAGAAGACGATGCTGATGAACGCGCCGATCGCAGAACCGAGAAAGATGACCTGGTAGTTAAACGGAAAATCGAACCAGTTCAGCATTTGGCCGACTGCGACGACGGTCAGCGAATTCGTCAGGCCGAGGATCGACCAGCGCCGGCTCATCAGGGTGAACCGGCCCCTGGGACCCGCAACACCTCCCATAACGACGGTGAAGGCCACGGAGACGAGGGTCTGGGGCAGGGTGGCGAGCGCCCAGATGAGGATAATCAGTTCGGGCGCGCGATTTTGTGTGACGAAGGGCACGAGTCCGGTCAGCACGTAGCACAGCAGGACGAGAAAGCGCGAACGTGCGAACCACGGAATGATATTCGGTCGCCGGGAGAGAAACTCGCCCACCGGAATAGCCAAAATCATGCCCGTGAGCGCGGGCATGGCGGTGAGCAGGCCGACCATGAAGCTGGAAGCGCCAAGGCGGACGAGAAAGACGGACAGGAAGCTGCCGACGCCGGCAGTGATGCCGACGCCGATGCCGTCGATCAGAACATTGCGTTGATTGAGTTGTTCGCGATTGGAGGGGCGGAATAGAACCGTCCACAAGGGCGCTTCATGCTGGTTGACCGCTGGGGGCACCATCTGTGACATGGGACAATATTATCAGAAAGAGCTATGTCCGCCAAAGCGACGGCGGCTTACGCCCGGGAGGACCCTGCCGCCTGGGCCATGTACCAGTCGATCAGGCGCCGCGCGATGGTAGATGGCGGCGGGATGCTGGGCAGTTGATCCGCGGAGAACCACCGCGCATCCGCAATCTCAGCCTCCTCCGGGTTGATTTCGCCGCCCGCGTATTCGGCCGTGAAGCCGATCATCAGCGAGTTAGGGAAGGGCCACGACTGGCTGCCGAAATAGTGCATGTTCTGCAGGTCGATCCCAACCTCCTCGCACACCTCGCGCCGGGCACATTCTTCCAGCGATTCGCCGGGCTCAACGTAGCCGGCCAACACGCTGTAGCGGCCGGCGGGAAAGCGGTGGTTGCGCGCCAGCAGGATGTGCAGCTTGCCCTCGATGCGCCGGGTGACCGCAATGATGATTGCCGGCGATAGCCGCGGATAGGCAATCAGGCCGCACTGCTGGCAGCGCCTGGCGCGCTCATAGGTCTGGTCGATCATCCTCCCGCCGCACTGCCCGCAGAACTGATGGGTGCGGTTGAAGGCCACCAACTGCACGGCACGGCCCGCGACGTTCATGAACGGTTCATCCAGGAGCGGGTAGAGGCCGCGCAGCCCCTCAGCCGTGAGGCCATCGGGCAGGGTTGTGCCGCCAGCGATCTCGGCAGCGTAGCAATCGGTCGACTCAGCGTCTTCTTCGACACAGCCCAGATAGACCGTCCGCAGGGGGTCGAGGCCAATCTCGGCTGGGCCAGAGATCACGGGAACAAAAGCCCGGTCACCGATCTGGCGGACCAGAAGCCTTTCATCCTGAAAGACAAACCAGTAAGCTGCCCGGTCGCCGGCAGGACCCTCCGTACCGCCGGCAGCGGGCGCGAGGCGCGAGACAAACTGCATCATAGGTTACTCACTCACGGTCAAGAATTCTGCGAAAACCTGGTTGCCCAGAAGCCGGCCGCCGCCGGTCAGGCGGAGCCGGTCCGAGAGCCGTTCCAACAAGCCTCGACGCACGAGGCGATCGATCTCATCGCCAAAAACTGCCTCGATGTCGACGCCAAAGCGCGAGCGAAATGCCGCATCCGTAACACCCTCCTGCACCAGGCGCAGGCCGAGCATCATGAACTCGCCCATCGCAACGCTGCGCCCGATGGGTTCGCCGTCTCGTTCGGGGCTTGCACCCGACTCCACGCGCTGGATGTACTCAGGCACCGGCCGCACGTTCCACCAGCGGCGGTCGCGCTCGAAGCTGTGCGCGCCCGCGCCGAAGCCAAGATAGGGCTCGTGATGCCAGTAGATCAGATTGTGGCGGCACCGGCGCCCGGGCCGCGACCAGTTGGAGATCTCATATTGTTCGTAGCCCGCGGCCGCAAGTCGATCCGACGCCAGGAGGTAGCAATCGGCCGCAAGGTCATCGCCCGGCGGCGCCTGTAGTCCCCGGCGCACCCGGTCGTAGAGGGGCGTCCCATGTTCGACGGTCAGCCCGTAGAGTGAGAGATGCTCTGGATTGAGATCGATGGCCCGATCGAGCGTGCGCCGCCATGTCTCAATCGATTGCCCTGGCAGTCCGAACATGAAATCAAGATTGATATTCCCGAACCCGACCTGTCGCGCGGCATGGTAGGCTGTCACGGCTTCGTCCGCACCATGGATACGTCCGAGCCACCGCAGCTCTGCGTCGTCGAAGCTCTGCACGCCCATGCTGAGGCGGTTCACGCCCATCTCATGCAAGGCGGCGAAGAGCGAAGCATCGGCCGTACCAGGATTCGCCTCGCTGGTGATCTCGGCATCCTCTGCGACAGCAAACGCGTCCCGGCACGCGGCCAGCACCCGCGCGAGCAGTTCCCGGGGCAAAACCGTGGGAGTGCCGCCGCCGAGGAACACGCTTGATACGGGCGGCCTGCCTCTCTCAACTCCCGCCCACATGATCTCAGTCGCCAGGGCCGCGGCGTATTTTTCAAAAAGAGAATCCAACCCTGCATAGGTGTTGAAGTCACAATAGTGGCAGCGGGCCGCGCAGAATGGGACATGCAGGTAGAGAGCGATCGGTGGTGGCATGGACTAATCGGTGCGATTCTCGAAGCGGAAGCCATGCCCCCGCATGGTTACGATGTACTGGTGATCCGGATCCACCTCGGCGAGACGCTCGCGCAAGCGGCGCACGAGCGCATCGATGGATTGCTCCGACACACCGCCGTCCAGGGCATCAGGCCAGACGCCCCGCACGATATCATCGCGGCCCACGACCCCACCGCTTGCCGTCAGAAGCTCCATCAGTCGATACTGTTGGGCCGACAGGGGGGGCTCAACCTGCTTGCCGTTGACGCGCACCTGGTGGGCCGCAGCATCCATGTGCAGGCCGCGCTCCACAGGGTGCTCGAATGTCAGGGGTGCTGTAGCGCCAGCATCGACAAAGGCAAGCTTGTACCGGAGCGCTACCTGGATCTCGTCGCCGTCATGCAGCGGCTGGGGGGACACAACGTCGCGACCGTTCAGGTGCGTGCCGTTCTTGCTGGCCAGATCTTCGATCTCGTAATGGTCACCGCGCCAGACGATGCGCGCGTGGAGGCGGGAGATCTGCCTGTCATCGAGTACGATGTCGCAATCCGCGCTGCGGCCAATGGTCAGCGTCTTGTGCTCGAGTGGCCATGTCAGGCCGCTTTCACCGCCGCGCTGCAGGATGATCATCGCTGATTCGCGGGTGTTAACTCGATCGTTCATGCGTCATTGCACTCCTGCCGCGGTCGATCGCCTTGACACACGTGGTGTCCTGCGGGATAATCGCGGCGACAACTGATCTTAGTACGCATTATCGCACGGATATGTCTCAATCATTACCTGTCGGCGCCGAGCTGCGCGAGCGCTACGAAATCATCGACCTGGTCGGCCAGGGCGGCATGGGCGCCGTCTACAAAGCCAACGATCAGCGTCTCCGTGGCCGCGTCTGTGCGGTCAAGGAAGTGCTGCCCGAACTGATCAGCGGGCCTGGCATGGAAGACCAGGCGCAAGACCAATTCTACCGTGAAGCCAGCGTGCTGGCTCGTCTCGATCACCCCAATCTGCCCAAGGTCTCCGACTACTTCGAACAAGACGGCCGGCAATACCTGGTTATGGACTTCGTGCCCGGCCAGGACCTCCGCCAGATCGTTGACGAGGCACGGCGCCACGACACCTTTGGGCCGGAAGAGAGCGTGCTCGCATGGGCCGCACAGCTGTGCGAAGCGCTAAGTTATCTGCACTCGCAAGAACCGCCCGTACTCCATCGCGACATCAAGCCGTCGAATATCAAGCTGACGCCCCGTGGCGTCGTGAAACTGGTCGACTTCGGCCTGGTCAAGCTGTTGCAGCCTGACGAGAACCGGACGGTGACCGTCGTACAGGGCCGCGGCACCGTGGCCTATACACCCCTCGAGCAATATGGCGGAGACACCGGACATACGGACGTGCGCTCCGATGTCTATTCGCTCGGCGCCACCGTGTACCATCTTCTGACCGGCCAGCCCCCAGCCGATGCCAAACAACGATTTCTCAAGCCCGGCAGCCTCATCCCGCCGCGCGACATCAATCCGCGCGTCTCACCACGCACCGAGCGGGCCATTCTGGCTGCCATCGCTCAGCATCCCGACGATCGGCCTGCGACGATCGACACGTTCCGTGACTTGCTGTTTTCAGAAGACACGCTTCCGGTTGCGCAGCCTATCACGACCGGCCTGGCTTCCTTTGCTGAGACCCGTGGCCTCTGGCGTGAGCTGATCGCCGGCCATGCGGCTCTCGTCGTCACGGTCATGCTGCTCACCGCGACGGCGTTGGTCGTCACCCTGCTGTCGCCGGCGCTCCCATAACGCGGACGCCGTAACGCTCGACTGCCCCGAACGCAGCCTCCAGGCGCATGCCCACTAGATCCCGCGTTTCCACGCGCGCCATAGCAGCGTAAGCATCCCACCGGCGAAAGTGACGGCGCCGGCAGCCCAAACCCACCCCTTCATCTGCACAGCCGTCGAGCCAGGCAGCCAGCCCACCGCGTATAACAGGTAGCCTACCCATGCGGCCACCCCCGCCCACAGCGCCGCTACCAGGGCCTGCATATCCGAGACGCCTGCAGTCGCCCGCTTGCTCACAACGAAGACCGCGCCGCACGCGAGGACCGCACCGATCAACGCAGCCATGAACGCCGGCAGCGCAACGCGCGGCTTGGGCGG
>CAYLZG010000200.1:2597-6005 GCA_964387985.1 uncultured Anaerolineales bacterium | reverse complement strand
GTCGTCATGCTCTTGTTGACCGCTGTACTCGTGCCTTCGGCGGCGGCGGCCCCGGCGTCTTCGAGCGCCGCAAACGTCAGCCAGGGAACGAGCTGCCCTGTCTACTACCGCGTAGTGCGGGGTGACAACCTAACTCGGATTGCCTATCGCTACGGAGTTACGGTGGCGCAGCTCCAGCGGTGGAACAACATCTGGAATCCCGATCGCATCTATGTCGGGCAGACGTTGGTGATCTACCGTGCATGTCCGCCACCCAAGCCGCAGCCCAAACCGCAGCCCCATCCTGGTCCGCACCCTGGGCCGCAGCCTCCTCATGGAGCCTGGACCGCCACCTACTACAACAGCATGGATCTGACAGGTCCGGTGGTCCTGCATCGGTTCGAAGGCCGGCCGTGCTACAACTGGGGATGGGGTTCGCCTGCACCCCAAGTCGCGCCGGACTACTTCTCTGCGCGCTGGACGACAGTCTCGAATGCTGTTGGGGGCACCTACCGCGTCTCGGTAAGGACGGATGACGGGGTTCGAATTTATGTCGATGGGATGCTCGTGCTGAACGAGTGGCGCGAGCAGTCTGTGCGCGGCTACTTTGTAGACATGTGGATCGCTCCCGGCTGGCACACCTGGACGATTGAGTTTTTCGAGCAGGCGGGCGTAGCGGAGCTCTGCTTCAGCGCCACCAAGCTGTAGGGGCTCTGAATCGACGGATCACAGACGTCCGGACCCGATCGTCCGGACGTCTGTTCGCGCCCAGGGGTGGCAACCATGGTTGATGAGACTGAGATGAACGACCTGCGGCCCACGGTGGTAATCGATGGTCAGCTGGCAATTCCGGAGAGTGAGTTGGCTTTTCGTTTCAGCCGCTCCAGCGGGCCCGGAGGCCAACATGTACAACGCAGCGACACGCGCGTTGAGCTGCTGTTCGATGTCGCAAATTCGCCTTCTCTGAGCGAAGAGCAGCGTTCGCGCATCATGGCGCGGCTTGGCGGCCAGATCGATGGGCAGGGGGTATTGCGCGTAGTCAGTACGATGACACGCAGTCAATTGGAAAACCGCGCGATCGCCGTGAGGCGATTCCGGGATCTTCTGGCAAGCGCTCTTCGCCAGCGCAGGCGCAGGGTGGCGACCAGGCCGTCGAAAGCGGCGCGCGAGGCACGGCTGTCGGATAAGCGCCTGCGTTCGCAGCGGAAGCAGGCGCGGGGCCGGGTGAGGGGGGACGAGTGAGCGCTGGCTCCGGCGAAGCGATGGCTAGACGAGCGGCCAGGGATATGCGCGACGATCTTCTGGCGGGTGAGGGAAGTGACCCGCGTCGAGCAGGGCATCGATGCGTTGCTCGATCGCGCTGATTTCGTCATCGTGTAGCAAATCACGAAGCTGAGCGAGAGCTGGGTGCTCGGGTGGCTGCAGCGTGGCCTGGAACCTGCGCAGGTCGTCTGACAGATCAGTAGGAATCGGCTCTCCGGCAAAGTCCCAAATCACCGTACGCAGCTTAGGTTCGACGTGAAAGCAAAGCCCCTGATCGATGGCCACAATGCATGAATCTCCTGCACGCAGACAGTGTCCTCCTTTACGATCCGCATTGTTGGTGATGATGTCGAAAAGCGTAAGGGCCTGGAGACTGTGCCTGAAGGCTGGATCCTCCCTGATGGTGAAGAAGTGAGCGTCCTGGTCGCACTCGACGAACAATTGTACCGAACCTCGCCCATGGGGTCCCCCACGGAGGACCGTCGGCGGTACGAAGTTCCAGCTGAGGTAGCGGCACACGACATAGGCGGCGACTTCGCGCTTGGCCAGGCTGCCGCGCGGGAAGTCCCAGAGGGGACGTTCGCCGCGTATGGGCTTATAGATGACCGGTAGACTGTCGCCTGACGCGCCGGAGACGGTGCCCAGAAAAGTGTAGTTGGAGCTCCACGGCATCAAGCCATCCAACGCAAGCTTGCCCTTGCCAAGCAGATCCAGGAGAGCACCGGTCTCCGTGTCATCCGCCGACCATGGCACGATGCAACCAGGGTCTTGCTGCCCGGGCATGGTCAATGCACGACTTCTCCGCCGCGGCGCAGCTTGGGATTCGCTGGCAGGCAGAAGTGGCCGAATTCATCCATCGGCAGACTGCACCGCGGACACAACAGCCGGCCTGCCACCACGGCCTTCTCGGCCTGTTCACCAAGCAATTTGGCCTGTCCGCGCGTGGTGAACAGATGATGTTCGGGCGGCTCAGCGTCGGCATCGATGAGATCTTCCTCACCGTCGAGGTTGAGCGTGTCTGCATCCACAAGGGTAAAGATCACCAGGTCATGTAGTCGATCGTACTCCACACCGATGCTGCCCACTCGAAATAGCGGCTGCAAGGGTTCGACAAGCGCAAGATTCGGCGCGGCCGCTACCAATGGCTCGCCCAATTCGGGGAACTCGGTGCGCACGTCGTCCAACAACTCCGGGATCGCCTTGCTGAGCGCCAGCGCCTGTTCCTTTTCGATCACCCAGCAAAATGGTTCGGCGCCGAAGAAAGCCTGGAGGATGAAAGTGCGGCGTCCAGAAGCTCCAACCGCCCCCGCGGTGATGCGCGTGACGGGATAAACGTCATCTCCTTCGTAGTAGGGGAGCGCGGCATAGGATGGGAGTGAATCTGTCATGAGGGTTAATCTAATCGAAATCTCTCTAAACGCAAGATGTGGGTGGGACATGCGCGCAGTCGTTCAGCCGAATCAGGCGCACGCGAAGCGGGCTGAAGTCCAATTCGGAAATCGAGGCCGGCGATACTTCCAGCCGTTGGAACAAGTCAAGCGCCATCCCCAGGTAGTATGCGACCGCCAGCTTGATCGGATCGCTGTGTGAGATGACTGCGATGGTTTCGTTCGCATGCTGTTGGCGCAGGCTTTCCAGTGCAGTCACCATGCGCGCCTGGATTTCTGCCATGCTCTCGCCGTCAGGAAAACGAAATAGCGACGGATTGAACTGGACCTGCTGCCATACTTCCATCTTGCGCAATGCTTCGAGCGGCTGTCCGCTCCAGCTGCCGCAGTCCGTCTCCTTAAGGCTGTCACATGTACGGAGTTGCAGGCCCAGACACGCGGCCAATGGACCGGCCGTCTCCTGGCAGCGTTCCAGTGGGCTGGTGTAGATCGCAGCGATCGTCTCGCATTGAAGCCTCTTGGCCAACGCCGATGCCTGCTTTTGCCCTTCCTCGTTCAGGTGTACTCCTGGTGTCCGGCCGGCCAGGAGACCCTTCTGTACATAATCGTTAACACCGTGGCGAACAAGCAGGATACGCGTGGGCTTCGGTGTGGTGGCTTTCTCAGTCGACTCGACCGTCATCGTTCGCCTCCTTGGACAATTCAGCTAACTCACTGAGTGAGCCATCGTTCCATTCGTGATTCTGCGTGATCCAGTCCGGGACGCGTTCGGCGCCGG
>CAYLZG010000200.1:0-2466 GCA_964387985.1 uncultured Anaerolineales bacterium | reverse complement strand
TTTCCATGATGTGGCTCCAGAGCCACGAATACAGGTCGGCCGCGGTCCGGTTTGGGAATCGTCGAAGCAACTGGCGATCCCTGATTGTCTCGATGGTTGGGAGATAGCTGGTGCGATACCAGTCCTCGGCAGCATCTTGCAGGCTGACCTCGCTCCCCCTTTCATCAGAGAGCAACCGCTGATGAAGGCTGACAAGTTCCAGCAGCCTGGTGAAGCCTCCCGGTCGGGTGAGGTACATATCCACAACCGGGACCCGTTCTGCCAGCCCCGTCTGTGCCAGGAAACGGGCGCGCTCGGCCTTGATGATCGCCTCGTCCAGAGTGTCACCAGGCTCCAGGTCGATCGCGCTGGGTATGTCGACTACGTGCGCCTCAAGCGCGTCCAGCCCGGATGCGCGCGCCACGGAGACCCGGTGATTCCCGTCCGCCACGAAATACACATCGCCGACGCGGTAGACCTCGATCGGAGGTGTCCCTTCGAGGCTCTCCATTGCTTGTTCAACGCGGACCCAGCGGTCGATCATCGAGTAGTTCTTGGGCAAGAAATCGCGGGTGAAATCGTTGTAGCGTCCGACAGATCCGACAATCTTGTCCAGCGGGATCATCTCGGTATCGGGAAGGGGCACCCGTTGGTAGCCCTTGAGAACTGAGGCCAACAACTCAAATGGCAGCAGCGATGTCGGTCTGCCGCCCAACCGTGCGAGCAGTTCGTGCCGCCGCGCGCGTCCATGAGCCCGGAAGAAGTTCTCTCTGTTGAGAACACCGTTTGTAGAAGTCACCAGTACGTTTCTCGTTCCAAGTGCGATTAGCAAACAAAACGCCCCGGGGAACATGCCACCCCGGGGCTTTGCGTGGTAGCGGATACGGGATTCGAACCCGTGTCTCCGCCTTGAGAGGGCGATATCCTGGGCCCCTAGACGAATCCGCCACGAACGAAAGGGATTATACGGATTTGGACGTTATGTGTCAAATCTGCGCGTTAGGCCAGCTAAAATGTTACCGAGGCAGGTATAGTTAGGCCAAATGAAAATGTTACCGAGGGCCTATGACTGCCGAAGTCAAGATGACGCTCAACGAACGCCGCAAGTACTTACTGCGCATGCGCCTGCGTTACGTGCAGGCGGACCGGGGGGAGCGCAGCCGCCTGCTGGATGAGATGATGCAAGTGACCGAACTGCATCGCAAGAGCCTGATCCGGTTGATGCATACGGAGCCGGTGCGCCGGCCCCGGCAGCGCCAACGGGGCCGCACCTACGGTCCCGAGGTGGACGATGTGATCCGGGTCGTCGCCGAGAGCCTGGATTACATCTGTGCCGAGCGCCTGACGCCCGGCCTGGAACCGACGGCCCGGCTGCTGATGGCCCATGGCGAGTTGGTCGTGGCCGAGACCGTGTTAGCCCAGCTGAGTCAGATCAGTGTCAGCACCGTCAAACGCATTCTCAAGCGCCTCCGGCAGGACGAGCGCCGGCTGCCCCGGCGTGGTCCGGAACGGGCGTTACAGGTGCTGCAGCAAATCCCGGCCCAGCGCATCCCGTGGGATATCGGCGAGGCCGGGCACTGCGAGGTCGACCTGGTGCATCACGGCGGCGCCAGCACGGCCGGCGACTACCTGCACACCCTGCAGCTGGTCGATGTGGCCACGGGCTGGAGCGAACGCGTCGCCGTGTTGGGGCGCAGTGCCCTGATGATGGAGGCCGGCTTCCGCCGCATCCTGGGCCGCCTACCCTTCCCCTTGCTGGAATTGCATCCTGATAATGGGTCGGAATTCCTGAACCAACAGTTGTGGCGCTTCTTCAAGAACCAGGTGGCCGGCCTGCATTTCTCGCGCAGCCGGCCCTGGCAAAAGAACGACAATCGCTTTGTCGAACAGAAGAACCACTCGCTCGTGCGCGCCTACCTGGGCTTCGGCCGGCTCGATAGCCGCGCCCATGTGGCGCAGGTGAATCAACTATACGACCTGATGTGGCTCTACTACAACTTCTTCCAGCCCGTGCTGCATATCGTGGCCAAGACGCGCGTCACCGTGGAAGGGCACCGCCCGCACCTGGTGCGCCACTATGATCGCGCCCAGACACCTTTTGAGCGGGCCTGTGCGCTGCAGTGTATTCCAGCCGAGCGCCAAGCCCGGTTAGCCGACCTGCGCCAACAGATCAATCCTCGCCGGTTGCGCCGGGAAATCCATCAACTGATTGACGACATTGTGGCCCTGCCGCTCGCCGATGGCCCGGTCGATGTGCGTGCGGCGGTTGAGTTGCTCGCCCGGCCACTCCCACTACCGGCTGACTATCAGCCAGCCTTTCAGCTGGCCGCCTGACCCCGGGCTGTGGATATATGGACAACTCTCCGCTGCGCTCCGAGTTGCCCACATACCCACAGCCCCTGCTACGACGACTTGGATAGAAACCTTAACGAAAGGAGTTGCTCCAGTAACATTATCACTTGGCCCAACGACTACCGCTCGGTAACA
>CAYLZG010000199.1:0-6079 GCA_964387985.1 uncultured Anaerolineales bacterium | reverse complement strand
TGAGCGATGGCGCGGGCAATCCGGTAGCCAACCTGACCGCGCCGCTGGTGAGCGCGACCTATCTCAGCACGTTGTGGCAACAGGACGAGATCGTTCGGGGCGAGCACGATCTGCTCACTCCCGCTGACCTTGAGCCGGACACCTATCGTCTTAGCCTGACGCTTCTGCCCGACGAGGAGACGGAGGCGGGCAGCGCTTACCTGGGCACGGTGAAGATTCAGGCGCCTTAGGCCTGGGAGGAGATGCCGTCTTGATACTCGACACGCTGCCCGTCGGCATGCTGCAGGTCAACTGTTACATCCTTGGCTGCGAGCGCACGCGCGCGGCCATCATCATCGATCCTGGCGACGAGCCCGGCGCCATTCTTGCTGTCCTCAAGCGCCACGAGCTCAAAACCGAGCACATCCTGGGCACGCACGGTCACTTCGACCACCTGCTGGCGTGTCGGGACCTGCAGGAGGCGACGGGCGCGCTGTTTCACCTGCATGGGGCCGACCTCCCCCTCGTTGCAGCCATGCAGCGAACCTGCATGGCCTGGCTGGGCTACGATCCGGGCGAACCACCCACGGTCGACCGGGAGTTGCAGCCGGGGGAAACGATCAGTGCCGGCGATATCACCCTCGAAGTGCGCCATACGCCTGGCCACTCCCGAGGGGGCATCACCCTGGTGGATCACGCGGGCCGCCGCGCGTTCACGGGTGACGCGTTGTTTGCCGGCTCCATCGGCCGCACCGACCTGCCGGGAGGAGATATGGACTCGCTTCTGGACGGAATCCGCCGGGAGATCCTGACCCTCCCGGATGATTATGTCATCCTGTCGGGCCATGGCGAGACGAGCACCGTGGGCTTTGAGCGGCGAAACAATCCTTACCTGAACGGCCGGGCGTGGTGACGGGATAATGGCGCCCGCGGGCAAGTTGCATCTGCCGCCCGAGTTGGCCAGGCAGATCATCAGCCACGCGCTGGCAGGCTACCCTGAGGAGGTCTGCGGACTGGTCTCGGGGAAAGACGGCGTTGCCATGGCCGTGCATCCCGGTCGCAACATCTCTCCCACCCCGCGCACCACCTTCGAGCTCGATCACGAAACCCTGGCGAAACAGATCGAATTCGAGGAAGCCGGACTGGAACTCGTCGCGATCTACCACTCCCATCCCCACGGTCCCGCGTTTCCATCGGAGACGGATGTCGAGCGCGCCGCGTACCCCGATGCGTTCTACCTGATCTGCGACCTGGCCGATCCAGCCCGCCCCACCCTGCACGCGTTTCGGTACGATGACTGCCGCTCCCGCTTTGCCAAACTTGGGATAATGCTTACTTGACTTTTGTCACACCATCGCATACGATATTTTCAGAAGGTAGAATTGTGAAAAACACCGTTCAGACCGTTTTACGCGCGTGCTCGTGTCTCGAGCGGGCGTGAGTTGGCAGGGCGCCAACCACGTCCGCTGAACCACCGCGCAAGCTGCGATGGGTCGCGTTGAAACACGGCTGAACTGACCGAGGGCAAGGGCGAGGGTTGACCTCCCCGATCCGTATAGCATCATGGCAAGGCTCATCGCAGGGCGCATCCGCCCCGATGAGTCTTTTTTGTTTTCTGGAATCGTGATTTGAAGGAGTTAACTTATGTCTATTACTGATACGGCCGTTACGGCCCGCATTGCGGGCGACATCTCACAATTGATCGGCAACACGCCATTGGTGCGGCTGAACCGCGTCACGAAAGACTCCGCCGCCGAGGTGCTGGCAAAGCTGGAGTTTCAGAACCCGGGCGGCAGCGTGAAAGATCGCATTGCCCTGAGCATGATCGAGGCGGCCGAGGCCGCGGGTCGGATCGGCCCGGAGACGATCATCCTCGAACCCACCAGCGGCAACACAGGCATCGGCCTGGCCATGGTGGCGGCCGCCAAGGGCTACCGCTGCACGCTCATCATGCCGGACACCATGAGCCTGGAACGCCGGAAGCTGCTGCGCGCCTACGGTGCCGAATTGATCCTGACGCCTGGCAGCGAGGGCATGAAAGCGGCGATCCGCAAGGCGAATGAACTCGCGGACTCGGACAATCGCTATTTCATCCCGCAGCAGTTCGAAAACCCGGCCAATCCGGAGGTCCATCGCCGCACGACGGCCGAGGAAATCTGGCGCGACACCGGTGGCCAGCTCGACATCCTGGTATCGGGCATCGGCACGGGCGGCACGCTCACCGGCGTGGGCCAGGTGCTGAAGAGCCGCCTGCCGGAGTTGAAGCTGGTGGCGGTGGAGCCCGCGGGGTCACCCGTGCTCTCGGGCGGCCAGCCCGGTCCTCACAAGATCCAGGGCATCGGCGCGGGGTTTGTGCCGGCGATCCTCGACACGGCCCTGATCGATGAGATCGTAACGGTCACGAACGAGGAGGCCATCGCCATGGCCCGGCGGCTGCCGCGCGAAGAGGGCCTGCTCGTGGGCCTCAGCTCAGGCGCAGCCGTGCATGCGGCCGTCCAGGTGGGCCTGCGGCCCGAGAACGCAGGCAAGCGCATCGTGGTGATCATCCCCTCCAACGGCGAGCGCTATCTGAGCACGGTGCTCTTCGCGGACCTTGAAGAGTGATCGCCTGAGGAGTTGACTATGTTTGCAGCAATGCGTCGGGATATCCAGGCGGTGTTCGACCGGGACCCAGCCGCCCGGTCCGTCTGGGAGATCGTTCTCCTGTACCCGGGGCTCCACGCGGTGTGGATGCACCGGATCGCACATGCGCTGTGGCGCAACCAGTTCAAGTGGCTGGCGCGGCTCGTGAGCAACATCTCGCGCCTGATGACGGGCATCGAGATCCACCCGGGCGCGCAGATCGGCCGCGGCTTCTTCATCGACCACGGCATGGGCACCGTGATCGGCGAGACTGCGGAGATCGGCGACGATGTGACGCTCTATCACAACGTGACCCTCGGCGGCGTGAGCTGGGAGAAGGTCAAACGCCATCCGACGGTGGAGGATCATGTCGTGGTGGGTGCGGGTGCACAGGTGTTGGGCCCGATTCGCATCGGCGCGCACAGCCGCATCGGCGCGAATTCGGTCGTGGTGAAGGACGTGCCCGCGCATTCGGTGGTGGTCGGCATCCCCGGTCGCATCAAGAGCCGCAACGGCGACATGCCCGAGCCGGAGGGGATCGACCTGCAGCACGATCGCCTGCCCGACCCGAACACCGAGCTCTTCCGCCATCTGACCGCGCGCGTCGTGGCGCTGGAAGCCTCGATGGCGCATCTGCGCCTGGGCGACGATCGCAGCACGGCGGACGCGTGGGTGGAAAGCGGCGGAAGCCACATTTAGCCAGGGACACATCTTCGCGGTCGTGCGACCATGACGAAGCGACGAACCTCCACGAAGAGGCAAACCTCCGGAGTCTGCGAATCCCCGGAGGTTCATTTGTGGTGATCGGGCCGCAGACTCTCGACGTACTCGTAAGACTGGTGCCGAAAGTACGTGTTGTACAGGGTGGCGTAGTGCCCGCCGCCTGCCATCAGCGTGGCATGGTTGCCCTCTTCGATGATGCGCCCACCGTCCATGACGATGATGCGATCGGCCGCCTGCACTGTGGACAGCCGGTGCGCGATGACGATCGCGGTCCGGTCGGCCATGATCTCTTCCAGCCCATCCTGGATCTGCGCCTCGGTAAACGGATCGACGCTCGCAGTGGCCTCGTCCAGGATGAAGATCGCCGGATCCTTGAGCACCACTCGCGCCAGCACCGCGAGCTGGCGCTGGCCCATGGACAGGCTGGCCCCGCGCTCGCCCACGTCGGTGTCCAGCCCGTTCGGAAGATCGGCCACCCACTCGCCGCCCGCGACGCGGCGTGCGGCGGCTTCGACCTCGAGGTCGCTCGCCTCGGGCCGGCCATACCGGATGTTGTCGCGCAGCGTGCCCGAGAAGAGGAACGGCTCCTGCGGGACGATGCCGATCTGCCGGCGGTAATCCGCCAGGTCCAACGTCCGGATGTCGCGGCCGTCAACCAGCAGCCCGCCGTCCTGAAACTCGTAGAACCGCGCGACCAGCCTGGCCACACTGGTCTTCCCCGCGCCGGTGTGACCGACCAGCGCCACCGTTTCCCTGGGCCGGATGTGCAGGCTGAAATCCGGCAGGACGACTTCACCCCCGCGCTGCTCTGCCGCATCGGGCGTGTAGGTGAAGTGCACGCGGCGGAACTCGATGTCCCCGGCCAGCCGCGGAGCCGCGTCGCTTGCGGTCTGTACTACCTTCGGCTCCGCATCGATCAGGGCAAACACGCGCTCTGCCGCGGCCAGCCCGTCCTGGAACTGGCTCCAAAACGATGCGATGCCGATGATCGGCCACCAGAAGAAGCCCACCGCCTGCATGAACAGGTACCAGTTGCCGGTGGAAATGTTCGACGGCGGCAGGGTGGCCAGGCCGCCGAAATAGATCAGCACGGCAACGCCTATCCCGGACGATGCACCGATGATCGGGAAGATGGTGTCCAGCGTCAGCCCGCGGCGCAACACGACGCCGTACGCCTGGATGTTGTTCGCGGCGAACGCGGCATAGATCGCGCGCTCCTGCCGGAAACTCTTAGCGACCACGATCCCGCTCACCGACTCCTGGATCTGCGCGTTGATCTTCGCGGTCACGCGCCGCGCGCGCTGCGTCACGGTGCGCGCGATGCGGCGGAAACTCAGGGCAAAGGCGACTGCGACCGGCGCCATGACCAGGAGCAAGAGTGTCAACCGGGCGTTGATGGTGATGAGCCACACGGCCAGGAACAGCACCAGCATGACCTGGCTCAGGAGGCTGGCCGTCAGCGTTACGACCTCGGACAGATCCTGCGTATCCGAGGTGACGCGGCTGACGATCTTCCCCGATGGATGCTCGTCATAGAACGACATGTCGTGCCGCATGGTCGCAGCAAACACATCCTCGCGAATCTTCAACACCACATCGCCCACGACGCGCGCGGCAAACCACTGTTGGATGAAGTTGAAGCCCCACGCCACCGCGCCGAGCAGCAGCACGCCCAGGGCCAGCAGGGCGATGGCCGCGGTCGATGGGTTGCGCGCCATCAGGTCGATGCCGGCCGAGATCAGGATCGGCCCGCCGCTCCCTGCAATGGAATTCAGCGAGATCGCGGCCGCGACCAGCACCATTCGCTTGCGGTGCGGCCAGAAGTATCCGAGAACCCTGCGCACCAGCTCGCGGTCACTGTAATTCCGGTCGTA
Organism: uncultured Anaerolineales bacterium; assembly: GCA_964387985.1. Classification (GTDB taxonomy): domain Bacteria; phylum Chloroflexota; class Anaerolineae; order CG2-30-64-16; family CG2-30-64-16; genus JALOOB01. Next base: position 881 of record CAYLZG010000199.1, on the reverse strand, counting down.
TGCCTCGTTCTCGAGGCCGTCGAGGATAAAACCCATCAGCTGCACCTGGCGAAAATGCGGCAGTAGTCCGGAGAGCGCTCCAGAAGCTCCTCGTGCGTGCCCTGGGCAACAACCTCACCCCGGCGCAGCACGAGAATGCGGTCTGCCCAGCGAATCTGGCTGAGCCGATGGGTGATGAGAAACGTGGTGCGCGCCTGGCTAATCCGGCGCATGGCCCGCTGGATCTGATCCTCGGTCGCGCTGTCGATCGCACTGGTGCTGTCATCCAGGATCAGGATGCGCGGATCGGTGAGGAACGCGCGTGCAATGGCGATGCGCTGTCGTTGGCCGCCCGAAAGGGTCACACCGCGCTCGCCCACCTCCGTGTCGTACCCCTCCTTGAAGCTCAGGATGAAGTCATGCGCCTGTGCGGCCTGGGCCGCGGCGATAATCTCGTCCTCCGTCGCACCGGGCTTGCCGAACGAGATATTCTCGCGCAGCGTCCGCGAAAACAGGAAGGGATCCTGCTCGATGAACGAAATCTGGGAGCGCAGCGATTCCAGGTTCCAGTCGCGCACGTCGATGCCATCGATCGTGACCGCGCCGCGATCGACATCGAAGATGCGGTTGATCAGCCGGGTCAGGGTCGATTTGCCGGAGCCGGTCTGCCCGACGATGGCGATGGTCTCGCCGGGATGCGCTGTGAAACTCAGGCCGCGAAGCACGGCCCCATTCCCATCCGCGCCATCCCCTTCATAGCTGAAGTCCACGTCCTCGAACCGCACCTGCCCGCGAATTTGCTGCGCCACGCCCTGCGGGTTCTCATCCAGTTCGGTCTCGGTGTTGATCGTCTCCAAGATACGCTTCGCACTTGCCGCGCCGAGCTGGACGAGGTTGAAGGT
>CAYLZG010000198.1:0-6167 GCA_964387985.1 uncultured Anaerolineales bacterium | reverse complement strand
CTGTACGCCTACAAATTCGCGCGCGACTGCGGCAGGGAAACCAACTGCTTCGAGGTGCCGGACGAGTGGCCGGGCGTCCTGCTCGATGAGGTGGCCAATCTGACCTGGCGCGCATACCTGAATCCGACGACCAAAACCGCGCCCGATCCGAGTGAAGTGATCTTCGATCGGGCGATCAAGTTCAGCCCATCACCCTGACGCGGGCACGGCGAAACCGCAACGGCGGATCCTGAAGCAGAGGCGCGGCGTGCATGGCCGCGCCTCTGCCTTGCCCTCAGCCGGGTGTCGCACCGCATCTCAGGGACATGCCACTCACGTTGTGGGCCTCTGAATCATTGCCCGACGCTTCCGGCCGGGTCTGGCCTTAACATCCCTGGCAGACACCACCTTGATCTAACTAGCGCCGCCGCGACCAGGCCTTATACAACTCGATCACCAGCAAAATCGCCGCGCCGGGCAAGGCGAACAGCAGCCACATCTGCCAGGAGAGCGGCTGTGTTCGCAGCAGCGATTGCAGGAACGGAACCTGGGTGGCCAGGATGTGGATGATCAGCGCCAACACCATTCCACCCATCAGCACCAGGTTGCTACGCAAAGGAATCCTGAAGACAGATGCGCTCTCGGAGCGGCAGTTCAGCACGTGATAGAACTGGATAAGCACCAACAGGGTGAGCAGACTGCTGCGGGCCATGGTTACCTCCCAACCCGCATTCAACATCAGCACCCAGGCGACAAAACAAATCATCGCCATGGTCAGGCCGCTCAGCAGCACCTGCTCGATCATCTTGCGATTGAATATCCCCTCTGATGGCGGGCGGGGAGGAACCTTCATCACACCCTTTTCGCCTGCCTCAAAGGCCAGCGCCACGTCCTGGATGCCATTGGTGACCAGGTTGAGCCAGAGGATCTGGACTGCCAGCAGCGGCACGGGCAGCCCCGCAAAGATGGATAGGCCGATCAACACCAACTCAGCCAGGCCCGTCGAGATGAGCAGCAGCGTCACCTTGCGGACGTTGGCGTAGGCGTGGCGGCCCTCCTCGACGCCCGCCACGATCGAAGCAAAGTTGTCGTCTGTGACGATCAGGGAGGCCGTGTCCTTGGCTACGTCGGCGCCTGAGCCCATTGCCACGCCGATGTTGGCCTTGCGCAGCGCCGGCGCATCGTTGACCCCGTCGCCGGTCACCGCCACATAGTTTCCTAACCCCATCATGGCGTCCACGATGTGCAGCTTCTGCTCCGGAGACACGCGGGCGAAGACGCTTGCCTGCTTGACTCTCTCGTAGAACTCAGGCACGTGAACGTCACCTATCTCAGCCAGGTCGCGACCGGTGGTCACCTGCGCCTGCGACTCGGCGATGCCCAACTCGCGAGCAATCGCGAACGCAGTCGCCGGATGATCGCCCGTGACCATCGCTACCTTGATGCCGGCCTGGCGGGCGATGTCCACCGCCTCCGGCACCTCGGGCCGCACAGGGTCAATGAATGCCAACAGCCCTTGTAGGATCAGCCCACTAAGCTGGCTCTCGTCGAGCGACGCGATCTCGCCGTCAGGGAATGGACCCACGGCCAATGCTAGCACGCGAAAACCTTCCTCCGCCAGTGCATCTGCCTGACCGTGGATGACCTCGTCGTCCAGGGGCACGGCGCCCCCGGCGCTTTGCATCTGGTCGCAAAAGGTGAGCACGGTTTCCACCGCGCCCTTCACGATGATGCGGTTGCCCTCCCCGATCCGGTTAACGGAGGCGGCGTAACGTTTCTCTGACTCGAACGGGATCTCGGCCAGCGCCGGATGCTGCTCGCGCACAGCCGGCGGCTGCAAGCCCACCTTGTAGCCCAGGGCCAGCAACGCCACGTCCATCGCGTCGCCGCTGGACCGCCAACCATCCGCTGTCTTCTCCAACGCGGCTTCGTTGCACAAGGCGGCATCCCGAGCCAGGGTCGCCAACCTCCCGGCCAGCGCGTCGTCCACCTCACCACCATCCGCCAGGCTGACCTCGCCCTGATCGTTGTAACCCTGACCGCCCACCGTCACGCGCACGCCGTCGGGAAAGACGATCGCGCGCGCCGTCTGCTGATTGACGGTCAGCGTGCCGGTCTTGTCGCTTGCGATCACCGTACAACTACCCAGGCTCTCCACTGCAGCCAGCTTGCGTACGATCACGTTGCGTCGGGCCATACGTCCGGTCGCCAGCGACAGCGCTACCGTCATCGCCACCGGCAAACCCTCCGGGATGGCCGAAACCGCCATCGCAATGACGAGGAAGAGCACTTCATAAAAGGGCATCCCGCGCACCAAAGACACCAGGCCGAGCAGGGCGGCAAAGCCCAGGACCACGAAGCTGATCTGGTGCGCAAATCTCTCCATGCGAAGCACCAGGGGCGGCTTGGCGCCTTCCTCCTCGGCCACGGTGCGGGCAATCTTGCCCACCTCGGTGTAGCGGCCCGTGGCCACGACCAGCCCGACCCCGCGACCAGAGACCACGGTCGAGCCGGCGTAGGCCATGTTGCGCCGGTCGCCCACGGCCGCGCCCCGCTCCTGCAAGTCAAGCTTCTTGCTCGCCGCCACCGATTCGCCAGTCAGGAAAGACTCATCGATCGCCAGGTTGTTAACCTGGACCAGGCGCAGGTCGGCCGGAATCTTGTCGCCCGATTCCAACAGCACGACATCGCCAGGGACTACCTCCTCCGCATCCAGGTCGAACTGCCGGTCCTCGCGGCGCACCCTGGCCCGCACCCTGAGCATCTGCTGCAGCGCGTGCGCGCTCTGTTCCGCCTTAAATTCCTGGGCCGCCCCAATAGTGGCGTTCAGGATGAGGACCGCCAGAATGAAGATCGCATCCTTGACATCGCCGGTCAGCAGCGCAATGGCGCCGGCGATCAGGAGGATATAAATTAGGGGACTCTTGAACTGATGCAGGATGATGTCGACCAGCGTGGGCGGCTTGCGCTCCGGCAGGGTGTTGCGTCCGAATTCGCGCAGGCGTTCCTCCACCTGGGCCGGACTGAGCCCGCGCAGATCGGCCTGTAGCTTGACCAGCACCTTCTCATCCGGCGTGGCGTGCCAGGGGATGGGCTGCCCTGGCATGTCGATCAGTTCGACGCGATTGGGGTCTTCCACACACAGGCTCCTTTCACATCAGGCGGACAAACAAAATCAATGGCGCAGCCACGCGCGCCGGCCTACGGCTTAGCCTTGGGGACGTTGGCCCTGAACACCGCAGACTCGAAAGCTGCTTTCTTTGCCTCCCACTCCTCGTCGCTCGCGGCCATCAGTTTCGGCAGCCTTCTCCTGGCTGCTGCGATCCTGCGCTCAAATTCCCGGATCTTCTGCTTGACCTCCGGATGCTCATTTCCATGCGCTTCTGCCGCCATGGCTTTTAGTTGGACGAGATCGGCTTGCCACCCATCCAGTTGAGCCTGCAACTGCTGCTGGTACAGTTCCTTATCACTCATATAAGTATCCTCCGCTTGTTAATGATACCGGGCTGAGGTTTCCTCACCCATGTGCGTCACCGACCAGCGCGTTCCAGCCAGTACAGCAACAAAAAAATCAGCACGGCCACCGGGACAACAACAACCCAATCGTTGACTCTGAACAGCCGCGGCAAGGTCAGGTCGCCGAATTCGCCCTTTTTCAGGATGCCCTCACTGAGCCGGGGATAGAGCGCAGCAAAGAGACCCGCGCCGAGCAAGATGCCAACCAGCCCTCCCACCGTCGCGTCCAGGTAGCCATTCCCGATTGCGCCCGCAATGGTGCCTGGGCAATAGCCCAATACGGCAAAGCCAACACCAAAGATCAGCCCGCCAATGATGTTCATGCCCGCCGAGCCGGACTTGGGATTCAGTTGCACCCAGCCGAGCGATTTCATCGCATGGATGCCGATCATCCCGGTCAACACAGCGGATAGCATGATTTTCAAGACTGTGAAATCGGTGAGCAGCAGTTGCCCGACGATGACGTCGAACTTTGTTGCGCCCCCTTTCTGAAGCAGAAAGCCGAACGCAATGCCGAACGCCAATCCCCAGAGCAAGGTGGGCATATCTTTCACGCGCTTGGTTTTCGTTTTCGTCTCGTGCATGTGTGCCTCTACTGACCGATTAATCTGAAGATCAGATGCGCCGTCAGGATCCCGCCGATGAAGAAACAAACGGCAGAGATCCAGCTCGAAACTGCGAGCTGCAGAGTGCCGCTGATGCCATGTCCGCTGGTGCATCCGCCAGCCCAGCGCGCACCGAAACCGATGATAACACCGCCCAGCAACGCCACGCCGACGCGCAGCAACGGTGAACTGCCAGACGCGGCGGCCCAGAGCGGAGGGACCCACTGCCAGCGGAAATCACCGGAGACCAGCGCGGAAAGCAGGGATCCGATGACGATACCCAGCACCAGCATCATTTGCCAGCCCACCACAAGTCTCAACTTCTGGTAATAGGGCTTCTGCTCCACTTTGTCTCCCCGAAACACCATTTCGATCATGCCGCTCAGTTTGGCAAAGGTGGTCGAGCACGCAATGGGCCTTTTTGAGATCAGAAAGGTGAGCCAACTCAGGATGCCGATGCCGATGCCGACTGCATAGGGCGACCAGCGTGTTTGGGTTAACAGTTCCAGCATGTTGACCTCCGGTCCTTAGCCCACATCCCAGTGTCTCTTGACTTCGGTGAGATTCGTGAAGAACCTGGAGCCATGTGGGTTCACGCAGGCGCGGCACTCCCCCGTGTAGCCGGCAGCGCTGTAGCCTGTCATGCCACCCGCGACGTTCAGCAAATCCCTGAATCCATGCTGTTCGAGGATGCTGGCGCCAAGACTGGAGCGATTGCCCGTACTGCAGATAACGACTATGTTCTTATCCTGGTTCACCTCCGGGTGGCGGGTGCGCAAGTCAGCCACCGGAATATTGATGGTCCCCTGGATGTGACTGTCTTCATATTCCAGCTCAGCACGGACATCCACCAGCACGAAATCAGCCTCGCCGGTAATCATATCGCGTAATTCTTCGGCAGACAGTAATCTGGTGCCGCTGGCCTTAAGTCCGGCCACTGCCCAGGCCACCATGCCGCCATCCAGGTAACCCACGATCCGATCCACCCCGACCCTGCGGGCCCAGGTAACGGCTTCCAGCGCCTTGCTGTAATCATCTGCCACCAGCAAAATGTCCTTGTTCGTGGGCAGAACCCAACCGGCAAATGTGGGAAAGTTGCCATTGAGATCGAGGTGCCAGGCACCAGGGATGTGCTGACCAGCATAAGCATGATAGCTGCGGGTATCCAGCACTGCCACGCCGGGGTCGCTCATGCGCGCTTGGAATTGGCTTGCGCTCAGCTCTTCAACTTCGGGGAGATCGGCAAGCAGGGCCGGCCCCTCTCGGTTGATAGCGCTGCAGCGGCTGAAATGGTCGGGCGCAGGAGGCATGTCTTCGGTGAGCGACTTGATGAACTCGGACTTCTCTTTGATTTGCAGAGCCGCGTTGAATTGGCGTTCATAACCGAGAGTGCTGGTCCATTTGGCGCCCATGGCGCGGCCGCATAAGGAACCCGCTCCATGCGCCGGGTAGACCTCAACATGATCGGGCAGCTTCAGCAGCTTGTCGTGCAGGCTGTGATAGAGCTTTCCGGCCAGATCCTGGGCCATATCCGGAAACAGGTCGGGCCGGCCCACATCCCCGACAAAGAGCGTATCCCCCACAAACACGCCGGTCGGGCTATCCGAACGGGATTTGTCGATCACTACATAGCTGAGATGCTCGGGGGTGTGGCCCGGTGTTTCCAGGACTTGAAGAACCATGTCCTCCAACTCGATGGTATCGCCTTCCGACAGAGGGACATGGTCGAAGGCGCAGTAGGCTGATTTCGCCACGTAGATCTTGGCCCCGGTCTTCTGCGCCAGATCCATGTGCCCTGAAATGAAATCGGCATGAAGATGGGTTTGAAGAATGTGGGTGATATCCACCCCCAGGGCGCGGGCCTCAGTGATGTAGAGATCCACATCCCGTTGGGGATCGATCACGGCGCAGGAGTTCTTGCCTGCGAGGATGTAGGAGCTGTGAGCAATCTTGCCGGTGAAAAAGTGCTTGAGTAACATGAGATTTCTCCCTTACTGCGCCAATGCCGGATGGTTTGTGCCATTGTACTCAAGCATTCTACCATCAGTGGCTGCATTGCACCTACCG
>CAYLZG010000197.1:0-6399 GCA_964387985.1 uncultured Anaerolineales bacterium | reverse complement strand
ACCACTACACTACGTCCCCAGTTGTCTGACCGCTCACGTCATTGTGACCGCCGACGCTTTGATTTATATCATAGCCGTTTTTCCCCGTCAAATTAGGTACCCGGTTCTCTTTCAGGAGCTCGATTTGACCGCTTATCTCGGTGAGTTGGCCGCGCTCGCCACGGCTGCACTGTGGGCATTTTCTTCCATCGCTTTCACGATGAGCGGCCAGCGCGTGGGGTCGGTGATCGTCAACCGTATGCGGCTGTTGATGGCCGTTCTGCTGCTCGGAACCGCGCACTGGCTGCTGCTCGGCCGGCCCTTTCCGTCAGACGCCGGGCTGCAACGATTTCTTTGGCTGGGTGCGTCCGGGCTGGTCGGGCTCGTGATCGGCGACAGTATGCTGTTCCAGTGCTATGTCCTGGTCGGCGCACGCATCGGCGTGCTGGTGCTGTCGCTCTCCCCGGTGGCAGGTGCACTCCTGGCGTGGTTGTTCCTGGGCGAGGTGCTGACCTTGCCGGAGGTCGGCGCGATGGCCCTTGCTCTCGCGGGAGTGGCCTGGGTGGTGCTGGAACGCGGCAAGGGCGGCGTCACACGTGCGCCAGACGGCAAGGCCTATGAGGGCGGCTATGGCCGCGGGATCCTGTTCGGCGTCGGCGCGGCAGTGTGCCAGGCCACGGGATTGGTGCTCGCGAAGCCCGGCCTTGCCGACGGCTTCCCCGCGCTCTCCGGGACGATCATCCGTATGGTCACGGCGATGATTGCCATGTGGCTGATCGCAGCCGCAACCGGGACCGCAGGCCGCACGATCCGCCGGGTGCGCGCGGACCACAAGGCCGCGCTGGCGATCCTGGCCGGGGCCTTCATCGGGCCGTTCATGGGAGTATGGCTGTCCCTGATCGCGGTGCAGTCCGCACGGGTCGGCATCGCGTCGACCCTGATGGCGATGACCCCCGTGGTCTCGCTCCCGCTCGTGCCGATCTTCTTCAAGGAACGCGTGTCCCCGCGCGCAGTGCTGGGCACCCTGATCGCGATCGCCGGCATCGCGTTGATGATCCTGCAATAGATGGGTCACGCGAAGGCGCGATGGCGCCAAGAGGTTGTGTGCTGCTTTGGGCCTTCGCGGTCAAGGCAGCTCTCTGTGGTCAGAGCATCTCTATCGTGTAGTCGACGAGTTCCGCGTCCAGGCGCCAGGCGGTGACGCATTGCGCCACGCGTTCCAGCAGGCCGTGGACGTAGTCGCTGCTGGGTGAGACCGCGGCAACGGAGATAACGGTGTGGCCCAGCTGGTCCTGGTCCTCCACCTCCGCGACCGATACGTTGAACTCGCTACGGATGCGGGCCAGGAGCGGCTTGACGATCCCGCGCTTCTCCTTCAGCGAGGAGACGCCGGGGATGTAGATCTCCAGGGTCAGCAAACCGACCGAAGTGCTCATGCCCCAGCTCCGGCACCCCGGTGCGACATGACCTGCAGTGCGCGCTGCGCGAACCGGCGCTCGGAGTCATAGGTCAACGCATCCACCGCAGAGGACAGATCGGGCGCCCAACGCGGGACGAACTTGGCCTCGTCCGAGTCCGGGCTCGTGAAATGCGGCTCCCCGCGCACGGGATCGACCAGGCGCATGAGGAAATAATGTTCGATGCGGCGGACATGCTCGAACGCGTTTGTCCACTCGCTGAGCGCCTCGCCCAGGTCTGCCACGATCTCCAGGCCGCAGTAGCCGGTCTCCTCGCAGGTCTCGCGCAGCGCGGCCTCCGCGTCCGTCTCGCCCGGCTCGACATGTCCCTTGGGCAGCCTGATCTCGTGCCGCAGCTCATCCGAGCGCAGCACCCAGCGCTCGATCAGCAGGACGCGGCCCGCATCATCCAGCACCACGCCTCCGGCAGCAGCGTACTCCCGTTCTCGCATCGGTCACACCCTCAACGTCCATGAGTCATGCGCATACTTGTCGCGCACCAGCCCGTCAGCCCACGTGCGTTCTTGCTCGGTAAGCTCGCCGGCGACGAGCTCGATCGCCAGCGCCTCGGCCATGCCCGCAATCATCGCCTCGACCGCCTGGTCATACGTGACCACCTGGCCCACCAGCTCCTCGACCGTCGCCGCATGACCCGCCAGCGAGGCGCGCAGAGCGCGGCGCTCTGCCTCATCCTCGAACCTGAGACAATCGACCACGCGCGTCAGGTCGCCAACAAGCGGCAGCGAACCATGCTGTAGCACCGAGGTGCTGCGCCTCGCCTGTGCGCTGCCCAGGGTCTTGCGGTCGCCCGCGATGATCTCGTAGGCCGACGGCACCTCAAAGCAGGCCGCTGACACATCCGGTCCGGCGCGGTTCGTTCCGGGCGCCTCCTGGGCATCGATCCCCAGCCGGCGCAGCCCTGCGACCAGCCCGTGGCTGATGCGCAGGTAGCTGTCGAGAACGTATCCTTGCATCAGCGGGTGCTCGGGCGACGCGATGATGCTGTAGGTCATCTCATCCGTGTGCAGGATCGCGCGGCCGCCGGTGGGCCGGCGGACCACGTCGTAGCCCAGCGCGGCGCACCGGTCGAGGTCCACCCCAGCGACGGGCTGATTGCGGCCCAGGGAGACGCAGGGTGGATCCCACGCGTAGAACCGCAGGGTAGGCGGGACCAGGCCCGCGGCGATGGCCTGGCTGATGGCCTCGTCCACGGCCATGTTCTCCGCACCGGTCGCAGCCGGGTGGCGGAGGAGACGAAAGGAAGACGGAAGGGTTCCTTCTTCCTTCTTCAATTTTCCTTTTCCCAAAGCAGGTACTTCCCGTCCTTCGCAAACAGCTCGCCATCCACGCGCACCTCGCTGCCGCGGCGCAGATCGCAGATCATGTCCCAGTGGATGGCGGAGCGGTTCTTCGAGCCGGTTTCGGGGTAGCCGCCGCCGAAGGCCATGTGGAACGTGCCGCCGATCTTCTCGTCGAAGAGGATGTTCTTGATGAAGCGCTGGATGCCGAAATTAGTGCCGAAAGCGAACTCACCTAACCGGCGGCTACCATCATCCGTCATCAGCATCTGCGTCAACAGGTCCTCGTTCTTGGCGGCCGACCACTTGACTGCGACGCCGTCTTCGAACCAGACGCGCACGTCGCTGACTTCCCGGCTTTGGTAGATGGCCGGGAAGCTGAACCGGACATGGCCGTTGACTTTGGTTTCTTCCGGACCGGTGAAGACCTCCCCATCGGGCATGTTCTTGTCGCCCGAGCAGTTGACGAATGTCCGGCCCGCGATGCCAACCTTCACATCGGTGTCCTCACCGATCAGGCGGACTTCCGATTTTCCCTTGAGGTAGTCGACGAGGATCTGTTGCTTGCGGTCGACCTCTTGCCACGCGGCCACCGCATCGTCCCGATCGCAGAGGCATGCGCCGAAGACGAAGTCCTCGAACTCGGCCAGGGACATTTCGGCATCCTGGGCATAGGCATCCGTGGGGAAGAGAGTAACGTTCCACCGCAGGGCGCCGCTGGCACTGCGATCCATGAAGGTTTGGCTCACTGGGCGCATGGCCCGTTGTCGTGCAGCCAGCTTGGCCGGATCGGCCGCGGACAGCTCGCGGGTATTGACCTGGCTGCCGATGGCCAGGCGGACGTCGAATTTCTCCATGACATATTTCATGACCGGAGACACATAAGCCAACTGCTCGTCGTTGGCGTACTGGAAGAAGATCGGGTTGAGGCCGGGCAGATCGACGACAGGCAGGGCGTGCGCGCCGCGCTGCACGATCAGCCGGTAAAGCTCCTGAACCAGGGGCGTTGCGAAAGGCGTCGTTGTGATGAATACCTGGTCGCCGGGGCGAATCTTGACCGAGTAGTCGACAATGACTTTGGCCAGGCGAGAGAGCCGTGGGTCAGACATGTAAAGCCTTCCTTGAATGTGCGAGTTGTCGTGGATTATAGCAGCCTGTGCAAGGGGAACCAATTGCGCGCCCCGGCGCTTGCTGATAGAATCGTTCCAGAGGCGGAATGGACGAGCAAAAGCAGTGGCCAGGGCAGGCCGACGTCGAATACCAGGCACAGGTGCAGGCCAGCGGATTTGGGCAGACGCTGCGCGGCTTCGTGAAGTTCCTGAACCTGCCGGCTGGCGTTTCCGTTCTCGACGTTGGCACCGGTCCGGGCCTGGTGCCCCGCCTGTTTGGGTCTGGCGCCGGCCTGGTCGTCGGCTGCGATGATTCGGATGAGATGCTGCGTCGCGCACGCACCCTGGCCTTGGCCAGTGCACCCTCCGGTCCCTCTTTCGTGCGCGCGGATGCCCTGCGACTGCCGTTCGCGTCCGCTTCATTTGAAGCCGTCCTGGCCACCAACCTGCTTTTCGTCGTGCCGGATCTCCTTGGAACTGCGCACGAGTTGGCGCGTGTTGCGCGGCGGGACGGCTGCGTGGCGTGGCTCAACCCTTCGGACCAACTCAACCGTGAGACGGCTGCGGCATTCGCCGGCGAGAGGGGGTTGGCAGGTTTTGCAGGCTTTTCGTTCGTCAACTATGGGCGCATCGCAGAATCGGGACATAGACTGACCGGGGAGCAGTGGTCGGCGCTGGCCTCTGCAGTAGGTCTGCGAGATGTCCATGCTGAATCCCGGGCTGGTGGACTGCTGGTGTTCGTAAAGGGAAGGAAGTAGGAGATGAGCGATCCTCTGCTGGCCGGCAAGAAGGTGATCCTGGGCGTAACAGGCGGCATTGCTGCCTACAAGGCGGCCGATCTATGCAGCAAGCTGGCGCAGGCAGGTGCAGCGGTCGACGTGATCCTGACCGATGCGGCCGCGCGCTTCGTGGCGCCGTTGACGTTTTCGGCACTGAGCGGCCGGCCTGGCCGCGTGGACATGTGGACCGCGCCGGGCGGAGACCCGATCCCCCACGTCAGGATGGCCAGCGAAGCAGACCTTGTCTTCGTCGCGCCGCTGAGCGCCAACACGCTGGCCAAACTGGCGTTGGGCCTGGCAGACAACCTGCTGACCGCGACGCTCCTGGCAACCCCGATCAGGGGAGTCGATGCGGGCTACAGCGATGGAGGAGAAGGCGCGCCATGGGTCCTTGCACCAGCGATGGAGTCACACATGTGGGCCAACCCCATGACGCAGGCGCACATGGCTGCGCTTCGCGACCGCGGCGCGATTCAGGTCGGGCCGGGCGTGGGGCGGCTGGCATCGGGCGCGTCCGGCGTGGGGCGGATGGCTGAGCCCGGAGAGATCCTTGCCGCCGCGCGCTGGGCCCTGGCGCAGCGAGGTCCGCTGGCCGGCCGCCGCGTCCTGGTGACTGCCGGCGGGACCCAGGAGCCGGTCGACCCGGTTCGCTACATCACCAATGCATCGTCGGGGAAGATGGGCGTTGCGCTGGCCGAGGCTGCGCGGGATCTCGGTGCGGCCGTGACGTTGGTGCATGCCCCCCTGGCCGTCCCGGTTCCATACGGGATCGTGAGCCTGCCCGTGCGCACCGCGATCGAAATGTGCGATGCGGTGCTGGCGCAGGCAGGGGAGACGGACATCCTCATCGGCACGGCCGCGGTGGCCGACTTCCGGCCCGCAGAGGCTGCCAACCAGAAGATCAAGAAGGCGCCGGGGCAAGAGGAGATGACCCTCCACCTCGTGCGCAATCCGGACATCCTGGCTGAGGTGGCCGGCCGCCGAGCGGAGACTGGCTGGCCCAAGGTCGTGGTCGGCTTTGCCGCCGAGACACAGGACCTGCTGGCCAATGCGGGCGCGAAGTTGCGCGCGAAGCGACTAGACATAATCGCAGCAAACGATGTGACCGAGGCCGGCAGCGGCTTCGGCGCGGATGATAACCGGGTCACGCTGCTGTTTACGGATGGCCGGGAAGAAGTCCTGCCGATCATGCCGAAGATCGAGGTCGCGCGGCGGGTGGTCCAGGCTGCGCTGGCCCGGCTGGTCGAGTAGAGCAGTGCAAGGAGGTTGAAGATGGCTCGTATCAAACCAGTGGAGTTGTTCGATCACTTCAATCCGCAGATGCGCGCGGCGCTGGACGAGGCGATCGCGAAGGCCTTGCCCCAGGGCGCCGAGATCGACAAGCGCATGTTCTATCTCGAGTTTCGCCTGGCGCTCAACCGGAAAGTCAAGCAGTGGGAGAACGTGCCCAATTCCGTGGTCGATGCGGACTAGGGAGCGACCATGAATACCACCCTCACTGCGGTCCCGGGCATCCGGGTCGGCCATGCCCATGATCCTGACGGAGTCACCGGCTGCACCGTCGTGCTGTGCGAGAGCGGCGCAGTAGGTGGGGTGGATCAACGCGGGGGCGCGCCCGGCACCCGGGAGACGGATCTGCTTCGCCCCATGCACCTGGTGCAGAAGGTTCACGCGATCGCGCTGGCCGGGGGCAGCGCCTTTGGATTGGCTGCGGCTGACGGCGTCGTGCGCTACCTGTACGAACGCAAGATCGGCTACAAGACGGGCAAATCGCGCG
>CAYLZG010000196.1:0-6414 GCA_964387985.1 uncultured Anaerolineales bacterium | reverse complement strand
GCAAGGGCGGCGCGCTGTCCGCGGCCATGGACGTGATCGGCAAGCTGCCGCGCGAAGAACGTCCCGCGTACGGCCAGGCGGCCAACGAGGTCAAGGCCAACCTCGAAGCGGCCTTCGGTGCGCGCCAGGAGGCGCTCAAGCAGGAGGCGCTGGCCGCGGAACTCGCCATGGGAACCGTGGATGTCACGCTGCCCGGCCGGCCGCCCAGCATCGGCCACCTGCACATCACGACACAGAATCTGCGCGAGTACCGCGCTGTCTTTGCTGAAATGGGCTTCGAGGTGTACGACGGACCGGATGTCGAGACGGATGATAACAACTTCGGCCTGCTCAATATGCCGCCCTATCACCCGGCACGCGACATGTGGGATACATTCTGGGTCAGCCAGGACTCCAACCTGGACCCGGCCCAGCGCAGGCTGGTGATGCGCACGCATACCAGCCCGGGCCAGATCCGGGCGATGCGGGAGCGCTGCCCCGAACCCATCCGCGTCATCCTGCCGGGCAAATGCTACCGCTACGAGCAGATCACCGCGCGCTCGGAGCACCAGTTCTACCAGATCGAGGGCCTGGCTGTGGGCAGAAACATCCGCCTGACCGATCTGATCGGCACCCTGAAGCAGTTCGCAGTGAAGATGTACGGCGCGGGCGAGCTGCGGGTGCGCGGCAGCTACTTCCCGTTCACCGAGCCGAGCATCGAGGCCGACATGAACTGCGTCCTGTGCGGCGGGAAGGGGTGCAGCGTGTGCAAGTACACCGGCTGGCTGGAGATCGCAGGCGCGGGAATGGTGCACCCCGTGGTGCTGCAGAACGGCGGTTATGACCCGGACGTCTTCACCGGTTTCGCGTTTGGCATGGGCGTCGAGCGTCCTGCCATGCTGCGGCACGCGATCAACGACATCCGGTACTTCTACTCGAATGACCTGCGCTTCCTTGGGCAGTTCGGTTGATGGAGTGTGTGCGATGAAAGTGCCTCTTTCCTGGCTTAAGGATTACGTCGATATCGATCTGCCGCCCGAGGCGCTGGCCGAGCGCATGACGCTCGCCGGGCTGGAGGTCGAATCAATCACCACCATCGGTGAGTTCTGGGACCGCGACAAGATTTTCGTGGGCCAGATCCTGGAGGTGGTGCGCCACCCGGACGCGGAGCGGTTGACCCTGGTTCGTGTCGACTACGGCGCAGACCAGCCGATGACCGTCGTCACCGGCGCACCCAATATGATGCCCTATATCGGGCAGGATCTTTCCGGCGGCAAGGGCCCCAAGGTCGCTTACGCCATGTCCGGCGCGCGGCTGGTCGACGGTCACAGCGAAGAGCGCAGGATCGTCAGGCTTAAGCCCAGCAAGATCCGCGGCATCGTCTCCGAGGGGATGGTCTGCTCGGAGAAAGAGCTGGACCTGAGCGACAGCCACGAGGGGAACCTGGTGCTGCCCGATGACGCACCGGTCGGAATGCCGCTGTTCGACTACATGGGCGATGTCGTGCTCGACTATGACGTGAAGGGCGCGTTCGGTCACCTGCAGTGCGTCTACGGCGCGGCGCGGGAAGTTTCCGCCATGACGAGCCAGCCGCTGCGCCGGGATGTCGTGACGATCCTGGAGCGCGAGCCGGTGACGATTGAGCGCGATGCCCATTTCACCGGCATCGAGATCGAGGCGCCGGACCTGTGCCTGCGCTACTCCGCCGCGTTGATCGAGGGCGTGAAGGTGGGACCTTCGCCCATGTGGATGCAGCAGCGGCTGCTCCGCGCAGGGATGCGGCCCATCGACAACGTCGTCGACGTGACAAACTACGTGATGCTCGAGCTGGGACAGCCGCTGCATGCCTTCGACTACGATCTGCTGCGGCAGCGCGCCGGAGGCGGCCGGCCTACCATCATCATGCGTCGCGCCCGGTCCGGCGAGCGCATGATGACCCTCGACGGCCAGGACCGGCAGCTGGACCCCGAGATGCTGATGATCACCGACACCGCGGGATCCATCGCGGTGGGCGGAGTGATGGGCGGCGCGGACACCGAGGTCAGCCCGGGCACGACGGCCATCCTGCTCGAATCGGCCAACTTCAACTTCCTGAGCATCCGGCGGACGAGCCAGATGTTGGGACTGCGCAGCGAGGCTGCCAGCCGGTTCGGCAAGCAGGTGGATCCCGAGTTGACGGTCAAGGCGTTGGCTCGTGCCTGCCAGTTGCTGGAGGAGTTGGCGGGCGGCAAAGCGCAGCCCATCTACGGCGACAACTATCCGGGCAAGCCGGGCGCAAAGCGGATCGAGCTGGATCCGGGCTATGCCAACCGGCTCCTCGGCGTCGATCTGCCCACCGCCGAAATGGCGCGCATCCTGGAGGCGCTCGAGTTCACCGTGGACAGCGCGGGCCAGGCTCTCAGCGTGGGTGTACCCAGCCACCGGCAGGACGTGAATATTCCTGCCGACCTGGTGGAGGAAATCGGGCGCATCTATGGATACGACCGGCTGCCATCGACACTGTTGGAGGATGAGCTGCCGCACACGCAGCGCAACGTGCGGCTCGAGGCAGAGGAGAAGGTGCGCGATGTCCTGGCCGGCTGCGGCCTCGACGAGGTGATCACCTACTCGATGATCGATGTGCGCGATGAGGCGAAGTTCCTGGGCGATGCCAGTGCAGCGCAGCAGCCGCACGTGACGGTATTGAATCCGTTGTCGAACGAGCGCGGTCACCTGCGCGTGATGTTGCTCCCGTCACTGATCGAGACGGCACAGGCCAATCTCCGCTTCGGCGAGCGGGTCGCGATCTTCGAGGTCGGTCGCGTGTATCTGCCGCGGCCCGATCAGACGCTTCCCGATGAGCCGCGGCGGCTTGCCGCGCTGCTCGCAGGCCCGCGCGAGCCAGCGTCCTGGCTGGGACACGATGCTTCGCCGGTGGGCTTCTTCGATCTCAAGGGCGTGGTCGAAGCGTTGGCGCTCCGGCTTGGGCTGTCGAATGTGGCCTGGGAACGCGGCAGCCATCCGGCAATGCATCCCGGACGGACCGCGCAAGTCGTCGTCAACGGCGCGGCTGTGGGCATGCTCGGCGAGCTGCATCCGCGGGTGCGAGCCGCGTTTGACCTGCCGAACGTGCCTGTGGCTGCGATGGAGCTGGATCTCGAAACTTTGCTCGGGGGCTGGGGGGCCAAGCAGGAGATGCGTGACTTCTCATCTCATCCGGCCGTATTCGAGGATCTGGCACTGATCGTGGACGAGAGCATGCCTGCCAGCCAGGTGGCCGGCCTGATTCGCCAGACGGGTGGCAAGCTGCTGGTCGATCTGCAGCTGTTCGATGTGTATCGGGGCGGACAGGTGCCCCAGGGGAAGAAGAGCCTCGCGTACTCGCTCACCTTCCAGGCGCCCGACCGGACGTTGACAGCGGAGGACACGGCGAAGGCGCGGCAGAAGATCGTGGCGCGGCTGGAGCGGGAATTGGGCGCGACGCTGCGCGCGTGACGAAACCGCAGTGAATCGGAGATGAGGGCCTCCGGAACTGGAACCGTTCCGGAGGCTTTTGTTAAATTTGTTTGACCATACCTCTTCGAACAACAATTCAATGGCTTAGTGCGTCGTTTTGCATCCTGCCGGTCCCCCTGTTACAATCGGAACCGTCTCGTATCCCCGGTTTGAAAAACCCAGAGTCTCCCATCACGAACTGAACATCTGTGAAGTTTCGGATGCCCTACCCGTTGTCCTGAAGGAGGCAGTATGTTTCAGGGGATCCTCATCCGTCTGCGCCCGGTGGCGCTTGCCGTCATGGTGGTCATCATTGCGTCAGGACCGGCGCCCATTGCGCTCGCCGGGCAGGCTGAACCGGCAGGCGGGACGGCGCCGATCGTAACCGCTGGTAGCGGACCATACTACAGCGCCGAACTCCTCACGCTCGGAGACGGCAAGCAGGTCGTCATGGCGACGATCAATGGCCCCTCGAAGCCACCGCCCGGTTCTGAACTCGCGCGCGCGGCCGTGGCGCCCTCGACGCTTGATGGGCCCGGGGCGGTGACCCTCCCAGTTCCGGCCTATAAGTGGGTCTTCGGATGCTCTGCTGTTTCTGCCGCAATGGTCGGCGCGTACTTCGACAACAACGGCTTTCAGGACATCTACACCGGCCCGGCGAATGGCGGCATGATGCCTACGGACGAAGAAGAGGCGTGGCCGCACTGGACTGACGGCATCGGCGATGAGTATCCCGGGAATCCGCTCGTGGCTTCCCGCAACGGTTTGGATGGCCGGACCACCAAGGGTTCGATCGACGACTACTGGGCATCCTACGAAAGCGCCGCCCTGGATCCCTACATTACAGGCATGTGGACGCAGCACACCTGGGGCGACGCGTTTGGCGACTACATGAAGACCAGCCAATCGGCCTACGAGAACAAAGACGGTTCGACCCGATTCAACTGGTGGCAGGACGGGTCGCGGTTGACGTGCGACCAGATGGAGACCGCGGGACTCTCCGCCCGCGACGGCACCTACGGCCGCAAGTTGTTCTACGAGGCGCGCGGTTATTCCGTGGGGGACTGCTATAGCCAACTGACCGACAACCAGCGGGCGGCTTCTCGTTTGCCGACTACAAGGCGGAGATCAATGCCGGGAGACCGGTCCTGCTCAACCTGGTCGGGCACACTGTCGTCGGCATCGGCTACGCCGATCCATCGACGGTCTACCTCAACGACACGTGGGATCATAACACCCACTCGATGACCTGGGGTGGGACCTATTCTATGGATCCCCCCATGGCGCTCAACTCCGTCAGCGTCGTGACGCTGGAAGGCGCCTCACCCCCCAAGCCAGCCATCACCGGACTCAACCCACCCTCCGCGACGCCGGGCGGACCCGCCTTCACGCTCACCGTCAACGGCACGAACTTCGTCAATGGCTCGGTGGTCCGGTGGAACGGCTCGAATCGGGCGTCAACGTATGTCAGCAGCACGCAGCTGACGGCATCCATCACCGCGGCGGACATCGCCGCGCCAGGCACGGCGAGCATCACTGTGCTCAATCCTGCGCCCGGTGGGGGAGTGTCGAATGCAATCTCCTTCGCCGTGGGCGCGTTGCGCAGAATCACTCTGCCGCTGATCCGCAAGGACCCGCCGCCGGCAGGGCCCAGGCCCGGTTACTGGCGGGATGAACAGTTCCTCGAATTCTACGTGACCTCAGACGGGAAGTACGTGGACGATTTCGCGATCTACATCAGCGGCGCCTGTGGAGATTACATAATCACACATGTCGTGCCAGAACCGATCTCTGGCAATGCGTTCTCCTTCGACGGGCCTTTCTACGGGTCCGGCACGTTTACGTCGCCAACTGCCGCGGACGTGACCGCGGGACTCAGCAATTTCTACATCAAAGATTGTGGTTTCATCAGCGGCGGACCCTGGCCTACGAATGCAACCTGGCGATACGCCGCGACGGCTGCGGCAGCGCCACCAAGCGGCGGTGCGCCACAGGGTGGCGGCGCGCCACAGGGTGGCGGCGCGCCACGCGGTGGCGCGGACATCGATGTAGCGCAGCCGGCGACCGGCATGCCCGGCATGGAGGTAACGCGCGTGAAGTAATGGGCCGGGCGAGGAAGGCGCCTCAGGAGGGACGCCACCACCTGACGGGTGTCGCGCGCGTTCCGGGGATTGGCTTCAGAGGCGCCTGGCCTCGTCCGGTTCCGTCCCTGGCACCAGCCCGCGCTGGTAGGCCAGTACCGCAGCCTGCGTGCGGTCCTCCGCGCCCATCTTCTGCAGGATGGTGCTGACGTAGTTACGCACTGTGCCGGCCGCGAGGTGCAGTTGCTGGGCGATCTCCGGGTTGCTGTAGCCCCGGCAGATCAGCCGGAGCACGCCGAGCTCGCGTTCTGTGAGCGCCTCCGCGGAAGGTCTGGCAGGCTCCACGGGCGCGACCGCCTGTGCCAGGACCTTGCCGGCAATCGCCGGATCGAGGAACGTCTGCCCGGCCGCGGTCCCCTTGATCGCTGCGATCAGAAGGTCGCGCCGCGTGTCCTTGAGCAGATAGCCGGAGGCCCCGGCGCGCACCGCGTCCAGCACCCACGCATCGTCCGCGTACGTGGTGAGGATCAGGACCCGGATCGCCGGGTGCCGGGCGCGCAACTGCCCGGTGGCTTGGACGCCGTTCATCACCGGCATCTTCAAGTCCATCAGGATGACGTCCGGCCGGCGCTCTGCGGCCAGGGCGAGGGCTTCTTCGCCGTGCCGGGCCACCCCCACGACCTCGATCTCATCGTCCGTGCTCAGGATGGCCTCCAGGCCATCGCGGACGACGGCCTGGTCATCACAGATCAGGACACGAATCATCGGCGCCTCTCTCCACCGGCACGGTGAGGGTCACCCGCGTCCCCTGCCCGGCCGCACTGGTGATGTCCAGCTGGCCCCCGATCAGCCCCGCGCGTTCGCGCATCCCGCGGATGCC
>CAYLZG010000195.1:0-6419 GCA_964387985.1 uncultured Anaerolineales bacterium | reverse complement strand
TGATCAACTGTTCCGACATCTGTACGCTCCTTTGGGTTCAGAATGAGGCCTGGCAGACTTTGGAAACCTGCCAGGCCTTGTTACGGGTCTTACTCAAGCAGCCCGGCGCGGAACGCGCGGGTGTAGTTCAGGCAGTGGCGGTCGATGCCAAGCGTGGCCTCGGCGGCCAGCAGCGCCTTGCGCAGCTCCTTGTCGAGCGGGTCGAGGATGGCGCTGTCGAGTCCGGCCTCGAGCATGAGGGTCAGGAACGCACGATTGATGAGCGTGCGCACCGGCAGTCCGAAAGACACATTGCTGAGGCCTGACGTAAAGTGCACCTTGGGATACTCGGCCTTGACCGCGCGCACCGTGGCCAACGCGACCCGGGCTGCGTTGCCGCTCGCGCCGATGGTCATCACCAGCGGATCGACGTACACTTGCTCATCGGGGATGCCCGCATTGCGGGTCTCGCCAATCAACCGGTGCACGATGGCGAGTCGGCCTTCGGTTTCCGCCGGAATGCCCTTGTCGTCCATCGCCAGGGCAATGACGCCGCCCTGGGCCTTGGCGGCCAGGGGCAGCACGCCGGACAGCCGTGCGCTCTCGCCGCTGATCGAGTTGATGAGCGGGGCCTTCTTGACGTGCGGAAGCGCAGCGGCGATGGCAGCCGGGTTGGCGCTATCGAGACACAGGGGCTTGTCCACAAGCTCCTGAACGGTTTGGACCAGCCAGATGAGATCCTCGGGCTCCCGGTCGGTGGCAGTCCCGGCGTTGACGTCGATCCACGTAGAGCCGGCGTCGGCCTGGCTGGAGGCAAGTTTCTGGACGAATTCGACGTTGCGGTTCAGTACAGCTTCCTTGACGCTTTTGCGCGTGCCGTTGATCTTCTCTCCGATGATCTTCATGTTACAATCCTCGCTTGGAAATACGTGCGGCCAATAGGGTGAGGTGGGATTCGACCCTGACTACGCTAATTCTATAGTACCCTAGGGAACTTGTCAAACTGGATGATGCGCGATATGATTGAATCATCCGATATTTCAAGGATGGCTACCTGAAGATGGCTAACAAGGCGCCGCGAGCCCCACGCGGCCAGCATTCAGCAGAGCTGCGCATCGACCGGGACTCGTTCGAGCCGCCCTACTTCCAGCTTGCGGGCATCCTCCGCCAACAGATCGCGACAGGGCTTCTCCGGCCGGGCGACCGTGTGCCCTCGGAGGTCCAACTCTGTGAGCGGTACGAAGTCAGTCCCATGACTGCGCGGCGCGCGATCAACATCCTGCTCGATGAGGGGCTCGTTACCGCTTCTCGAGGACGCGGCACCTTCGTCAAGCCCCTCGTCCTGGGCACCGCAACCTTTGGGTTCGGAGCCCTGGAGGACCTCTTCAACGGCGAACATACAACCGTCCGGTTTCTGTCGGTCCGCACCATGGCCGCCACCGCGCGCATCCACCAGCACCTTGGCGTGCCTGCCGGCGCCAAGGTGATCTCCATCCGCCGCCTGCTATCGCGCGACCGCGACCCGGTTGCCTACCATCGTGAGTACCTGATGTTCGATCCCGAACGGCCGGTCGTAGAGGCCGAGATGGGCATTACGAGCCTCCAGGGGCTGTTTGACGGCCGCGGAGAGACGGTGCTCAAGCGCGGCGACCTGGGGATCGAAACCACGGTGCTGACGGAGGATGAGTCCAGGCTGCTGCACGCCCCGGCGGGCAGCGCAGCCTTTCGCATCGAGCATACCTTCTTCGACTTCGAAGACCGGCCCGTGAGCTGGGGCTGGTTCATCGTGCGCGGAGATAGCCTCCGGTTCAGTGCGACCGTGGGCGTCCGGCCTCCGGCTTCGAAGGTCATGGCGGAACAAGGAGCATAAATGGAGAATGACAGGCCCGATCCAGCGGGCACAGGAGACCTCGCGGCGGCCCTGGCCGATCTGAGAGAAAACGAGGTCCTCGACATCGTCCGGAAGCGCGTGGCGCAAGGCGAGGATCCCTTGGACATCATCGAAGACTGCCAGGTGGGCATGCGGGAGGTCGGCGAACGATACAGCCAGCGGCGCTACTACCTTTCGGGCCTCATCATGGCCGGCGATATCCTGCGCGAAGTGATGGAGATCGTCCAGCCCGGAGTCGAGGATGACTCCTCGGGCCGAACATCAGGCAGGGTGCTGCTGGGCACCGTGCAGGGCGACATCCACGACCTGGGCAAGAACCTCCTGTTGATGCTCCTGCGCGTCTACGGATTCACCGTGCTTGATCTGGGGGTCGACGTGGCCCCGGAGACATTTGTCGAAACAGCGCGCATCTTCAAACCCGATGTGATCGGTTTGTCAGGTTTGATCACCGCGGCGTACACTTCCATGCGCGACACGGTGGCTGCACTGCGCGCCATGATGAAAGAAGACGGCGTGCACGTCCCGATCCTGCTCGGCGGCCAGATCGATGAACAGGTCAGCAAGTTCGTGGGCGCCGACTTCTGGTCGACCGACGCGATGGAAGGTGTGCGCTATTGTCAGCAGCTTATGAACGGCGAGACGCCCGCGCCGGATTGAGAAATCCATTCACCTTCACACCATAGGAGACGATCATGAAACTGGAAAAGCTCGTAAGCCAGCTGCGCGTACCAACGAAGGGCAAGATCGACCTGGCAAAGGACTACGACCCCGGATTCACTGCAGGCTATGACAAGGATGATCTGGATCCCGAGAAACTGCTGAAGGAAGCCATCGAAGAGCTCGCAGAGTACCAGGAAAAACTGTACGCCGAAAACCGGCAGGCGCTGCTCGTCGTCATTCAGGCAATGGATGCGGCCGGCAAGGACAGCGCGATTGCCCACGTTTTCAGCGGCATAAATCCGGCCGGATTCCAGGTCACCAGCTTCAAGTCGCCGTCAGCCGAGGAGCTGGACCACGATTACCTTTGGCGCTGCAACAAGGCGCTCCCTGAGCGCGGACGCATCGGCATCTTCAACCGTTCCCACTACGAGGAAGTGCTGGCAGTCCGCGTGCACCCCAATTTCCTGCCTCCCCAACGCCTGCCTGCACGCACGCTGGGCGACGGCCTTTGGAAGCAGCGGTTCGAGGAGATCAACAACTGGGAAAAATACCTGGTGAACCAGGGAATCGAAATCATCAAGATCTATCTGAACCTCTCCAAGGAAGAGCAGCGGGAGCAGCAGCTCGAGCGCATCGACACGCCGGAGAAGAACTGGAAGTTCAACGCGGCCGATATCGAGGAGCGCAAGTACTGGGACGAGTACATGAAGGCCTTTGACGACGTCTTCGAGAACACCAGCACGCCCTGGGCGCCCTGGTATATCATCCCGGCGGATAAGCGGTGGTTCACCCGGCTGGCATTGGCGGCCGTGATCGGCGAAAAGCTGAGGGAGATGGATCCGAAGTTCCCCAAGATGGCTGAGAAGGACCGGCCGAAGATGCTCGAGGCGCGCGCGTCGCTCATGGCTGAGGGAAAGTAACCGGACGTCAATGTGAGCCTGCAAAGCGGGCGCCACATGCTGCCGGGTTTCGGTCAGCATGTGGCGCCCGCTTTCGCGCTTACTACTGATTGGTGCTGGCCGCGGTTTCGAGCAGGCGCTTCAGGGACTCGCGGCTGGCCGCAAGCTGTTCCACGGAGCGGAGCTTCACATGCCTGACGAGTGCGCCCGAGCCTTCGAGCAGACCGTCGGGATCGTCGAGCGCCCCTCCGCGGAAGAGCACCAACGACACCCACCCTTTGTGTGGGGACAGGGCGCCCATGCCCCAGCCGTCGTAGCCGTACTGCCGCGCACCGTACCCGATCACGCCGTCCACGAGATCCACTGAGAAGCAGACATCTGGCGCTACGCCCAGGATGAGCCGGTGGGTCTCCAGGTACAGCTCGTGGTGTTTGGGATGCTTGTCGAGGATGAGGCGGGCGAGCTCGTCCTCCGACGGCATATCGGTGTGCGGATGGGTCTTGGAAGATGCCACGTTTTCACCTCACCTGCGCCAGGATCCACTCGCTGATCGTGTCCAGGAAGCCCGGTAGGAACTCCGGCTCCAGCTCCGTGTACTCGTTCGGGCTGCCGGTCCCCGCAGCCTGGAAGAGATGGTTGGCTTCGGGAAACACCTTGGTCGTGACATCGGTGTTTCCACCCTTCGCCAGCGCAGCCTTCATCGCGGTCTCATTCATCTCCGCCGGCACCTGGGCGTCCTTGCCGCCGAACAGCGCCAGCACCGGTACATCCACCTTCTCGAGCGTCGCCGCGGGATCGTGGGTGAGGAAGAAAGTCATCCAGGGTATTGCCATCTGGTCGAGCTGCGCCTGGACGACCCGGTTCGCCCACGCGTCCACGTCACCCAGTGCCTTGCGCTGCTCCTCGGTCATCTCCTCGGCCGCGTCCCTGTATTGCTCGACCAGTTCCGACTTCACTTGGTTCATGCCTTCGCCGGTCAGCACAGCAGCGATCACGCGTTCTTCCAGGGCCACGGCGGCCTTGGTCTCTTCTTCGGTTGCGCCTGAGGCCAGCGCAATCGCGCCGACCTGCGCGGGCAGCAACTCCTTGCCAGGCACGCCGGTGCTGCCTATCAGCACCAAGAAGGCGATGTCTCCGCCTTGAGTCGCCACGATGGGGCCGATGATGCCGCCCTCGCTATGGCCAACCAGGCCAATCTGCGTTGCGGCGATCTCGCTCCGGCCCTTCAGATAGTCCACAGCTGCCTGCACATCCGACGCGTACGTCTCTGAGGTGTCATCCGCCGTGCCTGTGGTCGACCCGCCCATGCCGCGGTCGTCATAGCGCAAAACCGCGATACCCTGCTTCGTCAGGTGATCTGCCAGGATGGCAAACGGCTTGAACCCAAACACTTCTTCGTCACGATTCTGCGCGCCGCTGCCGCTGATCAGGACAACGGCCGGATGTGGACCGGCGCCCTCCGGCAACGTGAGAGTTCCTGCCAACGTGACGTCCCCGTTGGCGAACGTGACCTCTTCCTCCCGGTATTCCTTCGCCTCAGCCGTTGCTTGGGGCTTAACCTCTGCGCGGGTCGCGGTGAACGTCCCCTTGTAGCCGGCCTGCTCGAACGAGCCGCTGATCGTGTCGCCCTCGGCATTGCCGTCGAAGATTGCAGTCCGCGGCGCGGGCAGGACTTCGAAGTGCACGGCATCGCCCTGCGCCGAGAAGTTCTCCAGGTGAATGCCCTTCGCACCCTGGGTGGGGAAGTCGATCGTGCCGGCCTGGCCGCTGAGATCAAGCTGGATCGGGAGCTTCTGGCCCATTATGTCGATCTCGCCCTCCCAATGGCCCTCCAGGGATGCAGCCTCTCCTGTTGCGGAAGCCTCCCCGGCCGTTGCCGCCGGCGCAGGCGCTGCTGTAGGCTGCGAAGCCGCCGGTGCAGGCGCAGCAGGCGCACACGCCGATGCCAATGCCAGTATCGCCAGCAGGACCACCCAGAGCGGAACGCTCAGATTACGAGAAACCTTCATGTCAAGACACCTCCGTATGGTGATGCCGGCCGCTACTGCCTGGCCGGCACTTAGCCTCTTCAGTCATTACGCACGCAGGGTTGCCTGCGTTGCGCGCCCATGATATATCAGAACCTGTCGAACGGTCTGAAAGCTACCTGACGGGAATGAGCCAAACGGGCGACACGCTTTTACGGCAGGCACGCTGTCTCGTGCTAAAATATCTCTTTGAGGTGAAGAACCCGTAGATGGCAACGATATCGCTCACCGTCAACCGAAGCCCGGTCAGCCTCGAGGTCGATCCTGCGCGGCCTCTGCTCGATGTGCTGCGCGACGAACTGGGGCTCACCGGCGCAAAACAGGGCTGCGATCGCGAAGGCGAGTGCGGGGCCTGCACCGTGCTCCTCGACGGAGAGCCCGTCCGCTCCTGCCTGACGCCCATCGGGAAGGTCGCGGGCCGGCGCGTGGAGACCGTCGAGGGGCTCGGCGGACCCCAGGGGCTGCACCCGCTGCAGGCCGCCTTCATCGAAGCCGGCGCAGTCCAATGCGGCTACTGCACGCCCGGGATGCTCATGGCCGCCAAGGCCCTGCTCGACCGGACGCTGCAGCCCGCGCGCGGGGAGATCGCGGAGGCCCTGGAGGGCAATCTGTGCCGGTGCACCGGATATGCGAAGATCGTCCATGCGATCGAGCTGGCAGCGGAGCAGATGCGCGGTGGAGCACGGGATCGCCCATCCGTAGAGAACAGGGCTTCGAAAAAGCCAGCGAGGCAGGTCACTGGTGATCGGCGGGAGCATTCTGCGGGTGGACTCACTCGAGAAAGTAACCGGCGCGGCGCGTTTCGTCGAAGATATCAGACTACCCGGCACGCTGCGGGGCCATGTCCTGCGTTCGCCTCATCACCATGCCCGCATCCTCTCCATCGATGTCCGTCCTGCGCTGCAGATTCCGGGGGTCGTGTCCGTCCTCACTGCAGCGGACATCCCCGGCGAGAACGGCTTG
>CAYLZG010000194.1:6264-6461 GCA_964387985.1 uncultured Anaerolineales bacterium | reverse complement strand
TCATGGGCAGATAGGGGATGTTGAAGGCGGGCACGCCGATGCCCAGCCGGCGCGCGTTTTTCATGATATCGGCAACAGTTGTCACGTCAGGTTACTCCGTATTGGGTTATGGTCAGAGACGGGCCGGCCCGGTTGAGACAACCACTTCAGCGACCGGAGCTCTCCCGGATGACGAGCTCCGGGTTGGGCGAGGTGGC
>CAYLZG010000194.1:0-6254 GCA_964387985.1 uncultured Anaerolineales bacterium | reverse complement strand
GAAACATTTCCTTCCGTCAGGGAGCCGGCCGAAATTCCTCAGAATTTCAGGCTCCCGCAGATTTTCTCTTTTGCGTTGAATCCCCTGGGTTTTTCAACGCCTTGCGCACCCCAAAGCCGCTTGCGGATTTGGGGCGCTTTGTCTATGTGCTCTCCCGGATGATGAGCTCCGGGTTGGGCGAGGTGGTTGCCGGTTCGGGCGCAGGCTCGCCTGCCAGGCGAGCGTCGATAAACCGGTTCAGCATGCGCACCGCCTCACGACCGACTTCGCGCAGGTGCTGCTCGACGGTGGTGAGAGGCGGCCAAAAGTATGCAGCTTCCGGTGTGTTGTCGAAGCCGCATACGGCAAGGTCGTCGGGAACACGACGACCGGTCAGGTGGGCTGCACGAAGGACACCGAGCGCCATCTGGTCGTTGGCGGCGAACACGGCGTCGAGATCAGGGTGCCGCTCCAGCAGCGCGTGCAGGCCCCGCTCGCCGCTGGACGCGAACCAGTCGCCCTCCGCAATCCACGAATCATCGCCCGGAAGGCCGGCCTCGGCGAGGGCCTCAGACCAGCTGGCCCGGCGTTCTCGCACCTCCCACCAGTCTGGTGGGCCGGAAATGAAGCCGACCGCCCGGCGGCCCTGCCGGACCAGGTGTTGCGTCGCCAATCTGGCGCCGAGCCGGTTGGCGGCTGCAATGATGGAGAGGCCAGGTCGGGGGGCCATGCTCAAGAAAACGATCGGGGGGAGCCGCTGCAGGTTCGCGTCGAGCAGCCACTCACGATTGTCTCCGATCTCAGGAACAGCCCAAATGATGCCATCCACCTGGCGCCCGGAAAGGGTGGTGAGCGCGCGCTGCGCCTGGCTCCGATCGAGCCATGGGACAAGCTCCAGGATGATGGAATAGCCGTTGCAATCCGCTTCGCGTTCGATGCCGGTGACTGCCTGCGAAGGGCCGAAATAGTCCAGGCCCGAGGTGACGACTGCGATGGTGTCGCTGCGGCGGTTGATCAGGCTGCGCGCGAGGATGTTTGGCTCATAGCCGAGCTCGTCGATGGCCCGCAGCACCCGCTTGCGCGTGGTGACGGCCACCGGCCGCTTGCCGGTCAGAACGTTGGATACCGTTCCGGGCGAAACGCTGGCCTTGTTTGCGACATCCTTGACGGTTGGCATCAGGAAGCGGACCTCTGATTGCCACTATATCAAAAACCTTTTAACCTGTCAATAGGATTCTGTACAGGGTGGCGCAGGGCGGGAATGAACCACTACCTCCATGTCGAACAGGGCCAGCATGCTGGTCACCGCGACCCGACCGTCTTCGGTTGCGCGGCCGAGGATGTCCTCTTCGCAGGCAGCCGCCAGAAGCTGGCTCTCTGCAGCCCGACGCGCCTCCGTCTCCAGGTTATCGTTCGGAGGCGCCAACAGCCCTTGTTGGCGGTCGTAGACCCGTGTCCTGGCGTTGTCCAGGATGCTGTCCGGATTGAATATCCGGGCAGCAGGCAAGGTGACGGTGAACGCCTTTCCGTCCGGGGCGACGACCACGTCCGATGACTGGAGCTGTTCCAGGTCGATGCCGGCGATGACTGTGCCATGAGCGATCAGCAGGAGACGATCGCCACGAAGCCAATCGGGCCACGTAGAATCGGACTGGCGCACTTCGATGACGCGCTCGATCGAGTAGGTCGTCGTCTCCAACCGGCTGATCTGCCTGATCTGCTGGACGATTGCGTCGCCCGAGATAACGGCTGGCGTTGGCGTGGGCGCTGAGACGATGCCGAGCCCGCTCAGCGTCCTGTCGACCAGCGATGCACCGCCGCCCAGGATCAGGCCAGCCATGAACAGCGATGCGGTGAAGATGAACGTCAACACCCCTATTGCCACGTAGCGCCAACCCGAGGGCCTGCGCGGCGTTTGGTTTTCCTGCATGCTCCCTACTTTCTCAACAACACCATCACAGCCTCGCTATCACTCACGTACAGTTTCATTACATCATCGCTGACAGCATAGGTCTTGACTCGCAGCAGGGCGTCGATGAATTCGACTTCCTGCGCCATGACGTCGGCCGCACAGGTCTGCCGTGTCATCAGCGCCGGCGCGGTCACAGCCACACCGGTGTCACTGGCGGTCCAGATCGCGCGATATTGATTGCAGCCCGCGGACCCGCTGATGTGGCTGCCATCCTCGCTCACTTCGAGCGTCACCACGGTGTCCTGCACGGGCAGTATCTCCTGCCCGCTCACCCACAGATTGCCGAGCACCCAGCTGGAGCCCTCGAGGCCGGTGGCCGCAACGGGCTGGGGTGCGGGCTCTGCCGGGGTGGTGGGCGCGGGCGCGGCGGGCTGTGGCTCAGTGGGCGCAGGCGTCGCGGTTGGGGACTCGACGACCGGCTCGGGGGTCACTTCGGCAATCTCGACCGGCGCAGCTGCGGCCGCGGCCAGCTGCATGATGCCCGCTTCGTCCAGGAGGTAGATCGTCAACCCATCATCGCCGATCTCGTGGCGCCCGGTATTTCGGAGCTGGCCGAGGAACTCGGAATCCAGCGAATCCGGCGGACAGGCCATCTTGGTCGTGCCGATCGGGCCGAACGAAAAGCCTGCGCCGGTATCCTGATACGTCGCAGTGCCGAAGTTGCAGTCGGCCTGCACCAGTGCATTGCCGTCCTCCAGGAGCTGAAAAGTGTACCGCGAAGGATCGGCGGTCTCGAGAACGGCGCCATCCTTGAACGTCGATGACACCCATTGCCACACCGGCCCAACGATCGACGGCCGGGGCGCCTCAGTGGGCGCCACGGGTGTGGCCGGCTCTGCGGGAGCTGTCGCTGAGACCACGGCAGCGGGCTCAGCGACAGCTGACGTGGGCTGCAGGGGCGATGTCTCAATCCCGGGCTGCTGGATGCCGGGCAGGTATACGCTTGCCGTGGGAGTCTGGCTGCCGGGCAGAGTATCAATCATAGGCGTACAGCCAGCCGCGATCAGCATCACGCCCAGGATCAGGCTGAGAGTTCGTAGAAGGCGCAAGTCCGTTTTCATTCGCAACACTCCTTGTTGTGGGTTTGCGACCGGTTCAGTCGAGCAACTCCACGCCGGCCTCGCGCAGCCGGCGATAGATCAGGTCCATCAGCCTCAGCCTGATTGTAGCTGCCTTGGCAAACGAGCAGTGGGCCATCACAGTCAACTCGACCTTATTGCCCATACTTTCAGACGTGGAAAGCACTTGAAAGGGTTCGATCAGTTCCGGCAGCGTCTGGCCTGCCTTTTCGCTGGTCTCTTCCAGCACCGTGATGGTTTTTCCCAGTTCTGCGCTGTTGACAACGAATTTCACACGCGCACTGGAGTAAGGCGCGCGGCTGAAGTTGCGAATCACCATGATATCGCCGTTCGGGACCACATACGACTCGCCCGACGCGGCCCGCAGCATGGTATTGGTGACGTTCACTTCCTCCACGGTGCCTTCCACCGCGTTTCCGCCCACGCTCAGTGCGACCTTTTCGCCGATGGCAAACGTGTTGCGGAAGATGAAACGTGTGCCGGCCAGGATATCCGCTACGAAGGAACGCGCCCCAAGGCCGAACGCGGCGCTGAACAGGCCAATGATCCAGATCAAGCGCTCCGGTTCGACAAAGAGCGAAAAGGTGCCCAACGCGGCCACGACGAATGCTACCATGCTGATCAGGCTACCGATCAGGCTTTCAAGGGTCGTCCGGCGCGACTGCGCCATGCCCCGTTTGCCCGGCAGCCGGCGTCCCAGTGCGACGAGCGGCCGTGCCAGGTAGCGGGCCAGGAGCGAGATCAGGACGGCGACAAGGAAGTAAGCGGCAATGATGCCGATCGTGCTCAGGACCCCGGTCGCATCCGGCGATTGCCAGAAGATGCCGTCTCCTGTTCCCATGGCGCCTCACACTTGAACTTGTGTCATGTTCGCGTTAGAATCGCAACAGCGATGTCCATCACCGGCGCTCACATTTTAGCCTAACTTCGGCAATGCGTAAACAGCGAGCGCTGGCCGCGTTGTGGAGGCCCTTATGCTGTTGAACCTGCTCGGTATGGCCGCACTCATCTTCCTCACCTACGCCTTCTTCACGTTGTTCTTGCGGTTGGTGCGATCACCCAACCTGATCGTGAAGCTTCTGGGCGGCTTGCTTTCCGGCCTGCTGGCCCTGGCATCTGCTGCGGCGTTCGGCGCCGTCCTGTTTGGGGTCTGGCGGATGGATGCTCCGCGCGACCGGCCTGTCGCGGATCTGAAGGTCGCGGGCTCCCCCGAGCAAGTCGAGCGCGGCCGGACCGTGGCCGGCGCCTGCATTTCGTGCCACTCCAGCGATGGCTCCCCGATCCTGAACGGTGGCATGACCAATCTCATCGCCCCGCTGGGGCCTTATGGCCAGCTCTATGCGCCGAATTTGACGCCCGGCGGCGAAGTCAGGAACTGGAGCGACGGTGAGATCGTCAGAGCTATCAGAGAAGGTGTGGATGATCAGGGAGTGCCGCTGATGCTGCACCCGGCGACTGTCTATTACTGGATGGACGATGCGGATGCTGAGGCATTGGTGGCCTATTTGCGCAGCCTGCCGGCCCTGCGCCACGATCAGCCCCGGCGGAATCTGAACTTGTTGGGAAAACTGGCAGTGGCCGCCGGGCTGCTGCCGACATCCGAGCTTCCGCCGCGGCCCATTCCATAGGGAGGAGTGAGGGATGACCGGGATGCAGCGATTGTTCAGAATGATTGGCCTGTTGGTGATGCTCATGGCGCTGATCGCGCCGGCCTCTCTCGAGGCCGCGCCCGCGCCCCAGGGATGCACCTATCGCGCGACCTTTGTGGCCGACGTCACCATACCCGACAACATGGTGATGGCACCGGGGACGAGCTTCGTGAAAACGTGGCGGATTCGGAACGACGGGACCTGTCCCTGGGGCCCCGGACAGACTGTCGACGCCATCGAGTGGGTTGGCGGCACGACGATGGGGACCACGCGCGTGCCGTTGGCGACCGTGGTCCGTCGCGGCCAATCAGCCGACATCAGCGTCACCCTGCAAGCGCCAGGCATGGCCGGCACCTATCTGAGCGAGTGGAAGTTCCGCCGCACGAACGGATTGCTGTTCGGCCTTGGGGCGTCGGGCTCGACGCCGTTCTACGTGCGGATCGTGGTCTCTACCGGGTCGCAAACCACGCCGGCCGGGGCCCAGCGCATCCAGTTCCCGACGGGCGCAACCGTTTCGAGCGTCCAGGGCCGCGTCACCGACACCCAGTCCCGAACCTACCTGGTTCGCGCTCGAGCCGGTCAGCCGATGCGGATTGCGCTGGTGTCTGCGAATCCGGAGGCGAACTTCTCGGTGGTCGGAGTGACCGACGGGCAGCCGTACAAGCGGGTCGAAGTTGGCGAACCGTGGTTCTACCTGGTGCTGCCCTCCAGCCAGGATTACCGCATCGATGTGCGGGTGGCATCGGGCGCGGGAGCGGCCAGCTATGTCCTGGCCATCGCCATCGCCCCTTAGCCTGCGCTGATGGGGGCGGGCCGGTCCCGTCCCCATCCGGTCTCCCTCCTGCTTTCCCCGGGCAGAACTGCCCGCTGGCACCCTGACCCTCGGCCCGCGATCACGGTTTGATGCGCAGCCTGTTGGTGGTTAGCCATCCGGTTGGATAGTTGCTTTCTGTGGAGAAACGCGTATACTGATTCTGTCGTACGCGTCCGAATAACCTGGCGGCTGGTTTTCCGATTCCAATGGAAGGAGATACTACATGACGAGCCTGAAAATGATCGAGGGCATCGGCGAGGGTTCCGCGGCCAAATTGCTGGCAGCGGGCATGGCCACAACGGAGGCGCTGCTCAACAAGGGTGCAACCCCCGAGGGCCGCGAACAGATCGCAACGGAGACCGGGATCGACGTCAAGACGATCCTCGAATGGGTGAATCGCGCCGACCTGTTCCGCATCAAGGGCGTGGCGGAAGAGTACTCCGACCTGCTGGAGAACTCGGGCGTGGATACTGTGCCGGAGCTGGCGCAGCGCAATCCGACCAACCTGCTGGCCAAGATGACGGCGGTGAACGCGGAGAAGAAGCTGGTCCGCAGGCTGCCCACGCAGAACGAAGTCAACCGCTGGGTCGAGCACGCCAAGGTGCTTCCTCGAAGAGTGACTTACTGATTCCGGGGCGGCTCGCACCTGCGGGTCGACGTCAGGATCCTGAATGACGCCTGCGGCGCAGCGTTCTTGCTCGCACCCAAAGCGCTGCGCCGCAGGCATTTTCCCCATAGAAACCTGCTTCGGGCAGGCCCTA
>CAYLZG010000193.1:0-6463 GCA_964387985.1 uncultured Anaerolineales bacterium | reverse complement strand
GCAAAATGATCTGGGGTTCGGCAACCAGGATGGCGGCCAGCGCCGCTCGCTGCTGTTCACCGCCGCTCAAATCGCGCGGATCTCGATCCCTCAGCTCTGCCAGTCCGAGGCGCGTCAAGAGTGCGATATCTCCCTCGGGGTCAGGGGGCATGCCATGGCTCTTGCGGGTAAACGTCAACTCTGCCGCAAGTGTCTCACTGAAGAGGAGCGACCCAGGATGCTGAGGGACATAGCCGGCATGCTGGATGATCGCATCGACATCCACTCGTCGCGTATCAAGACCTGCCACCATCACGTGACCCGCATCCGGCTTGAGGAGACCCACAAACGCCTTAAGCAGGGTGCTCTTCCCCGAGCCATTACGGCCCATCCGCGTCACAAAATCGCCCTGGCGAATGTCCAGCGAGACACCCCGAACAGCCCGATGACCGTGATAGGCATAGTGAAGATCGCGGGTGGAGAGGACCGGCGCAGACAATGCCTCACCATCAGTCTCCGGGCCGGCGTCACCAGGAGGACTCGCCGTAACCGAATGCTCTTCGGTCTTGCCTGAGATCCGGGCTGCGAGCTGAGGTCCCAGCCTGCGGGCAAAGGGGCGGCCCTCCTTGATGGTCAAGGGAAGCGGGTCCCACCCCAGAGTCCGGCCAAGATCCACCAGGGGCGGCACAAGTGGCAGCTGAGCCATGACCTTGCGCGGCGCATCCAGCACCGGCGCAGCCCCCAACGCAGGCAAATACAGCATATGATCGGCATACTGCGCGACGCGTTCCAGACGATGCTCGCTCAGGACAATCGTCAATCCCTGGTCTTCGTTCAATTGGCGCAATGCAAGAAGGACATCTTCAGCAGCCTGCGGGTCGAGCTGGGAGGTGGGCTCGTCCAGCACCAGGATTTCAGGCTGCAGCGCCAGGACTGCAGCAATTGCCACGCGTTGCTTTTCTCCCCCAGACAGCGTGCTGATCCGCCTCTGTCTCAGCTCCGCGATGCCCATCTGATCCAGCACTTCCTCGATGCGTTTGCGCATGGTGGCAGGCGGCAGGGCGAAGTTTTCCATAGCAAAGGCCAGCTCATCTTCGACCGTGTCGACGACAAACTGGGCTTCAGGGTCCTGAAATACGAAGCCGACGAGATCGGCCATGCCGCGCGGGGCCAAGTCGACGGGGTTCCTGCCGCCAACCTCAATGCTCCCTGCCCAACGCCCACCATAGAAGTGAGGTGCAAGGCCATTCAGGCTGCGCAGGAACGTAGACTTGCCCGCGCCGGATGGACCGACCACCAACACGAATTCGCCCTGGGGAATGGTGACGCTGAAGTCGGCCAGAGCGGGCCGCGCCTGGTCGGGATAGGTGTAGGTGACATGTGACAGGGTAATCACGTTGCCGCGCTGACCTCGCTCTCTTCAACAGTCGGGCGCAACAAAACGCCCGGCAAGGCCAACAACAGGAGCACTGCGCCGATGATCGGGTTAAAGGTTGGCCAGGGTGAGTAGGGCTCGTAGGGATAGTAGTGCAGCCATTCGGGCTGCATCAGGAGGATCACTCCCCAGGCGGATGCTCCCAGAAGCCCCAGCATGAGCACCACGCGATCCAGCCGGCCCCAAGGCCACCGCCGGTAGCGGGTGCGCTTCGAGCGGCGACCGACATCCCAGAAGCTCCACATCATGAGCGCCAATCCGCAAACCAGCTGTATGCTCCCAATGACCTTGAAGTGCGGCAAGAATCCATTGACTGCCAGCCCGAGACCGACCAACCCCAAACCGTCGAGTAGGGCAAGCTGATGCGCCAGACGCTGGCGCGGCGTTGCCTGCAGGACCTGCCCTCCAAATCCCCGCGCCTCCATAGACTCCGCGAGCTGCATCGCGCGTTCCAACGCCGTGACCAGCAACGGCAAGATGAGCGGCAACAGATCACGAATCCCACGGAATCTATGACCGCGCACCTGCTGGGCCTCGCGGATGGCTTGCCAGGTAGCGACCATCTGCGGCACGAAAGCAACCGCAATGCTGGTCACCACACCAGCCTGGTACATGAAGCCGGGCGTCATTCGCAGAAGGCGCGCCTGATCCACCGCAACGTTGAATGCAGCAAAGATCAGCAAGAGCGTCACGAGCGCCAATCCGCCGGTTAAACCGTATAGGAAAGCTTCCAGGGTGATCGCACCGCCGATGATCGGCCAGGATTGCGGCAGCGAAAACAGCACCATTGTGCCGTGGTGCGACGTGAGCATGCTGAATGGGATTGTAAGCAGCCAGAAGAACGCGCCGACCCGGACGAATGCACTCCAGCTCCGGGCGGTCGGATTGCGCTGGCCCAAGGCGATGTAGGTGATGCTCACGGCTGCAAGAACCAGGCTGAGATAGAGTGGATTGCGCGTGGAAAGCGCCGGCAGCGCTGCCGCGACCAGCCATGCCGTCCAGGCCACGGGATGGAACGTCTCTTGTGCAGTCAAGTTTCTCGTACGGCCTATTCACGCCCCCGGCCGTGCACCTCACGAGAAAGCCACCGGTCATCAGAGGACAATTCCCGAACAAGCACTGTGCCGTTCTTGTTCCTGCGGTGCAGCACGTACCACCCGATGACGATCAGGATTGCCAGCGCCAGCATGTATGCCGCATACCCGGGCAGAAGACTTGGGCTGAATGACCGGCTTTCCGTGATGTGCCGGGCCGTACCCGCGACGGTGGCCGGCCCCGCATGATGCATGGCGGCCGCCTGGCTGCCGGACAGGTCTGTTGCGGAAGGCGGAGAAGCTTCACCCACGCCCGGTGCGTCCGAGCAGATCTGTTCGAATGAGATTGCAGGCGGCTCAACGCCCTGCTGGAAGTTGCCTTGCCCCCAGGACCAGCCCTCCAGTGCCCCGGAGCTCACCCGGTGACTCGCAGTGCCGATAGACGAGTAAGACCACGCACCATCCTGCCAGTGATAATATGCCCAATATTCGCACTCTGGGAACGGGCACTTGCAGAAACAGTCATCCGGGGGGCAGCCCAGGCCACTGATGCTGCAGACGGTGCCCTCAGCGGACATGACCGGCGCAAGGCCCGAGCGCTTCAAAAGTTCGTCGCCGCGTATCTCCGCCTCAGAGAACGCGACGCAGCGAGTCTGCACGCTGCCATCCTGGTATCGAACGACGAGCGCGGCCCGATTCGCTCCTTCTCCCTGGACCGGCTCCTGCTGCTCTACCTGCGGTGCGGTTGAGGCCTGCGCGACAGGCAAAGAAGTGCCACCGAGCAGCACGGCAACCGCCAGGAGCGCCTCGATGAGGAAGATCCGTCGAGTCCGACGTGCGGCGTTCTTTACGGACATCTCTCTCACTCTCTACCGGGCGGACTGCCGGCGCATTCGCTGCATGTACCAGACCAAAGCAACCACGGCGACGATTAGCAGGACCAGTGCAACAATGAGCGCAACCGGCAGGCCCGGCGCCTGCTTTGCCAGCAGTTGGTCGAACTGGTGCACGGGAGGCAAAACCGTCGGGTTGAAATTGGCATCGAACCCGCTCCAGGCGAACCCCTCCACGGCCTTGTCCGCGGGCACATAGGCCCCAACGCCTTCCTGGGCGTTGGCCCAGGCCGTCCCATTCAAATGGAAGTAGGCCCAATAGGTCTTTTCATCGCAGAAACAATTATCTACCGGACAGCCAGTCGCGTTGATCTTGCACAGGGCGGGCCCAAACGAGCCATCCGCCGTCTCCACGCTGAGTTTGGCCGCCTTGAGTGCATCGAGTGCGGTAGCAGACGTGGGCACAGTCACAACCTCAGTGTGTGTTGTGCCATCCGGGAACGTAACGACAACGCCGATTTGCTTTGTTTCGCCGGTTTGCGCGAAGGACGCGCCCCCGGTCAAGGCAAGTATGACGGCGATCACTAGCAGAATGAATGGCGTGCGGTGAAACACTGAACTTCCTCCTCAAGGATGATGGCTGGCCCGGGAGAGCCAGTCGATTATTGGGCCAGGATCATTGGCAGATAGGGCAACCTGCAGGGTGACGGTTCCTGGATCACCAGGGCTAGCGCCGCCAGGGCATCGGTGGTTGCCACAACTCTGCTCTCCTCCATGCCTGCTTCCTTCATGTACACGAACGCCCCGGATTGCTCCTGAAACGATAGCAGCGTATCGAGCGCGGCTTCGGCTTCTTCCTCGGAGCCACCGGGCTGCAATTGAGAACCGGCAGCGATAAGTCCTCCAGTGGAAAGGGCCGTCGAGTTGGCATTGGCAGGCCCCGCCATGAATCCGGTATTCCAATCGCCATCGGGAAGTTGAACAGCCTTCAGCCAGCCGACGGCCCTGGCATAGGTGTCTGACGCTGGCACTTTGGCCAGATTGGCCATGACCATCAAGACCCGCCCGGTGGTATCAACGTCTCCCTGTTCGCCATCAAAACTCCAGAACCAACCGCCGTCCCCAAGCTGCGCATCGATCAACGCATCGTAGGCGGCCTGGGGCACCTTCTCTCCGCTGCGAAGAAGGCCCTCGACAGCCACCGTATGGCGAAACAGCCAGCTTGGGTGGTACCGGCCAGTGCCCGGATCGTAAAAGCCCCAAATGGTCTCCACCAGATCGGTGCCGCCAAAGTTGTGCGGGTTCGCGCCGGCAGCGGCCACAGCGCGCGTTACCTTGCCCGCCTGCCCCGGATCCGAAGT
This sequence comes from uncultured Anaerolineales bacterium, assembly GCA_964387985.1. Lineage (GTDB taxonomy): Bacteria > Chloroflexota > Anaerolineae > CG2-30-64-16 > CG2-30-64-16 > JALOOB01. Next base: position 1,821 of record CAYLZG010000193.1, on the reverse strand, counting down.
CACATAGGTCGGGAGGCTGAGCACCTGCAGGGCGTCGAGCGGGCTCTTACCGGAAGCAGCTGTCCATCGAGGACCATCCACATCCTCTCCCAACAGAGCGAGCACATAAGCCACATCCGCTGTGACCGCCGCGCTGCTCTCCTGCGTGACGCCGAATCCTCCGTCCGATTTCTGTTGGCCGCGCAACCATGAGACCGCGCGGCAAGCTGCGCCGGATACGTCGTCATCAGCGTGCACCGGTGCTCCCAGCGCAGCCGTCAGAAGAACAATCAGTGCCAGCAACCTGGTGACACTACGCATTTTCATCATTGAAAAGCCCCAAACGAAAAAGCACCCTCGACATCGGGGTGCTTCATGAAAGAAAAACCCCTTGCCCGACTGTGGCAAGGGGAGCATCCGGGACCTCAAACTTCAAACTGATGAAGGGACAAGGTCAACCGGTTCCCACTCCCTTTGCCTCGAAGGTCGTTGAGAACCCAGTGGAGGAGGGTTTTCTGGCTCGCCTTGCACGAAGCATGGCCTACAGTTGCGGGACAGCGCCGGCCTTTCACCGGCTTTCCCCAAATCTCCACCGAATACTATTAAATTCTTCAAAGGCTAGAGTATCACAGAGAACACTCCGAGTCAAATGACTTGCGTCATAATCGACCTGGATTCACGAAGGGCAAACGCCTTTTCTGTAACCAAAGCCCCTCTGCGTACTGTAAGCCAGACGCCTAGCCGTTCGGAAGAAACCTGTTATAATTATGAGCGAGGTTATGGGCCGTCCTCTGACTTCGTTCAGTGATAAGGACTGCCCATCTGGAGGTTGCTGACAGTGAATGCCAATTGGCGCAAAAACGGCCTTGTCTACATTCTGATCGTAGTCGCGGTGGCCGTTCTCTTCTATAGCGCTTCGCAATCTGCCGACCGGCCCGAAGAGAGAGGGCTGACGGAGGTTGCTGCGTTGATCCGCACCGGAGATGTCACCCGAATCGTGGTGTCTGGCGATCAATTGACGGTGCAGCTAACAGACAAGACCGTCTTCGTCTCCCAGAAGGAAGAAGACGTCAATCTGACGACCTCGCTGATGCGGTTGGGCGTGACGCCGGAACAGCTTGCGAAGGTTGAACTGAAGATCTCACCGCCCAGCGATATGTCGGGCTGGCTGACCGTCCTGGGAACCATACTGCCGCTGCTGCTGATCGGCGGCTTGTTCGTGATGATCTTGCGTCAAGCGCAAGGTTCAAATAGCCAGGCGATGTCATTCGGCAAGAGCAAGGCGCGCGTGTTTACGGGCGACAAGCCCACCGTGACCTTTGCGGACGTGGCCGGTGCGGACGAGTCCAAGCAGGAGCTGCAGGAGGTCGTCGAATTTCTCAAGGAGCCGCAGAAGTTCGCCTCGCTCGGGGCGCGCATTCCGAAGGGTGTGCTGCTGGTGGGGCCGCCCGGCACGGGCAAGACGCTGATGGCCAAGGCGATCTCCGGGGAGGCCGGCGTGCCCTTCTTCTCCATTTCCGGCTCGGAGTTCGTCGAGATGTTCGTGGGCGTGGGTGCGTCGCGCGTGCGCGACCTGTTCGAGCAGGCGAAGCGCAACTCGCCGTGCATCATCTTCATCGACGAGATCGATGCGGTGGGGCGGCAGCGCGGGGCCGGGCTGGGGGGCAGCCACGACGAGCGCGAGCAGACGCTGAACCAGATCCTGGTGGAGATGGACGGCTTCGACACGGACACGAACGTGATCCTGATTGCGGCGACGAACCGGCCGGACATTTTGGATCCGGCGCTGCTGCGGCCGGGGCGTTTCGACCGGCAGGTGGTGATGGACCGGCCGGACATGAA
>CAYLZG010000192.1:0-6479 GCA_964387985.1 uncultured Anaerolineales bacterium | reverse complement strand
GTCGCCCAGGACGAGACCGGCGCACAGATGGTCGGCATCAACCTGACCTTCATCCACACCCTGACGTTTGCCCTGGCCACGGCCACGGCTGCCATGGCTGGCGCCGCTTTGCTCTTCATGTTTCAGGCTTACCCGACGGTCGGGCTGAAGCCGCTCTATTTCTCATGGTACGTGGTCATGCTGGCCGGTCTGGGGAACGTCGCGGGCGCTGCAGTCGGCGGATTCATCGTTGCTCTGTTGCAGACCGCCACACAGCAGTTCTTCGGTATCAACTGGGAAGACGTGATTCCCACCGTGGTCATGGTCATCGTGCTGATCCTCGTGCCCTCGGGCATCTTCGGATCTGAGGTCAAAGGCGTCCAAGAGCAATAAGGCGGGGAGACGTACAACAATGACTACTAATCAATCTCTTAGCACAGCCGGCAGCCCTGCCGGGGCCGCCAGCTTGTGGGAGAAGCTGAAGAGCGCTCTCCTGCGGATCGGATTTACGCCGTTGGGCCTCCTGATGCTGCTGCTGCTCGCGGCATCGCCTTGGATTCCGCCCTTCAACCAGGAGCACTACCTGCGGTGGTTGATCATGGGCGCGTTCCTGGCCGCGCAGTCGGTCGCGTTCGACTTCACGGCGGGCTACATCAACGTGGTCAACTTCGGGTTCGCGGCCATCCTCGGCCTGGGCGCCTACACCTCCGCCATCCTGGCGAACACATCGCCGGTGCTGGCGATTCAGCCCGGCATTTCGCCCTGGATCGGCATCTGGGTGGGCGCCATCGTGGCCGGCATCGTCGGCTTCGGCCTGGGCGTGATCACCCTTCGGCTGCGCGGCATCTATGCCGCAGTCATGGCCTGGTTCGTCGGCATGGCACTGCTCGGCCTGGCCCGCAACCTGGTGACCCTGACCCGCGGCCCACTGGGCATGAGCCCCGAAACCCTGCTGAACACGAACGCCAACCGGCCATATTTCTATATCATCCTGGGGATGATGTTGGTCGTCTACATCACCCTGCGCCTGGTCACACGCTCGCACATCGGCCTGGCCTTTAAGGCCATCGGACAGAACCTGGATGCGGCCAGGGCATCGGGTATCAATCCGACCCGCTACAAGGTGCTGAACTTCACCTTGTCTTGCTTCTTTGCCGGCTGGCTGGGCGGCTTCTATGCCCACTTCTTCGGATCGCTCACGCCCCAGCCGATGATGCACACGTCGAAGACGGTCGAAGTGCTGGCCATCGCCTACATCGGTGGTCGCGGCAGCCTGTGGGGTGGCATGGTCGTGGCATTCCCGTTCGTGCTCTTCACCGAGTGGATCCGATCCAACTTCACGAACCTGCCAGGCCTGCACCTGATCATCTACGGTGTGCTGATGATCGCCGTTATGACGTACTATCCGGGTGGTTTGGCGTACTTTTACAACTGGATAAGTGCTCGCCTCCGCCGCAAGTAAGATCCGACGTCAATGGAGCGCTCGCCCCATGACTGCTGAAGTTGCGGTGAAAGACGTACCGGAGGCGCAAGCCGTACCGGATGTGGAAGACCAGTTCACCATCCAGGTGGATGGCCTGTCCCTTCCGGCCCGGCGCGGGCAGACCGTTGCAGCGGTGTTGATCGCCTCAGGCCAGTTGGTGTTGCGCCGTACCGCCCGCGGTGCACCGCGCGGTGTGTTCTGTGGCATGGGCGTCTGTTATGACTGTGTCGTTACGATCGATGGCATCCCCGACCAGCGCGCGTGCATGACGCTCGCTCGCCCGGGCATGTCCGTGCATCTGCAGTCTTGATAGGGCGAGCTTCGATGTCAGCGCATTCGGATGCGGATCTTCCGTATTTGGCGGCCGGTCAGCGTATCCTCGTCATCGGCGCAGGCCCTGCTGGCCTGGCCGCAGCAGTAACGGCTGCGGAACTCGGTCTGCGTGTGGTGCTGGTGGATGAGGCGGCCGCTGCAGGGGGACAGTACCTGTCACCGTGCGGCCTGCCAGGCGGCCAGCGCACCGGCGCAGAACGCCGCTTCAGTACACGGGCGGAGCGCGATGGCGCGGCTCTGATTGCCCGGGCGCACGCCTTGAGCCGCGCGGCAGACGCCGGTCTCGAGCTCCGGTGGGGCGCGACCGTGTGGAGCCTCACGTCCAATCCAGATGGGCATGCCCCCGGCCTTGCGGCCATGGTCTACTCTCGTGATGGAGACGACGTTCAGGCGGGTTCGGAGTGCATCGAAGTGGATGCCGTCATCCTGGCCACCGGCGCGCGGGAGACGGTCACACCATTCCCCGGTTGGACGCTGCCGGGGGTCATGACGGTTGGGGCAGCTCAGCTGCTGATCAGGCGCCATGGGGTGAGTCCGGCCAGGCCCGGTCAGCGGGTCTTGATCGCAGGATCGGGGCCGCTCCTGCTCCCGGCCGCGGCAAAGCTGATCGAGGCTGGCGCACACGTCATGGGGGTTCTGGAGGCCGTGCACGTACGGGCGGCCCTTGCGATCGCCCCCCGTTCTCTGTCCGGCGTGCTCGATTGGGCGCCCGCATTGTGGGACCGGCGGGGCGAAAGCTGGCATTATCTATCCACTTTGCGCCGGGGCCATGTACCGTACCTGTTTGGCCGGGCAGTCGTTCGGGCCACAGGGGCTGACCGCGTGGAAGCGGTGGATATTGCGAGGCTGAACCCCACAGGCGCGCCGCTGCCAGGGCGCACTGAGACGCAGCCGGTTGATCTGTTGTGCGTCGGTTACGGCCTGGCGCCGAACATCGAGCTGGCCCAGCTTGCCGGTGCCAGGATCATATACAGTGCGGCATTGGGCGGGTGGGCCGTGGAGGTTGATGCGGCGTCAGGGGTTCGAACGAACGTGCCGGGTTTGTTTGTGGCAGGAGAAACATCTGGCATCAGTGGCGCGAGCAGCGCCCTCTTGAGCGGGCGGATCGCGGCAATGAGCGCAGCGGCCGTCCTGGGCAGGCTGCCCCAGGCCGCATTGCAGGCCGAGTTGGTACGCATCGCTCGTTGCAGGCGCCAGAATGCGCGCTTCGGCGCCCTGGTCAATCTGATGTTTGGTGCTCCGGAGGTACTGACCCGGGCGATGCCCGACGATACACCCCTGTGCCGGTGCGAGGAAGTGACCGCCGGGGAGGTGCGCGCAGCCATTGCAGCCGGGACAAGGTCGCTCGATGCTCTGAAGCCCGCGCTCCGTGTAGGCCAGGGCTTGTGCCAGGGACGCACGTGCGGTCCCGGGTTGGCCCGCCTGCTCGCCGCCGAAACCGGCAGGCCTGTCGAGGCAGGAGGACTGTTTCAGACGCGGCCGCCGGTCAGGCCGGTGCCTCTTGCAGGCATGGCCATCCGCGGACATGACCGCAAGAGGCTTATCGCCGGGCACGGGGACGTTCGGTGAAATCCCCCGAGGTGATCGTCGCTGGCGGTGGGATCGTAGGCGCAGCGTGCGCGTACTACCTGGCGCAGGCCGGCATGAGCGTCCGGGTCCTGGAGCGCGGGTTCTTTGCCAGCGGGACCTCGAGGGCGTGTGACGGGTTGATCCTGTCCTGGGATAAGCTCTCGCCCGCGGAGTTGGAACTGGCCCAGGCCAGCGCAATGCTGTGGGCCGGCCTGGCCCAGGCGCTGCCCCGGGACTTCGAGTATCGGCGCCAGGGTTCGATCGTGCTGGCCGAGACCGAAGAGGTGCTGGACGGCCTGCGAGAGAAAGCGGCGGATCTGGGGAAAGTCGGCATTCGCTCCGAGGTGTTGGATGGAGCGGGACTGTTGGCACTCGAACCCAATCTCGCACCTGACCTGGCCGGCGGTGTTTTCTTTTCGGGTGATGCGCAGGTCGACGCCCGCAGGGCGACGCTGGCCTTGTTGGATGGAGCTGCACAACTCGGCGCAGAGCTGAGGCAGGGAGTGGAAGTCACCGGCCTGCACCGCCAGCCCGATGGCCGGGTGACGGGCGTCATCACTGCAGATGGTGCTATCGCGGCGGATGCGGTGGTGGTTGCTGGCGGAGTGTGGAGCAGCGAGATGCTGCGTGGGACCGGTCTGGATCTGCCGGTCCGGCCGCGCAAGGGCCACATCATCGTCGCATCGGTGCGTCACGCACCGGACCTGATCGTACACCCGCTGGCCGAAGGAAACTATGCGGCCTCGGTGAAGTCGTCGGCTGGTGATATGCAGGTGGCGCTGATCGCGGAGAAAACAGCCAATGATACGCTGCTCCTCGGTAGCAGCCGGGAGTTCTGCGGTTTCGATCGATCGGTTCGAGTGGAGATTGTCCAGGCAATTGCAGCGCGGGCGATTCGATTCGTGCCAGCACTGGCAGCGGCGAGCGCAATCCGCAGCTATGCAGGGCTTCGGCCATGGAGTCCCGACCATCTCCCGCTGATTGGACCGGTGGAAACGCACCCCGGGCTGTTTCTGGCAACAGGACATGAAGGCGCCGGCATCGGCCTCGCGCCGATAACGGGCCGCATGATCGCTGATTGGATTGAGTGCTGCCCTCACGGGTATGCAAGCGGCACTGAACCCGGGCGTGTTGATCTGGTTCCGGAGCGCCAGGGGCTGATTTCGAAGGGATGGTCCGCGACCTGGCCAGGGCGCTTTGAAACGCCGACGCAGTTGGCGCAGGCGCTATCAGAATAACTAATGTGAGGTGAAGAATATGGCAAAGGCTCTAACTACAGTCGTCTCATCGTCCAAGAAAACGATCGAGATCAATCGGGAGAACCCCACGGTCATCATCGGAGAACGCATCAATCCGACCGGGCGTAAACAGGTCCTCGCGGCATTCGCTGCGGGTGACTTCGGCATTGCCCGCAGCGATGCGATCGCGCAGGTCGAGGCGGGTGCGCACATGTTGGACGTGAACGCAGGCGTGCCCGGCGCGGACGAGCCAGAGTTGTTGGTTCAGGTGCTCAAGAACGTCATGGAGGTCACCGATGTTCCGCTGTGCATCGATACGGCTGACCCCGTGGCACTCGCCGCCGCCCTTAAGTTGTATGATGGCAAGGCGTTGATCAACTCCTGCAACGGTGAAGAGCGCTCGCTCAACGCCGTGCTGCCGATTGCCAGGGAGCATGGTGCTGCAGTAATCGCCTTGTGTATGGACGATGACGGCATCCCTGAGACGGCCGAGGCCCGGTTGAAGGTGGCCGGAAAGATCATCGAGCGTGCAGGCAAGTTGGGCATCCCGATCGAAGATATCGTGGTTGATCCGCTTGCGCTGACGATGGGTGCGGACAGCAACGCCGGTCGCCTCGCCCTCGATTCCATCGAGCTGATCGTGGCCGAATTCGGCGTCAATATCACGATGGGCGCCAGCAACATCTCGTTTGGCATGCCCGACCGCGCATACATCAACTCGGCATTCATTGCAATGGCGATCCATGCGGGTCTGACCTGCCCGATCACCAATCCGTTGGCCACTCCTGTGATCACGGCCATTCTCGCGGCGGATCTGTCCATGGGCCACGATTCGTACGGGGCACGCTGGATCAAGGCCTATCGAAAGCGCCTGAAGGCCGCTGCTTCATAAGTTGCGCGGCCCAAGGTTGCACTCAAGATGAGGCGCTTATGGTTGGAGAGATACTCACGCTGACCGATGCCCAAAGGGCATACCAGCAGATCAAAGAACGGATCATTACGACGGCAATGCAGCCGGGCGCGGTTATCCAGGAAGCCGATCTGATGGGGGAGCTGGGCTTGGGCCGCACCCCTGTGCGCGAGGCATTGAAGCTTCTCGAAGCGGAAAACCTGGTCGTGGTCTCTCCCCGGCGCGGCATCTTCGTCGCCGATGTTGCCCTGACGGATCTACTGCACGTGCAAGAGATTCGTCAGGAACTGGATCCATTGACCGCACGGCTTGCCGTGCAGCGCGCCAGGCCCGATGAGGTCGATGAGATGCGCCGCCTGATTGTTGAGGCCAAGGAGTGCGAATGTAGCGGCGATCCGCAAGCGCTGCTGGCAATTGACCGCCAGCTCCATGCTGTGCTGCGCGAAGCCGCTCACAATCGGCTGTTGGCAGACGAATGCGAGATGCTTTTCAACCTGTCCTTGCGTATCTGGTATCTGTTCATTCACCGCCTTGAGCCGCAGCATCTTGCGGAGGATGCCTTCGATGAGATCATCGAGGCCATTACTACAGGGAATATCGCCCAGGCAGATCGCGCCATGCGGCGCCATATCGTGTCCTTCGGCGATTCGATCAAACTGATTCTGTGATCAAATCTTAGTGAAGGAGACTAAGCTGTGAGCGAAGTTCTGATGCAAATTTCCGAAGCGATCATCGAGGGCAACGTCGATGACATCGTCGATTTGACGGAGGAGGCGTTGGATGGGGGCTCCTCACCCGAAGAGGTCCTGAACCAGGGGCTGATGGCGGGCATGGACCACGTCGGCGTCGAGTTCAAGGCCGGCAACATGTTTGTCCCCGAGGTGCTGCGCTCGGCCAAGGCGATGCAGGCTGCGATGGATGTGCTGCGGCCGATGCTGGCGAAGGCAGGCGTCAAGCACACCGGCAA
>CAYLZG010000191.1:2355-6528 GCA_964387985.1 uncultured Anaerolineales bacterium | reverse complement strand
GCCCGTGACTGACGTGACTGGACAGGTGCGCCCGCGCCAGGGCCAGGGCAGCTCTTGCCAGCGCCAGGGCGTGATCCAGGGCTCCAAGATCCGCATAGATGCGCGCCAGTCGCATCCTCGTATAGGTCTGGGCCGCGAGGAAACCGGCTTGTTCCGCCAGCTGGATGCACGTCTCCGAGACCGCGATGGCCCGGCTGTATTCTCCCTGTTCCCGATAGACATCTCCCAGGGTCCACTGGCTGTAGGATTGGCCCCAGAGATTGCCGATCTCCTGGCTGACCCTCCAGGCCTGCTCTGACAGGGCAATCGCCTGCCCAAAGTCGCCCGCGTAGGTGTGGGCGATGCTCGATCCGCTCAGGCTGTCGGCCAACATGGGCTTGTTCCCCTGCATCTCCCACAGCTTGCCTGCCTCTTCGAGCGCCGTTTTGGCCTGGTCGAGGCGCCCGCTGTACAGATAGATGAAGCCTCCCAGGTCATTGAGCGTCTGTGCCGTCTGCTCGCGCAGATCGAGCTCGCGGGCCAGGCTGAGAGAACGCTCTCCGGCGTCGATGGCTTGGCCGAGCTGGTTCGAGAAGTAATGGGCCAGCGACAGGTTCCACAGGATCCTGGCCTCAGCAGCCCGGTCAGACAGTTCTCCTGCCAGGGTGAGGGCGCGGTTTCCCAGCGCCTGTGCCTGGTGGGGATCATGGACCGCAGTCGGCACGGAGTGGATCGTGGCGCGGGCGATCAACGATGCCAGCTCCATGCGCCTGTCCCCGCGCTGCCGGGCCAATACCTCCATGCTTTCGTATGTCGCCACAGCCTGCTCGAACTGCGAGTCCAGTTCGAGCGACCGTCCCAGGCGGAGGTAGAGCGGCGTGAGATCGCCGGTTTCGCCTTGAATCCGCTGTGCCAGGTCCACGGCCTCGCCGTAATGGGCGATCGCCTCCGCGTTGGCGTAGACACGAGCCGCGCCATCGCCGGCCTGCTTCAGGTACGCCGCGACCTTGCGGAGATGGCCAGCTTCCCGAAAATGCCTGGCCAGGCGGACCGCGATCTCCTCCGTCCGTCTCTCATACAGCTCTTCCAGCATATTCCCGACGGCCTCGTGCAGGTAGGCTCGCTCCGCGGGGTCGAGGGTGTCGTAGAGGTACTTCTGAAACAGGTTGTGACCGAAACGATAGCCGGAGATGCGTCTTTCGCCTGCCCAGCGGACCGCGCTGGCCTCGACCAGGCGATGCTTTCGGGCCAGCTCGCTGCTCAGCATGCCGATCATGGTCGAGTCCTCCACGCCGCACACCCGGGCCACGACTTCGGCAGTGAAGTCCTCCCCCTCCACGCTGGCTGCAAGCAGCGCGCGCCTGAGCGCGGGCGCCAGGCGGCTGATTCGCTTTTCGATGACGCCTTCCACGCGCCTGGGGAGCGCTTCCCAGGACAAAGTTGGGCTTTCGACCCAACGGCCGCGACGGTCACGATAGACGTGCCCCTGCTCTCGCAGATTCTGAAGCGTCTCGACCGTGAAGAGGGGATGCCCGCGCGTGTTTTCGGCCAGCCTGCGCCGGAACTTCTCGTCAAAGGCGTTGGATTCGGTGTCTAGCAAGGCATCGACGAAGCTGCGGCCGGTCATCTCATCCTGGCTCAGCTCCACCTCCGAATTGCCGAAAAGCCGCTTGAACTCGGCCAGGACCCCGGCCAGGGGATGATCTTTTTCCTCCTGGCCCAGCGCGATCTCTTCCGGTCGATAGGCGCCCAGGATCAGGATGGAAGAGCCGGACAACCGCCGGGCCAGGTGGAAGAGCAGGCTGATTGACGAGGCATCGGCCCAGTGCACATCGTCCAGGATCAGGAGCAGCGGCCGGTCCTGAGACAAGGCATGCAGCACATGGGCGACTTCTTCAAAGATGCGCCCCTGGTTGGTGCCGGATTGCTGGCTTTCGGCCTGGCCGCGCTCTGCCAGTTCCTGGAGCCGCTGGCGTTGCTGCGGTGCGATCGCTTCGTGAACGGCTGCCCGGCTCAGGAGCAACTCTCCGGGGACAAGAACGTCGACGAGATGCCGGCCGTGCACGAGCAGGGCCTCGACCACGTCCGGCAGGAAGCGCCACAGGCGGAGCGCGTGCTCGCGCGTGATGCTGCCAGCAGCCCAGCCCTGCTCGATGTCGCCGGAGAGCGTGCGCAGGATCTCGCGGAAGGGCAGGTAGGGGTCGCCCATGTCCGCATATCCGGTGCAGACGCCGGCCGCGACGATCAGGCCGGGGTGCTGCTGCTGGGCGCGGCCGGCGAATTCCGCCAGGAGGCGCGTCTTTCCCCAGCCGGCTTCTCCGCTCACGAATGCAACCTGGCCTCGCCCACCAACCGCGGCGTCCATGAATCCTTCCAGCTGCTTCAATTGAGACTCGCGGCCGACGAAGGGCTCCTGCGGTCGCTCCGCGGTCTCTGCGGGTTCGTCCAGAAATGCAGGGCGCCGGGGACCCGCATGGGGCACAGGCGGCACATGCGTAGCCGGGGGCGTGTGAATGGCCGGCGGCTTCAAGTCGCCCCTGCGGATGCGTTGGCAGAGGCTGTTGGTTTCCTCATCGGGCTCGACGGCAAGATCCGCGGCCAGCTCCCGGCGGCAGATCTCATACTGGGCCAGGGCCGCGCTCCGCTGTCCGCTGATGGCCAGCCACGCCATCAAGCGCCGGTGCGCGTCCTCGCGTGAGGGCTCGATCTCGAGGAGGCGGCGGGCGAAGGCGATCGCTCCCTCGAAGTCACCCTTCCCGGCGCGATGGTCCGCCAGCGCACACAGGCTTCCCAACATCTGTTCGCGCAGCCGCGCCCGTTCCACGAGCCACCAGTCCTCGAAATCAGGCGCATCCCGGACATAGAACCCTTCCAGAAAGTCGCCCCGATAGAGCGCTGCGGCACGCTGCAGGCGGCCCGGGATGCCGGGAGGCGTTGCCGCCTGCACCAACTCCTCGAACTCAACCGCATCCACCCAGCATCCTGCGTCCTCCGCAAGGCCCACCGCATCCCGCTCGATGCGCAAAGAGGATCCGAGGTGCTCCCGCAGCTGCTGCAAGGCTTTGCGCAGGTTGCCCCTGGCCGCGTCTTCGGGCATGTCTCCCCAGAGAAGCGCAGCCAGCGCGGGGCGAGCATGCATCTGTCCCGTGACCGCCAGGTAAAACAGCAGGGCCTGGGCCTTGGCAGAAGTGAGCCCGGCCAGAGGCGCGCCATTGAGGATGACCCGGGGTGCGCCCAGGAGGCATATCTGCAAGGTCCATGGCTTTCCAGTGGCTACCGTTTCGTGCCGCATGTCACTTCTCCAAATTCATTCACACGCACGCAGGATTCACGATGCAGGCACGAAGTACGCACGCCATACTATTATAATGCAAGTATATCACAAATTAGAAAGGATTGAACAATGAAACACATCTTGAAGATTCGCACCTTGTCGCTCATCGGCCTGGCTGTTATGTTACTCTTTGCCCTGACGACGGTGGCCCTGGCCCAACCCGTGAGCCAGGCGCAGACGAATGGAGACAACCTGGTGAAAACGGTCCGCCTGGTGACGCAGAGAGCCCCCGTAACCGCGGCGGAAGCCAATGGTTACGGTCGCTTCCTCGGCTGTGTCAGCGGACCGGATGGGTCTATGGGTGTCCACTACCCGAATCCCACGCTCGTGGGTGACGGCATGCTCGATGCCAATCATCCTGAGGTGCTGGTGTACGAGCCAGTCAATGGAAAGCTGGTGCTGGCCGCGGTCGAGTATCTCGTGTTGTACGACGACTGGCATGCTGACAACGAAGGTCCGCCTGTGCTGGCGGGCCAGGTGCTGAACTATGTGGGCAGCCCCAATCGCTATGGCATGCCCGCCTTCTACGAGCTGCACGTATGGGCCTGGAAGCACAACCCCAATGGCGTGTTTGCTGACTGGAATCCGAACGTGTCGTGTGAGACATACGCAGGATAAGGCGTCTGCCGGAACAACATCGAGAGCAGGCCGGCTCCCCGTCGAGGAGCCGGCCTGTTTTTGTCTCCGCAACCTCGCCCGCGCCCCTGCGTACTATTGAATGTCCGGAACCGACATGAGGTGCACTATGCGGAGCCACCAGGGATCGCCTTCGACGCCAGCGCGGCTCAGCGCTCTGCGGGGGGGGCCTCCAGACCGCCCGCCCGCGCGACTGTACTATCTGGACTGGCTGCGCGTCATCG
>CAYLZG010000191.1:0-2342 GCA_964387985.1 uncultured Anaerolineales bacterium | reverse complement strand
CTTCCTCTTCCACGTCACCAACATCTTCAACAACGCCGGCTTCGAGATCAAGAACTCGGAGCAGAGCGAACTGATCACGATCATCCAGGGCCTCTTCTTCCCGTGGGGCATGCCGCTCTTCTTTGCGGTCGCGGGCGCGGGGAGCTGGTTTGCGCTGCGGCGCCGCACCCCAGGCCAGTTCACGCGCGAGCGCACCATGCGGCTGCTCGTCCCCTTCCTCATCGGCACCCTCGTGCTCGGGCCCATCCAGATCTACTTCTCGTGGCGTCACAGGGTTGAGACCGGGGTGACCGGTTGGACCCTGTCGCAGTTCGTGGCAGATCGCCTGGTGCACATCGGCCCCAAGCTCTTCGGCGCGCTGGGATACCACATGTGGTTCCTGGGCTACCTGTTCGCGTTTTCGCTGCTGGCGCTCCCGCTCCTCGCCTGGCTCAAGGGTGAAGCAGGCCGGGCCGTGGTCTCGCGGCTGGCCGCGCTGTGCGAGCATCGCGGCGCGATCCTGATCTTTGCGCTTCCGCTGGTGGTCGTGCGGCTCGTCCTCCAGCCCTTGTTTCCCCTCGAGCATGACTGGGCCGATTTCGCCGTGTTCGGGCTGTTCTTCCTCCTGGGCTACCTCATGTACGCAGACGAGCGGTTCACGCGCGCCATCCGCCGCGACTGGTGGATGCTCCTGATCGCCTTGATCGCTTTCACGTTGGCCTTTGGCTTAACGCTCATGTCGCTCGAGTCGTATGGCCTTGAGGACGCGCCGGCCACGTTCTCCGAGTTCTTCTTCTGGGCGTGCGTTTCTGCAGCGGGCTGGTGCGGGACCGCGTTCATGTTGTTCATTGGCATGCGTTTTCTGGACCGCAACAACAAGGCGCTGCAGTATTGCCTGGAAGTCATGCTGCCCTTCTTCGTGCTCCACCAGACCGTGATCCTCGCCATCGCCTACTACGTGGTGCAGTGGGAGATGGGCCTGTTGCCGAAGCTGCTGGTGGTGATGCTGGGTTCGTTTGCGATCACCCTCGCGCTCTGCGAGTTCGTGATCAAACGCGTTGGCCTCCTGCGTCTTGTCTTCGGGATGAAGGCCAGCCAACGCGCCAGGACATCATAGAGCGGGCAAAAGTCAACTTTTCATCGATCTGTCCAGTACAGCGCAGGAGTTTTTGCCGCGCGCGCTTTGAGCGGCTGCCCTTCCGGCGCGCGCGGCGTCAGTTTGTCTATCCCCCACGCCGCTTTCCCCATTGTTAAATCGAGCACGCCGGGCTAAGATTTCTTAGATCAAATATCACGGGCGGGGGATGCAATGGCGCAGCACGACCAGGCTTTGTCCAGAATCATCCAGGAGTACGTGCCTGGCAAGCAGGTCACCATTGCCCATGTGATCGCAAATCCCGATCGTTCCCTCTGTGCCCGTGTCGGCCTCGAAGAGGCGGATGCGATTGGCATCCTCACTGTCACCCCTGGCGAGAGCGCAATCATTGCGGCCGACCTGGCGCTCAAGGCTGCAAGTGTCGAGATCGGCTTCGTGGATCGCTTCAGCGGAACCCTCGTCATCACCGGTGACTTATCCAGTGTCGAGACCGGCGTGGAGGCCGTCAACCGCGGCCTGCAGGCCATTCTCGGCTTCCATCCTGCGTCGCTGACGCGGAGCTAGCTGCAGCCATAACCGGCAGGGCCCTGAAGGCGATCGGGCCAGAGGGAGGCGTGAATCGGAAGGTGGCATTTCATGGTGTGGGGCGGCATAGGCGCCGGCAAGACGACCTTGCTCAACGCCCTCGCTTCTGGGGACAAGGCCGTCATCAAGACCCAGATGGTCGAGTACAACGGCGATGCCATCGATACGCCGGGCGAGTACTCGGAGATGGGCAGGATGCGGCGCCATCTGTTGTCAACCGCATCCGGCGCACAGCTCTTGTTGGTGGTTCAGGATGCTACGCGACCGGAGAGCTTCGTTCCGGTGAACTACTTTCTCATGTTTAAACAGCCGGTCCTCGGTGTCGTCACGAAGATCGACGACCCTTCGGCCCGCCCCGACCGGGCCATCGAGATTCTGCGCCACACCGGCGTGACCGGCGAAATCTTCTGTGTCTCTTCGCATACTGGCGAAGGCATCGATGCGCTCAAATCAGCATTAGATGAAAGGAAAGCACAATGGCTAACACAAGCAGTGGTGAGGCACTCGGATTGATCGAGACGCGCGGGCTGGTCGGCGCGATCGAGGCGGCCGATGCGATGGTCAAGGCCGCCAACGTCGAGCTCATCGGCTCCGAGAAGATCGGATCCGGCCTCGTGACCGTGATGGTCCGGGGCGATGTCGGTGCGGTGAAAGCGGCCACCGATGCCGGCGCACAGGCGGC
>CAYLZG010000190.1:3428-6563 GCA_964387985.1 uncultured Anaerolineales bacterium | reverse complement strand
GAGCCCTCCCGCGCCAACGTGGATGCGGCCGGCTGGGACTTCGGCGTGGCGCCGGAGGCCGAAGGCACCCCTACCGTATGGGATGTCGCCTGGACCCGGCTGCCGCTGCTGCATGGCGCGGGCGGACCCACGCTGCAGCCGGTCGGGTCATATCTCGACGGCGCCAGTCCCTACGGGATCCTGGACATGGTGGGGAACGTGTCCGAGTGGGTGGCTGACTGGTACAACTGGTCAGACTACTCGCGCCTCCGGGACCGCAACCCGCTGGTGACCGGGCCGCCGTGGAACCACTGCCTGCGCGGAACGGCCTGGTGCGATCCCGCGGGCACGCCCGCCTGGACGCAGTCGCAGAGCCGCTGCTCGGCGCGCAACTCATCGCACGCAGATGGTGAGCCGCGCTCCGGCTTTCGCTGCGCGCGCTCCGGTCAGGGCGAGTGAGCCGGTGGGAACACCGGCCGCAGAAGTGCAGATAATGAAGGTCACGCCCGAAACCAAAAAACAACGCCTGATCGCAGATCTGGCAGAGGCGCGATCCGCTCTCCTGCAGGCAGCACTGTTCCTGCCGCCCGTTGCGCAAGACACGCCCTTTCTCGGCGCCTGGTCAGCCCATGACATCGTCGCGCACCTGATCGGCTGGGACCACGCCAACCTGGAAGCGATCGAGGCTGTCCTGGCCGGGCGCCTGCCCGCGTTCTATGCCGCCTACGATCCGGACTGGCGCAGCTTCAACGCCCAGCTCGTGAGGCAGCACAAGCAGCCCTCCCTGGCTGCGACCCTGGCTGCGGCCCAGGCGTCGCACCTGGCGCTGCTCGACCGACTGGAGGCGCTCCCCGCCGGCGATATGCTCCGGGATGCCGGAGTGCGCTCGCCCAGGGGGCGTCGCGTGACGATCGGCATGCTGCTCACCGCAGAGGCCGGCGACGAACGAAAGCACGCGGATCAGATCCGAACATTTGCGTTACGGTTCTGAGCAAGGATCCCCCATCCCAAAATGGAACAAGCGGAGAAGTTATGTCAACTAAACTCACTGCCCTGCTGGTGATCGACCTGCAGCACGGGCTCTTTCGCAAATCCACACCGATATACCGCGCGGAGCCACTGCTCGACGCGATCGATACTTTGATCGGGCGCGCCCGTTCGGCGGGTGCGCTCGTCATCATGGTGCAGCATGCTTCTGACAAGGTGCTGCCGTTCGGCTCACCGGACTGGCAGCTCCATCCCCGTCTCCATCCTGCCGAAGGCGATCTCATCGTCTACAAGCAGCACGGCAACGCTTTCGAAGACACGCCGCTGCACGCGGAGCTGGCAGCGCGCGGGATCGGGCGCCTGGTCCTCACAGGCCTCGTGACCCACGGTTGCGTGAAGGCGACCTGCCTCGGCGCGCTGGCGTTGGGCTATGACGTGGTGCTGGCCGAGGACGGCCACTCGAGCTATAGCAAGGATGCGGCGAGGCTCATTGACGAGTGGAACCGCAACCTTGGCGAGAGCGGCGCCATAGTCGTGCCGGCCGCACAGATCGGGTTCTGAGGCCCCAGTCACTTGCCCAAAGAGAACGGGTAGCGGATCGCGTTCTGCGCACAGTTATCGACGTGCGTGCCGCAGACGAGGGAAAGCGAGCATTCTGCATTCGTTGAGAATAGCGATCTTGACATCATCTTGCTGTGGTCACGATTTTGTAACGCCCATGTGCTATAGATGACTGTGAGCTACGCACATCGTCTCTCCGAGGCAAACATGGGGGCAACCAGGAACCCAGCCGGCACACACAAGGGGGTCCACCCCTACCGCTGCTTCCTGGTGCGGTGCCGGTTGGAAGAAGGCGCCTTACCGGGTGCCTCACCCGGCGCCCTTCCAGGCGGCGGACGGCCGGAAGAGATCGGGCATGGCGACGAGCCGGCCTGGCGCTTCACCGTCCAGCAGATCGAACCTGCAGCCACGCGGCGCGGCTTTGCCTGCCTCCGGGATGTCGTGGCGCACATCGAGGCCGAGCTCGCATCCTGCGCCGCGGCCGCGCAGGACCAACCGGTCACCCCCCCCTGATCGTCAGCAGGAAGGAAATCATCAATCGTGAACACCAGTCCCTACCCTACTCAACCCAAGGAGACACGAACATGAGAAGCCTCAGGAACAGGGCTAAAGCCCACTGGATGACCGTGTTTTGCCTGGTCATGGTGCTGTTGATTGCACCGGGCGGCATGAGCTCCGCGGCTCCGCTGCCTGCAGGTGAAGGCCCGGAGGAGCTCCGGGTCACGGAGCGCGACGCCGGTCAGGCGGTCGACCTGAACGGTGAGGTGTTGGTTGTCAACCTGGAGAGCAACCCCTCCACCGGCTATGGCTGGCAGGTGCAGGGACTGGACGCGCGGCTGTTGCGTCAGCTGGACCCCACAGAATGGGTGCCCTACACCCCGGGCAAGCTCGGCGCGCCCGGCACACAGACCTTGCGCTTTGCTGCGATCGGCAAGGGCCGGACCACCCTCAACCTCGTGTATGCCCGTCCCTGGGAGACTGCTGCTGCGCCGCTCAAGTCGTACTCACTGGACGTGCAGGTGGTTGAGCCTTCCGCGAAGCTCACCGGGCCCACCCCAGCCGGCACAGAGCCCGCGTCGATGGCGCCTGACGTGATGGCGCCCGATGTGATGACGCCCGATGTAGTGCCGCCCGATGTTGCGTCACCGGACGCCGTGACGGCCGACGCTCTGCCTGGAGCGTTCAACTGGTGCGACCAGGGTGGCTGTACCCCGGTGCGCGATCAGGGCAACTGCGGTAGTTGTTGGGCCTTTGGCACCGTCGGCTCCCTGGAATCGGCCATCCTGCTCAAGGATGGCGTCTCCGGAGATCTCGCGGAGCAGTACCTGGTCTCGTGCAACAGCGACGACTGGGGCTGCGATGGCGGTTGGTGGGCTCATGACTACCATGAGTGGAAGTTCCTGGCCGCGCAGCTCGCCGCAGGGGCCAGGTACGAGAGCGACTTCCCCTACACCGCCACCGATGCCCCCTGCCTGGGACCTTACCGCGCGCACGAAAAGATCGCCGACTGGGTCTATATTGGCGGTGAGAACAGCGTGCCCTCTACGGCTGCCATCAAGCAGGCCATCTATGACCTGTCGCTCGACCAGGCTGTCGGAGAGCTGTGCC
>CAYLZG010000190.1:0-3418 GCA_964387985.1 uncultured Anaerolineales bacterium | reverse complement strand
AGCAATGACGAGATCTGCAAAAATTTGTAACGATCCCCAGGAGCTGAAAATCGATCCGAATATGCCGGTCAGGCCATCGTTGATCACGGCCCGGTGTCGGCCGCGGTGTGCGTGAACACTGCCTTCAAGAGTTACACGGGCGGGGTCTTCAACCCCAGCACGTGGTGCTTCAGCATCAACCACGCCATCGTCCTGGTCGGCTGGGACGACAGCCGCGGGGCCTGGCGCCTGCGCAACTCATGGGGACCCGACTGGGGTGAAGACGGCTACATGTGGATCGCGTACGGCAAATACTATGTCGGCTACTCGGCGAACTATGTCGTGTACAACGGCTCGACGCCGCCAGCGCCGCCCGCTGCCCCTACCGGCCTGGCGGCGACGGCCGTCGCCTACAGCCAGATCGACCTGACCTGGGCAGACAACGCCGATAACGAGACCGGCTACTCGATCGAGCGCTGCACCGGCGAAGGCTGCGGTGACTTTGCCCAGATTGCTACGACCGGCGCGAACGTGACCGGCTATTCGAACACCGGGCTCAGCGCTGCGACGAGTTACAGCTACCGCGTGTGGGCCACCAACGCGGCGGGCGACTCGGAGTTCTCCAACACGGCCAGCGCAACGACGCCGGCGCCACCGGCGCCTCCCGCTGCCCCCGCCAACCTCACCGCGACAACCGTCTCCTACAGCCAGATCGACCTGGCCTGGGCGGACAGCGACACCGAGACGGGCTACACCATCGAGCGCTGCACCGGCGCGGACTGCAGTGACTTTGCCCAGATCGCCACGGCCGGCGCGAACGTGACCGGCTACTCGAACACCGGGCTCTCCGCGTCGACGAGCTACAGCTATCGCGTGTGGGCCTCCAACGAAGGCGGCAACTCGGGCTACTCCAACACCGCGACCGCCGAGACGCAGGCGCCACCGGCGGGGCCGAAGCTCTACCTGGGCTCCAGCACCTCGGGCACGGCCGGCGGCGTCGCGTTCGCAGATGAGGATGTGCTGATCAAGGACATGGGGACCGGCGCGTGGACGTTGTTCATCGACGGCTCGGACGTCGGCCTGGCCAACACCGACATCGATGCCTTCGAGCTTCAGGGCGATGGCACGC
The DNA here is from genome assembly GCA_964387985.1 of uncultured Anaerolineales bacterium. Taxonomy (GTDB): domain Bacteria; phylum Chloroflexota; class Anaerolineae; order CG2-30-64-16; family CG2-30-64-16; genus JALOOB01. The sequence goes on along the minus strand of CAYLZG010000190.1, from coordinate 2,310 downwards.
TCCTGATGAGCTTCGACACCGCCTTCACCCTCAGTAATTTCGGCGCGGTGGATGACTCCGACATCCTGCGCTTCACGCCCACCTCGACGGGCGACACGACCGCAGGAGCCTGGACGTGGTACTTCGACGGCTCTGACGTCGGCCTCTCGACCAGTGACGAGGACATCGACGCCTTCGCCCTACTGCCCGACGGCAGGCTGCTCATCAGCACGCTCGGCAGCGTCTCGGTCACCGGCGCATCGGGCGCGGACGAGGACCTGCTGGCCTTCACGCCCACGGCCCTGGGCTCCACCACCTCCGGGACCTGGGCGATGTATTTCGATGGCTCCGACGTCGGGCTGTCCAGCACCTCGAACGAGGATGTGAACGGCGTCTGGGTGGATGCAGAGGGCAAGATCTACCTGACCACGCTGGGCGCGTTCAGCGTGACCGGCGTCAGCGGCGACGGCTCAGACATCTTCACCTGCACGCCCGGCTCGCTGGGCAGCACGACGAGGTGCACGTTCTCGATGTACTGGGACGGCTCGACTCAGGGCTTCTCGGGTGAAGTCACTGATTCGGTGAGCATCATCCAGTAGGACGGCTGCTGCCTACCCACACCAGGTGCAGGCAGCTTCGCATTACAGGCCACGTCGCGCTCGACCTCAAACGCGGGTGCGACGTGGTCTGTTCCGACTTGCGCAGCAGACAAAATTGGATATAATAGTTGCTGGTGTAGGCTTCCTCGCACGCGCATTGCCGATGCACCTCACTTTCGTGGCGGTTCCATGCACGACCGCACATTGCGCAGCACTTCCGTCCGACCAGGCTCCTCTTCACTGGCATCGCACCTCAGGCCTGATCCTTCTCTGCCGGTATGCCTCGTCCTCGAGCTGATCCTGTTTGCGCCGCTGACCGCGGACAGGAGCCAGGTCGCGGGCGCCGATCGCACGCCAGTCATACCCAGGGCGCAACCTACCCTGTGCCAGGTGGGAAACCTGGCAAAGCCGTGATAGACGCTGGAAAACCTGAGGAGGTGTGTCATGCAACCCAAACATCTGTTGATGGCGTTCAGTGTTCTGCTGATCGCCGCGTTGCTGGCTGCCTGCGCCATGCCGGCAGCCGTGCCCACGGCGACGCCTGTACCGCCGGCGCCAACCCCTGCGCCACCCACACCGGCACCGTCACCAACAGAAGCCGCGCTGGACCCTGTCGCCGTGGCTCAAGCGTGGATGAATGCGATCAGCGGCGGCGACGTAGACTCTGCACTGGCGCTCGTAACTGATGACGTCAGGTTCCGTTTCGGCGATGAGGGAGGAATCGGGCCGACAGAGATGAGCGGACACCTGACCTGGTGGGCGGGCATCGACACGAAGTACCATATCTTCGGTTGCCAGACAGAAGGAGATCAAGCGTCCTGCAATGTGGACCTTGTTGACGGCTGTATTGCTGCCATGGGCTACCCTGACGGTTTACCGATGAAGATCGAGTTCGTCATCGGGCAAGATGGCAAGGTCAGCGAGATCACCGCACCAACAGTGGGTGAGCAGTGGGAAGCTTACTGGAAACAAGTGGACGTAGGGAATGCCTGGATGCAAGCAAACCGCGCGGAGGAACTCGCCAAACTCGATTGGTCTCGGGAGTACGGTCCGACGATGGTCAGGCTCTGCCAAGAGTGGGAGACGGCCATGAAGACCCAACCTGCTGCCACCGAAGCCTCAGCGAGAGCCTGGATAGATGCGATCAACAACGGCGACGTCGACGCGGCGCTGGCTGTCGTCACGGACAACCCCAAGTTCCGGTTCTGGAAGGACCAGGCCGTGGGGGTGGAAGAAGTTCGCTCCATGTTCGAGTGGATGGCCGGAAAGGAAACACACCTCCAGATAGCCGACTGCGAATGGGTTGGCACCGACACCCAGTGCGTGCTGTCTGTCACCGATGGGTGCATGGAGGCCTATGGCGCCGCTGACGGCATGCCCGGCAAGGTGACCTTCTACTCGCTGGAGGACGGTACCCTGCACCAGTTTTCTGCGTTTCTGCTAGTCACCGAGCGCAAGGCCTACGAGGAGTGGCTGGAGGCCGAGGCGGCCTGGGCCAGCGCCGATCGCGCGGACGAGCTCGCCCAAGCCGAGGGCTACAGCAAGGGGGCCGGAGAGATGGCGGTCAAGCTGTGCCGGGAGTATGCCGCTGCCGCGCCGTGACGAACGGCAACGGCACTTATCGTCAACGCGATCAAAAACTCCCAGGAGCCAGTCATGGTCTCCGCCAGCCGCTCGCTGACCCATCTGGCGGAGGCCCTGCGCAAAAATGCGCTCGGTTGTAGGGGCAGGG
>CAYLZG010000189.1:0-6641 GCA_964387985.1 uncultured Anaerolineales bacterium | reverse complement strand
TGCCTGACAACGCGAAGGAAATCCTGCCAACGCGCAAGTACTAGGCCGGATGGAGAGGCGGCTTTCCGGGAGTCGCCTGTCCCTCTAACGATCTGCACATGAGTGGGAAGCGACGCCCTGCGCCGCTTCCCACTATGCAATGCCAGAGAAGGTTCCCCCGCAGACCGAGGTGGCACGATGGCCGAATCCAACAACAACTACCTGATCACAATGACAGGCATCAGCAAAGCCTTCCCGGGTGTGCAGGCCCTTGACAATGTGGACTTTACGCTGAGAGAAGGTGAGGTGCACGGGCTCGTTGGAGAAAACGGCGCCGGCAAGTCCACCCTGATCAAGGTGCTGACCGGCGTCGAGCATTCGGACACAGGCACGATCTTGCTGAATGACAAGCAGGTCCAGGTCAAGTCACCTCAACATGCCCAGGCGCTGGGGATCAGCACCGTCTACCAGGAGATCAACCTGTGCCCCAACCTGACCGTTTCAGAGAATATCCTGATCGGCCGGGAGCCGCACCGTCTTGGCAGCATCGACTGGAGGGCGATGAACAAGACGGCCCGGGAGTACCTGCAACGCCTGGACATCGACATCGACGTCACCCAGACCCTGGGGTCGTATTCCGTGGCCATCCAGCAGATGGTGGCCATTGCGCGGGCCGTGGAGGTCGCCTCGGCCAGGATCCTGATCCTCGATGAGCCCACTTCGAGTTTGGATGCCCGCGAGACCGACAAGCTCTTTGAAGTGATGCGGAAGCTCAAGAGCCAGGGGGTCGGCATTATTTTCATCACCCATTTCATCGATCAGCTCTACGAAGTGGTGGACAGGATCACGGTCCTCAGGAACGGGAAGCTGGTGGGAACGTACGATATCGCTGCGCTCCCACGCCTTGAATTGATTGCGAAAATGATCGGACGCAGCCTGACCGAGTTTGCCGACATGTCCAAGATCAAGCTCGAGAGCGGCAAACACATCAAGGAGGAGGCGTTGCTGCAGGCCAGAGCGCTGGGCCATGCGGGCATGATCGAGCCGTTCGACCTGGATTTGCATGCCGGCGAGGTGGTCGGCCTGGCCGGGCTGTTGGGTTCGGGGCGATCCGAGATGGCCGGCCTGCTATTCGGCGTCGATAAGCCCGACAGCGGCACGCTGACGTTCGACGGAAAGACCGTCAAGCATTTCTCACCCCTGGCTTCGATCATGCGCGGCGTCGGTTTGTGCCCGGAGGACAGGAAGGCCTACGGCATCCTGGACGATCTGACCGTCCGGGAGAACATCATTTTGGCACTGCAGGCCAGCCGGGGTTGGTTCAAGTACCTGAGTCCGCCGCAGCAATACGAAATCGCCGACAAGTACATCCAGCTCTTGAACATCGCAACCCCCTCGGCCGACCAGCCCGTCAAGAACCTGAGCGGCGGCAACCAGCAGAAAGTGATCCTTGCCAGGTGGCTGGCGACGAACCCCCAGGTCCTGATCCTGGACGAACCTACGCGCGGCATCGACGTGGGAGCGAAGGCCGAGATCCAGAAGCTGGTGTTGTCACTGGCCGAGGAGGGCAAGGCGTGCCTCTTCGTGTCTTCGGAGTTGGACGAGGTGCTGCGCTGCAGTCACCGGATCGCGATCCTGAGGGATCGGGAAAAGGTCGCCGAGCTTTCGGGTGAGATCGACCAGCGTACCATCATGCAGTCGATTGCGGGGAGCTAAACATGCACGCAAGATTCTCGTGGAATCGTCTCAGGGATAACAAGGTGTTCTGGCCCGCCGTCGCCCTGGCGCTGATCATGCTCTTCAACGCGCTCTTTACACCAGGTTTCTTCAGGCTGGGCATCATTGATGGGCACCTGTATGGCAACCTGATCGATATTCTGAACCGCGGGTCGGCCCTGATGCTGCTGGGCCTCGGCATGACGATGGTGATTGCGACGGGCGGAGTCGATCTTTCGGTGGGTGCGGTTGTTGCGATCTCGGGCGCGACGGCCTGCGTGCTCATCAATCCGATGCTGGCCACTCATCTGCGCCAGGCAACGGAGATGACTCAGGATATCACCTACACGCCCCTGCCGCTGCTCATCCTCGCGGCGCTCGGCGTCTCCATTTTGTGCGGCCTGTGGAACGGCATCCTGGTGGCATGGCTGAACATCCAGCCGATGGTGGCGACGCTCGTGCTCATGGTGGCTGGCCGCGGCATTGCCCAACTGATCGTCAACGGGACGATCATCACCGTGTACTACAAGCCCTACTTCTTCATCGGCAACGGCTACATCTTCGGCTTGCCGTTCACGCTCTTCATCGTCGTGGCCATGTTCCTGCTCTCCTGGCTGCTGACGCGCAGGACCGCGATCGGGTTGTTCGTCGAGTCGGTCGGCATCAACGCCAGGTCAGGCTTCTACAGCGGAATCAATGAGAAGAACATCAAGGTGCTGGCCTATACGTTCTGCGGCTTCTGTGCCGGCATCGCCGGTTTGATCCTCAGCTCAAACGTCAAGAGCGCGGATGCCAACACCGTCGGCCTCAATATCGAGCTGGATGCCATTCTGGCTGTCGTGATCGGCGGCACCCTGATGTCGGGCGGCCGGTTCTCGCTGTTGGCCAGCATCGTCGGCGCCATCATCATTCAGGCCACGACCACCACCATGTATGCCATGGGCGTGCCTGCACTGGCCGCCACCGCGGTGAAAGCCCTGGTCGTGCTGATCGTGATCCTGCTGTATTCGGAGCAGTTCAAGGGATGGCTCACGGATAGGTTCGAGAGGAAAGGAGTCCGGCCATGAAGATCAGGATAGACCGGAAATTCGTTCCGATGCTGGCGACGATTGTGCTCTTCATCCTGGGCTATGCTTTCGGTTATATCCAGTACCCAGGAATGCGCAATCCCCAGGCGTTCGCCAACCTCTTCATCGACAAGTCCTACCTGCTCATCGCAGCCATCGGCGAGACCATCGTAATTCTCTCGGGCGGCATCGATCTCTCTTGCGGAGCTATCATCGCGCTGGTTTCGACCGCTTCCGCATACCTGATGGAAAAGCAGGGGTTCTATCCGGAGTGGGTCATCCCCTGGATGCTGATGCTGGGGACTCTTATCGGCCTGGCCATGGGCAGCCTGATCCATTTCTTCAAGGTCCAGCCCTTCATCGCCACGCTGGCAGGCATGTTCTTTGCCAGGGGCATGTGTTTCTTCATCAGCCTCGATGCGATCCCGATCAGCGATCCCTTCTATCGTGCCTGGTCGATGGCCCGGATTCCGGTCCCCGGACTCGGCAAGACATTCGTCTCGGTCAACGTGGTGCTCTCCCTGGTGGTGCTGCTGATCGCGATGTTTCTGCTCCACCGTACGCGCTTCGGCCGCACCGTCTATGCCATAGGTGGCAACGAGCACTCGGCACAACTGATGGGCCTGGCCGTGGGCCGGACCAAGATCCTGATCTACGGGCTGGCCGGGTTCTTCTCGGCGCTGGCCGGGGTCGCGTACAGCGTCGCCCTGCTCTCGGGCCACGGCCTCTACGCGAACACGCTGGAAATGGACGCCATCTCCTCGGTCGTGATCGGGGGCACGCTGCTGACCGGCGGCGTGGGCTACGTATTTGGGACCATGTTTGGCGTGCTGATCAACGGGCTGATCCAGAACCTGATCATGTTCAATGGGCAGCTTTCATCCTGGTGGACCCGTATCGCCATCGGCGCATTGACGCTGATCTTCATCGGCGTGCAGAGTGCGTTCTCACTGGGCAAACAACGCCAGATCGCGGTGCGAGCCGCCCGGAGGAACGGCAGTGACGCCGCGGCCGACTCGACTGCTCCTGTGCAGCAGGCCGGGAGCTGAGCCTGGATGCGGCCGGACGATCGCGGCTGAGCGCTTAGCGGGTGCACAGGGTGACACTTGTGGACCCGTTTTGCTGCCCGCCACTGATTCCTGGAAGATCGTATATAATGCCAGCAGGTCCATCTATCGGGAGGTGAAGGCATGAAGCATCGCACGCTGGTTTTGTTCGTTCTGATCATCCTCTTGTTGGCTGCCTGCGGAGGGTCGAAAGCTGCCCCAACGACCCCGCCCGCATGCCCGGAGATACCGGCGGCCACGTTCCAGAAGAATGCTGACGACGGCATCGCGGCCGGCGCCGTGATCGTGTATGAGCGCAGCGGTGGCACCGACTGTGTCGACGATGTGTGGAGCATCTTTCCTGATGGCCGCATCGCCGGCGTCAGCGGCTCGAAACAGGCCTCGGCCACCGTGACGGCTGAGGAGGTCTCTGCCATGCTCAAAGACATCGAGGCACTCGGCTTCTTCAAGTTGGTGAGCACAAAGCATACTGCCTGCCGGGAGTGTTTCACCTACCACATCACGGTCAAGAGCGCGGACCAGGTGCTGAGCGTGGCCGCGGTGGACGGCGGCACGGATACGCCGACAGATTTCTGGCAGATCTATGCCCGGATCAAGAAGAACCTTCCCGCATTTCAGTGACAGGTTGGTACTACAGCGAAGGAGAGGGCAAAATGCTCGCAACGAAGAAATGGTTGGCTGTAGCTCTGGTCTTGGCGATTGTCATGATCGCAGCCACGGGCTGTCGCGGGTTCCGCCGGCCCATGGGATTGCCCACCCCAACGCCTGGCCCCGGTGAAACGAGCAGCGTCGGCAAGGGCTGGTCCATGTTTCCCATCACCGTTGCGAAAACCGCAGCCGGCGATCTGCGCGTGGAGCTGGCCGTGCGCAATGACACCGGCGATTGGAGCTCGATGGCCGCAACCGGCGAACCGGCCGAGCTGATGGCCAAGGACGGCAAGAAGACGCCGTGCGAGACCGTCAAGGTGGGGACCGGCGGCCATTACCTGCCGCCCGGCTTTCAGATCCGCGGCTACTCCCTCAGGGGCGGTGAGACGCAGACCCTGTTCGTGGAGTGCAAGGGCGCGGAGCCCGCGGCCGGGCAGCAGCTGAACGTGCCCTACGCCTTCATCCCCGGGGAGTACGATTACTACGCCCAGGACAAGAACCGGACCCCGGCTTACGTGATCGTGGATCTGGACCTGGTGTCTGCGGACCTCACCTATCCTCTGGCAGAGCCGTCCGCAGTGAAGTCCCAGGCCATCACCGAGCCCATCTCGGCCCTGAACAAGTGCACCCTGGAGAACACCGGGATTGTCCGCTCGGCGGATGGCATTGCGATGGACTGGAAGGTCACCAATCCCGGCGAGTATGACACGAAGGTCCACATCGGCACGCCGCCGGTGTTGGGCAGCGACGGCATCATCTACGGCGTGCGCGTCAGCCCGGACATCGTCGATCAGCCCTTCTCGCCACCCAAGGGGGAGGCCGCGTTTAAGACCGAGGTCTCGGTGCCTGCCGACGTGACGGGACTCTACCTGCTGTTGAGCGTGGAGCAGAGCCGCGAGCGGCTGTTCGCGAACTACCTGATCGACCTGACCGAGCTCAAGTAGCCGGCCATGCGGATTCGGTCTCGCACAGCGGGCGCCGTTATTGTCTCTGAAGTCGCCTGGTGTGCAGAGCGAACGCGGTCATGTCCGAGTTGCCAAGTATGTGCCTTATGGTATGATTGCAGCGCTCTGACATGAAAGGACCGCCGATGAAGAAGACCTCCCTCACGCGCGGTGAGATCCTCACCATCGCCCTGATTGCCCTGGTGTTCACTGCCCTCTGCGGGGTGGCGATGAACGCGTACCTGAACCGGGACAATCGTTGGTTCAGGATTGTCTCGCCCACGGATGAGCAGGCCGTCGAGATCATGGCGGTCACGCGGCTCCTCCAGCCGTATGTGCGGACCGCGTCCGGCAATCTCTTCTTCTGCAGTGGCGGCACCTGGCGCGACACGTGCGAGCAGGTGACTGCCCGAGCGCTGGCTGTCGTGCCCGCCGGATCTGCCCCCGCTGCCGCCCCTGCCCGGAAACATCGCCCACTCATTGTCGGTCGGGCAGTGCCAGGAGGCGAAGACCTACGCCAGGCTGGTCATCCTGGAAGACGGCTCGATCTGGAAATGGCAGCGCACCTTTTCGTGGGTGAACAAATTTGCCCTGGGCTCTGTCCTCACCTACGCGCTCATGTTTGGGATCCTTGGGGGATACGCGTTTGTGCGGGTCCGGCGCTATCTGCGGTCGCCCGTGCCCCAGCCGAAGCGCGGGACCAAGGTCATGTAGGGCGTCAAATTGCCTGAGTTGCTCGGGTGTGCTATGATCGGGTCACGCCCCCGTAGCTCAGGTGGATAGAGCGAGGCACTCCTAACGCCTAGGCCACTGGTTCGAATCCAGTCGGGGGTACTGAGAGTGTGTGTGCGAGGATGGTGCTGAGCCATCCTCGTTTTTCTTTGTGTGGTAGAATAGCGGGAAGAAGATTGCGATCGGCAGAAGGAGTTAGATTTGGCCCTTTCCGATATTCCAGATTTCTTGCGAGATCATTACGAAATCCGCGAATGGCGCCATGCATCCGCGGTGCTGGCCCGGGATTTCCCGGAGCAATGGGCCGATATCATGGCCGTGTTGGGTGAGTTCCGTCTCAAGAAAAGCCATATCATCGTTGGCGGCGGCAATAAGTCGAAAGTTGCCAACACGATTGACGCGGCCTTTCGAGCGCGCGGCTGGGACGAGAAGTTATTCGACACAAAAATCGTAGTTGACCAGGAGGAGACCCATTCACCCACTCACAA
>CAYLZG010000188.1:0-6771 GCA_964387985.1 uncultured Anaerolineales bacterium | reverse complement strand
CGCGCTCCGCGTCGATGACCCAGCGCACGGGTAACGGCGCATGCTGCGCAGCCAGGGATTCCGCAAGCTCAATGAGAGCTTCATCGAGGCCAAGCGGCCTGAAATCGGGATGAATACAGCTGTTCGCCGCGATCTCCACGGCGTTGGGCCGCAGGAAGGCCTCGGCATAAGCGATCAGCCGGCCATCCCGTGCAACGACCACACGGGCATCCCGGGCCAGGTCGAAGCCGAGCCTCGCCCAATCCGCGCGCGTCTCATCCACGGTCCAGTCAGGCTCACCCGTATCGGCAATATCGCACGCACAGATGAGCGCGGTGACCTGCTCCGCCTCGGCGTGGCGCGGGGGACGAATGACGGACCCTTGTGGCCAGGTATTTTTCTGCATCGTTCAACTCCCGTTCCCTTCCAGCTTGAGCATGCCATTCTATCACAAGTCCGGCGCAATATGCGATCGATCTCGCGGCTATTCGTGCTGTGTGCTACAGTTTTCGGGCCAACCGTCAGCTACAATCAGGCTCAAGTGGTTCGAATCTGGTGGGAGATGTTTCAGATGGCACAATTCGACGACCGGTCGCTCCGGCCCAGGCATATTCTGCTTGCCTGGCTGCTCATCGTGCTGTTCCTGGCAGCCCCTGCGCCGGCGCAGGCACAGTCATCGCAGCCACCCGAACGCCCCTTCATTCTGCCATTCCGCGACTCGCCCGGCCCTGACACCTGGCTGCTCGGCCAGGCCTACGGTAACACGGTGGGCGCGTACTTCAACCGCGCTACGACCTACCGGTACAGCCAGGGCATCCATTTCGGCATCGATCTCTCTGCCCCCTGCGGCACGCCTATCGTCGCTGTGGCGGATGGCGTGGTCGCGCTGGTCGATGCGCGCGCCTACGGCTCTGCGCCGCACAATCTGATCATCGACCATCCGCAACTCAAGTACTCGACGCTGTATGGCCACCTCCTGGAGCGGCCCAAGCTGGCGCCCGGCCAGAAGGTCAAACAGGGCGAGGTGGTCGCGCTCAGCGGCGACCCGGATGAGACCTGTTCCGGCCGGCCGCACCTGCACCTGGAGGTGCGCGACTATCCCGGCCGCTCCTGGAAATACAACCCAATTCCGCTGATGCGCGCGGACTGGGACAATCTGGCGCTCGTCGGCAGCTTCGGACGCGGCTTCGAGCGCGACCTGGATGATCCGCGCAAGTGGCAGCAGTTGGACGATCAGCCGGCTGCGGTGACCGGTGGAAGGCTGCTCAATGACTTCCGTAACCCGTGGCCGAAGACGAGGTAAGCCATGAGACGCTCAGCAATCTTGCTCCTGCTGGTCCTGCTGCTTTCAGCTGCTGCACCGGTTTCGATGAGCCAGGCGGCCGCGCCGGCGGCGGCAGAGCCTCCCGTGCCGGTGCGCCTGACCTCCGGCGGCTGCTGCACGCAGCCCTTCTGGTCTCCGGACGGAACGCAGGTGCGCTACATCGACCGGCCTCCCGGGGGCAAGCTCGGCATCTATGGTGTCGATGTGGATGATGTGAAGAAAGATCCCCGCCTCATCTCCGAGCGCATCGAAGACAGCCGAATCGTGGGGGACTTTCGGGTCGAGACAAACGGTGCAACGACGACCCTCGTGCGGCTGTCCGACGGCAGACAGTGGCGCGTGCCGGCCCAGGGGCGCAATGTGCTCTTCTCGCCCGACTTCAAGCGCATTGCCTGGAGCATCACCGATGATACGCTGTCGCCCGAGCGCCAGGTGGCTGCGATCTGGGTGGCAGCCGTCGACGGTTCCGCCGCGAAACGCGTGGCGTCCGTGCGGCGCGGCAGCCTGAGCGGCTGGATTTCGGGGGACGCGCTCCTGGTCGCCGGGCAGGATCCCAAGTCGACCGGTGAGCAGGTTTTGTGGTCGTTGGCTCTTGCGAACGGACAGCTCACGGAGCTGGCGCGCGCCGAAAGGCTGCGCAGCGCGGTCCTGGCGCCATCCGGCCGCTGGGTGGTCTACTACACTACCTTCGACTCCGGCGGCGGCAATGGTCTCTGGCTGGCAAGCACCTCGGGCGGCAAACCCAGGGCGCTGCCCCGCAACGCATTCGGGGCTTACCAATGGCGCCGGGTTGGCGGAGAGGATCGCTTGTTGATCGTTCCATTCCGCCCGGAGGCCAGGCACCACGAGCTCTGGCAGCTGGATCCGCGGGCGCTCGGGATGATCCAGCTTACGAGTGCCAACGAAACGCCCTTCAAGATCGCAAACGGCGATTGGCGCGTCTCGCCGGAAGGGGACTACATAGCGTATGTGGAGAGCCGCGACCGCAACATCTGGGTCCTGAAGCTTCCCTGACGGAGACGTGCAGGAAACTTTCAGGGCCCGGGCAGTCTGCGATCCGGACTACCTGGTCCCAATCAGCGGCAGGTATGCACGAGCTGACCCCGGCGCCAGGGGCTCGCGTGGCCCGAGCACGGCGACGTACCCGTCCAGGGCGTTCGAGTCGATGTTGAGCGTCGTTGACCCCCATGTCTCGTTGTGTCCGCCTGTGTACTGTCGCAGTCGTTGATGATTGAACCACAGGCCATCGGACAGGTTGTAGACGCCCCACACCGATGCGTCCGGAGTATAGCTGCTGTAGATCCAGTGCGCGGCCCAGATGGCATTGGGCGGAGGCGAAAGGCTGGCCAGGAGCCGCAATGTCGATCCGGTGCCGTACACGCCGGATAGGTGTCCGCGGCTACGAAGCTGCTGCGTCCAGCCGGTCACGAATGCCCTGACGGCCGCATTGCACGTTTCGTTTGCGGTGCTGTAGGACTCCATATCGTAGTATACGATGCTGCCCGTGCCATCTTCCCGGGTCAGGCCAAGGCGCGAGAGGGTGTCGGCTGCCGCGTTCGCCTCGGTCACGCCCTCGGCCCGGGCGACTGCAGGATCGGTGCTCATCATGCGGCCCCCTCCGTAACAGGGCGACTGCGGCCCGACCCAGGTCGGAATGAAGGCCCACCCCATCGCATGCAGCGACCGCAGATAGTCCGCGCTAAGCGCCCGGTTGCTGCACGCGGCCATCACTCCGCCGATATACAGGTTGACGGCACTGTAGGGGCTGCTGGCGCGCCAGGCAAGCATCTGCTGCAGCGTCGGGATCTCGCACTTGTCGAATCCCTGGCCGGCGGCAATGGCTGTCCGGTCCTCACCGGCTGCTGCCGACGCACCGTCCGCGGACTGCGCCACCATCCATTCCCGTTCGCCGCCCATGCCCGCCGGCAGGGGCAGCTCCGTCCAGGTGCTACCGTCACGGGATACAAGGACGCCGCTCACGGAGCGGCAGACGCGCCCGCCCGGGGATTCTTCGCACCTGCCCTCATCGTAGCGCCGCCACGCGTAGCCGCTCGCCAGGGTTTCTGCCTCCGCGGCTCGAGCCACCAGCGGAAGAAATCCAGGGTCGTGACTGCCGCCTGAGCCCAGGTGCTCCCACGTGGCTCCGCCGTCGACGGTCTGCCATTCCGACCACCGGTCGAAGTTGCTGCTCGATGGATGGTCGACCTGTAGGACGCCATGGTCCGCACCGGTGAAGTCCAGCTTGAAGCCCGACGCGATCAGTTCAGGCTCTTGGGGAGCAGTCAGCGACAGGGCTGAGCGCTGCCAGGTCGCACCGCCATCCCCCGTGGCCGCGATGGTCAGGCCGCCCCCGGCCAACGCCGGATCGACTGCGATGGCCCATCCGAGTTGCGGCGAGATGAAATCGGCCGCCACGAGCTGGCCCTCGATCGGGGCCAGCTCGCGCCAGGCCTGGCCTTCATTATCCGTCCAGACAAGCCGGCTGTCCGTCTGAAGCCATCCCGCACCTTCAGATACGAGGCCGAAACCTCGAATGATTTCGGGGTTGGCTGTCATCCCGGGCTGCGGAAGTCCATAGACAGCCAGGAGAGCCAACCAGTAGATCAGCAGATACATGCGCCTTCCTTTGCAAAAGAATCGCAGGCAAAGATATCATTTCTATGGCAGGAACGCATAATGGCTCGAAAAAGTACGCAAGCATGGCGATGGTGTTATACTACCCGCGAGGATGAATTGGCCCCGCTATGCCGGTTGACCTGTTGCAATTGCCAAGACCCGGTGAGAAACGGCTCGCCATACGCGTGACGCCTGCGGCCGAGCGCGCCCTCCGGCAGGGCCATCCCTGGGTGTTCGACCAGGCAGTCACATCGCTCACCGGCCAGGGCCGCCCGGGCGATCTGGCCGTCGTTTTCGACGGTCACCGCCGCTTCCTCGCGATCGGCCTCTACGATCCCGTTTCGCCCATACGGGTGCGCATCCTGCAGCACGGCTCGCCGGAGACCATCGATCGTGGCTGGCTTACTTCCCGCGTGGCCCGCGCCCTTGCCCTGCGTGGCCCGCTCGCCGCGTCCGGTCCGACCGGTTACCGCCTGGTTCACGGTGAAAACGATGGGCTCCCGGGCGTGGTCATCGACCGGTACGCCGGGACGTTCGTCCTGAAGCTGTATTCCGTATCATGGATCCCCTGGCTCGAGCACCTCATCGCCGCGCTGAACCAGGTCGCCCCTGCGCAGCGCACGGTCCTGCGGCTCAGCCGGGACGTGCTGGCTCACCCCGGCGATCTGCACGGCCTGGCAGATGGAGCGGTCCTGCTCGGTGATGCCCCCCAGGGTCCCGTAGAATTCATCGAGAACGGGCTGCACTTCATCGCGGACGTGCTGCACGGGCAGAAGACCGGCTTCTTCCTGGACCAGCGCGACAACCGCGCGCGCGTGGAAAGGCTGGCACCAGGCCGGCGCACGCTCAATGTCTTCGCCTATACCGGCGGATTCTCACTCTATGCCGCGCGCGGCGGTGCACCCGCGGTCACGAGCGTCGACATCAGTGCGCCCGCGCTCGCGGATGCGGCGCGCAATTTCGCCCTGAATGCCGGTCATCCCGCCGTGGCCGCATGCACGCATACTACTGCCGTCGCAGATGCGTTCGAGGCGCTTGCCGGTCTCCGTCGTCGAGGCGAGTTGTTCGATCTCGTCATCGTCGATCCGCCCGCGTTCGCCAAACGAGAGAGCGAGATCAGCAGCGCGCTGCAAGCCTATGCCCGGCTGACCGGGCTGACCCTGGGGGTCACCGCGCGGGGAGGGCGGGTGGTGCTCGCCTCCTGCTCGAGCCGGGTGGCTGCAGACCAGTTCTTCGCGACGGTCAATCGCGCCGCGATGGACATGGGGCGTCCCCTGCGTGAACTCGAACGCACCGGGCATGCCATCGATCATCCCATTCGCTTTCGCGAGGGAGCCTATCTGAAATGCCTCTTTGCCGAGGCGCCATGAGAAGCCAAATGGAACCGATCAATGAGCCCTTCATCGATGACGAAAGCGATGACGACGTCGAGTGGCCAGAACATGAAATCCTTGCGCAGCCCATCGACTGTCCGGACATGGCGCCGATCTTCGCAGCCAACGGCGCGGTGCATCGCCTCCTTGCCGAGCGCTACCGCCCTCGCCCGGGCCAGGTCCAGATGGCGGAGCATATCGCCCGCCTGCTGCGGCAGTCTGGCCACGCTCTGATCGAAGCGGGCACGGGCATCGGCAAGTCCTTCGCCTACCTGATCCCCGCGATCTGGTCCGGAACGCCCGCGATCGTCAGCACCTCCAACAAGGCCCTGATGGCGCAGCTGTGGCACAAGGACGTGCCGGCCCTGCGCGAGATCGCGCCGCGCGCCTTCACGGCTGCATTGCTCAAGGGCAGGTCCAACTACCTCTGCGCGCTGCGGCTGCGCAATCTCGCCCCGCGCCAGCGCAAGCTGTCCGGCTTCGGCGGCGACTACGAACGCGTTCAGCAGGGCCTGGCGCGCACCCCATCGGGCGATGTGGAGGAGATGGGCCTGCCACACGGCCTGGCTGCGGGGCTGACCGTCGATCACCATGCGTGCGAGGGCCGCAAGTGCCCGGAGTTCCGCTCCTGCTTCTTCGAGCAAGCTCGCGCGGCAGCCCAACAGGCGGACCTGGTCATTACCAACCACGCGGTGTTCTGCTTCAACGCACTGTACCAGGACAACACGGCATTGCCCGTGCGCCCTCTGCTGGTCATCGACGAAGCGCACGAGTTTCGGGACTACGCGATCGGCGCTCTGTCGCAGTCCCTCGAATACGATACGCTCCCTTCGCTGGTCAATCACGAGATGGCCAGGGAGGTGGCTGACAGCGAGTTGCGCCGGCAGGCCGCAGAGTTCAACCAGGCCTTCTTTGCCGCACTCAGCCGGCAGCGTCCGAACGGACACGTGTTGCGGTGGGCCATCCGTGAAGAGATCCAGGAGGGCCTGCGGTTGTTCGACGTGCTGAGCGCCATCGGCAGGAAACTGAACGGTTACGTGCCGGACAAGGAAGCTGAAGGCCAGTTCGAGTCGCTGCTGCGGCAGGCAGCCGAGGCCGTGTCCACGGTCCGAGCGCTGTCCGTGCCTGAGCCGGAAGCGGCCATCCGCATCTGCGAATTGACGCCCTCCACAGGCGCCAGCCGCAGCGAGAGCGGCAGTGAGCGCAGCAGCGCAATCGGCTCGCTCCGGCTGACCTATCGCCCGCTCGAAGTCCAGGCCCGCCTCCAGGCGGACGTCTTTGACGTCTGGCCGCGGGTGGTCTGCACCAGCGCCACGTTGGGGGTCGGCGCGGACCTGACCTGGTTCCAGCGGAGCATCGGCGCCTGGACCACGAGGCAGGAGACCGCGCTGGTGCGCATCGCCAGCCCCTTCGACTTCAGGAACCATGTGCTGATCTACACGCCGCCCGGGCTGATCCCCGCGTATGAAGGACCCGGCG
>CAYLZG010000187.1:0-6831 GCA_964387985.1 uncultured Anaerolineales bacterium | reverse complement strand
CGAGGTGATCCGTCAGTGGCCGCACCGCGAGGAGCGCGTCGCCCTGACCGGCCACTGGCACGTCCTGTCGGGCATCATTGCCACCATCATCCTGCTCTACTATGCGGACCTGGCCGGCCTGAAGGGACGGGTCCGCCAGGTCTTCGGCTGGGTGGTCATCGTGGCGTCGGATCTTGCGTTCGGCGCGGTGGCGCTCTTCGAGACCAATGGCCGCTGGCGCCAGGAGCTGGCCGCCAAGCCGTCGGAGCCGGACCAGGAGGTGCTGCGATGAAGAGGCAGCTCCTGGCTTCGATCCTGCTCTTCGTCTTTGCGGCGGGCTGCGCCGGGCCAACGCTGCCCGTCTCGACAGGCTTCGTGGACACGGGCGTCGATCCCGAAGGCTGGGTGCGCATCCCGGCCGGACCGTTCGCGCTGGGCCAGTTCAACGACCCCGGCATGATCGAGACCGCATACGAGATCATGGTCACCCCGGTCACCGTCTAGCAATACGCGCGCTATCTGAATGAGGCCCTGGCCGCGGGTGCGGTGAGGATCGCCGGGAACCAGGTGGTCGGCCCGTACGGCGGCGATGTCTTCCATGGGCATAAGCATGAAGAACGCATCGACCCGGGCGATTACGTCCACATTCCGCTCGATGCACCCGAGCTGCGGTTGGTGCACAATGGCGCCACGTTCACCGCACAATCGCCCTACGAAAACCATCCGATGACGATGGTGAGCTGGTTCGGCGCGCGGGCCTACTGCGAGGCAATCGGCGGCCGGCTTCCCATGCAGGTCGAGTGGGAAAAAGCGGCACGCGGCGAGGATAGCCGGCCGTTCCCGTGGGGAGATACGCTCAACCGCAACGTCGCCAATTACTACAACTCGTCCGACATCTTTGAGAAAGCCTTCGGCAAAGCTGGCGACACCACGCCCGTCGGCTTTTACAACGGCCGGAGCTACGATGGCTACGTCACGTTGGACAATGCCAGCCCCTATGGCGTCTACGACATGGCCGGCAACGTGTGGCAGTGGACTGCGGATATCACCGAGGGGATGCATTACCGCTTCCTGCGTGGGGGTTCCAAGGCCGATTATGGCTATATGCTTCGCATCTGGACGCGCAACAATGCGGGCCCGGCCTACTACAGTCCCAACATCGGCTTTCGCTGCGTGAGGTGAGGCCATGACTTTTCTCGACCGTCCTGCCTCAACTGCTGCGCCGCTGGCGCTTGCCGGGGCACGGCTAACCGCCTACTGGGCGCTGATCAAGGACCTCCAGACGGGGCTGCTGCTGCTCACTGCGACGGCAGGCTATGCGACCGGCTGCTGCCGCAATCTCCAGGCGCCCGGCATCCTGCCCGTGCTCGGCAGCCTCTTCCTGGCCGTAAGCGGCAGCACGGTGCTGAACATGCTCCTGGATCGAGACATCGATGCAAGGATGGTCCGGACCCGGCGCAGGCCGCTTCCAATGGGCCGGGTGTCGCCCGGCGAAGCACTCATCCTGGGGGGAGCTCTCGTGACTGGAGGCGTGGGCTGGGCGTTTTGGCTGAACGCCCTGTTCGGCTGGATCGTGCTGGCCGGGGTGCTCCTGGATGTCCTGGTCTATACCGTGCTGCTCAAGCGGCGCACTGCGTTTTCGGTGATCATCGGCGGGTTGGCCGGTGGAATGCCCGTGCTGGCCGGCCGCGCGGCGGCAATGGGAGAGATCGACGCGGTGGGTGTGCTGCTGGCGCTTGCGGTGCTGTCGTGGATTCCCATGCATATCATGACCCTCAGCATTAAGTGCGGGGAAGACTATCGGCGCGCGGGCGTTCCCGTGTTCCCCAACGTCTACGGCGAGCGCGTCACCCGCGTGGTCATTGCCGGCGCCTCGGTCATCGCGGTGGTGCTGGTGCTGCTGGCAGGCTGGCTGGCGGGCCTCAGCGGAGTGCTGCTGCAGCAATTGGGCGCGGCCGGCCTGGTGCTCAGCGGCCTGGTGTTGCTGGGCGTCGTTCGTCCGGGCAGGCAGCTCAACCTCGTGCTCTACAAGGGCGCGTCGCTATACATGCTGGCATCGATGGTCCTGCTCATCGGGGGCGGACTCTAGTCACGAGAGGTGAATCCTCGGAGAGCGCAACTCAATTCAGGAGAGATGGAGGTTCTTGTGGCAGCACAGTCTTCGGGCAGCAAGTTTTTGCGGATCCTGGGCATCATCCTGCTCAGCCTCGCCGTTCTCATGACCTTGCTGGGCGGCATCGGCACGACATGCGTCGCATTTGGTGCGGAAAAGTACGGGCCGCGCATGGCCGCACTTGTTCCGGTCAAGCCGATCTTCCAGGCGTTGGTCGTCATATCGATTGCCGCCGGCATCTTCGGCCTGTTCGCCACTATCCGCCTGGCGCGACGGCAAGGGGGCGCGTACTGGCAGGTGCTCCTGTTCCTTATCGCCGGTGCGATCGCATCGGCCGTGCAGTACTACTATTCATTGACGCTGCGCGGCTCCACTGCGCCGAACAACGTGCGCCTCTATCTGACCGTGCTGGCGCTCGTGGTCATGCTCATCTACCGGCTTCCCGGGCTGTGGGACAAGATCGGCTACGAACGCGGTGCGGGCGGACCGGGTGGGACGCGGCTGGCCGGCGGCGCGGCCCTGTGCCTATGCGGCCTGGGCACGTTGACTGCGCCGCTCTGGGCCGGGCCCACGCACATGGTGGATGGCTACAACACGGTCGAGGTGCTGCTGTGGCAGTTGCTCCTCACCGGTGGTGTGATGCTGGCTGGCGGGATAAGCTTGCTTGCGGCGCCGCCTGTGATAAGATGGGCCATGGCTGAGAAGGCCTGAAGCACAGGGTGCATGGGCGCCCGCGATCGGAGGGGTACGTGATGGACCTTGCCGAAGATATCGCACGCATTGCTTTGCAGGAGGGTCGACTGCAGTTTTCGAGCTTCGACGCGACGACCGCGTGGGCTATCGGCACGCGACTGCGGGAAGTCGCTGCAAGCCGTGGGGCAGCAGTTGCCATCGACATCCAGCTGCACGGACACCCGCTGTTCTTCGCCGCGATGCCCGGCACGACCCCCAATAACATCGACTGGATCCGGCGCAAACGCAATGTTGTCCAACGATTCCACCGGAGCTCATATGCTGTAGGCCTGGAGCTGCAGCAGGGACAGAGGACCCTGGCGGACACGATCGGTGTGGAGTTGCGCGATTACGCGCCGCACGGCGGCTGTTTCCCGATCAACGTGCGCGGGACCGGGTGTATCGGGACGATCACAGTTTCCGGTCTGCCCCAACGGGACGACCATGCCCTGGTGGTAGAAGTGCTGGCCGAGTTCCTGGGACAGCCACTGGCAGAACTGGCGCTGGAGGCGACTTAGTGCGGGTGCGCGTCTGACTTCGAGAACAGCAAAAACAGAAGGGCCCATGCCAGCCGGCATGAGCCCTTCTTTCACCCTCTCACCCCCGGAGCTATCCCACAAGTAGTTCTATCTCAAAACCTGCTTAGCGCACGGAACCGCGACGGAACAGGTTGATGATGGCCAACAGGACGACCGAGCCAAGCAGGGACATCAGCAGACCGGTGAGGCTGAAGTCGCCCTGGTTGATCGTGCTGCCGCCCAGGAGCGGTGTGAGCACGAAGCCGGCCAGTAAAGCACCGACGATGCCGACGATGATGTTGAGCAGAGGACCCTGCTGCGAGTCCGTACGCATGATCATGCTTGCAACCCAGCCAATCAGACCACCGACGATAAGCCATACGATGAAGTTAATCACGATCTAATCTCCTTTAGATGTCAGTTAATGTGTGGTGGCGTTATATTCGCTCACTCACTGTTTGTTATGGCATCAGCTTATCACGACGAGCGGGCGTTGAACATCAGCGGAATCCTGAGCGGAATATCGGTATTGTGGACACTGTCGTGTCAGAATTGTCCGACATGAGGGCCCATCTCGCCGGCTCTTGTGATAAGATGGGGACCCGAGGAGTCTGCAGACATGACCCAAAGCACAATGCCCGTTGGCGAATCCGGCGTCGCAGGCAGCGCGGCCGGGAGGCCCGGCCACACGCCACGATCGGGACAGGGTGAGGACGAGGGGACGTTACGCCAGGTCACCCTGCGCGACGGCCGGAAGCTGGCCTATGCCGAATACGGAGATCCCCAAGGCGTCCCAGCCTTCTTCTTTCACGGTCTGCCGAGCTGCAGGTTGATGCATCCCGATGCGGAGGCGTCCCGTGTGCTCGGCGTGAGGCTGCTCACGGCAGACCGCCCCGGCTTCGGTCGCTCGGACCCAAAGCCAGGGCGGACGCTGCTTGACTGGGCCGATGATGTCTCCGACCTGGCCGATAGCCTGGGGCTCCAGCGGTTTGCGCTGGTTGGCCCGTCCGGCGGCGGTCCCTTTGTCGCAGCGTGCGCCTGCAAGCTGGCGCCACGCATCACGCATGCGGCGATCCTGGGTGGCTCCGGACCGGTGGATGCGCCCGGCGCGCTCGCGGGCATGGCGCCCGAGCGTCGCATCGGATATTGGGTGGCGCAGCGCGCGCCCGCGTTTTTGCCGCTGGTGGTCCGGTTACGAGGCGACCCCAGGCGTGATCCCGAGCGGTTTTTCTCCAGTTATACGCGTCACAATCCCCCTGCTGATCAGGAGCTGCTGGCGCGGCCGGAGGTGCGGCAGATGTTCCTGGCAAGCTACAGCGAGGCTACCCGCCAGGGGATCGATGCGTTTGCGCACGAGCTGAAGCTGGTGAGCCGGTCCTGGGGTTTTCTACTGCAGGATGTTCGAGTGCCGGTGACCATTTGGCAGGGCGACGCGGACAACAGCACCCCCATCGGAATGGCGAGGGCGATGGCCGAAGCAATCCCTCGTGCATCGCTGCGCATCCTTCCCGGGGAGGGACACCTGATCTTCCTGACGCATTGGCCAGAGATCGTCGAGGATCTCCTGAAGGAGCGTCGCGCATGACTCGAACGGATGGATCCAACACATCGACCATTGATGTCATCGGAGACACCCCGCTCATCGAACTGTCCCGGCTCACCAGAGGGCTGGACGGGCGTATCTTCGCCAAGCTGGAGTATCTCAATCCCGGCTTCTCGAAGAAGGACCGCATCGCGCGGCAGATCATCGAAGATGCCGAGGCCGGTGGCACGCTCAGGCCGGGCCAGACGGTGGTCGAGCTGACCAGCGGAAACACAGGCACCGGCCTGGCGATCGTCTGCGCGGTCAAGGGCTATCCATTCGTGGCCGTGATGTCCGAGGGGAATTCGATCGAGCGCGCCCGGATGATGGCGGCCCTGGGGGCTGAAGTAGTCCGGGTCAGGCAACTGCCTGGCTCCAAGCCGGGCCAGGTATCCGGCGGCGACCTGGCGTTGGTCGAGCAGGAAGCGCAGAGGCTCGCGGTCGAACGGGGAGCCTTCCGGGCTGACCAGTTCCGGCTCCAGGGCAACTTCCGCGCGCATTACCTGCACACCGGACCGGAATTCATCCGGCAGTCCGGTGGGGCGGTCGATGCGTTCTGTGATTTCGCGGGAACCGGCGGCTCGTTCGCGGGCTGCGCGGCGGCGTTCAAGGAGTTCAATCCGGCAATCAAGTGCTTTGTGGTCGAACCTGACGGCGCGGCAGTGCTGGCAGGTGAGCCGGTCACCAACCCCAATCATCGCATCCAGGGCGGTGGGTACAGCATGCCTGACCTGCCGCTGCTCCGTCCCGAGCACATCGATGGCTATTTGAAGGTGAGCGACGAGGAGGCCGTGCAAGTCGCGCGCCGGCTCGCGCGGGAAGAAGGGGTCTTCGCGGGCTTCTCGTCCGGGGCCAATGCCGCGGCCGCGCTCCATCTGCTGCAGACCTCCTGCAAGGGCGAGACGGTCGCCATCATGTGCAATGACTCCGGGCTGAAGTACTTGAGCACGGATCTATGGGAGTCCTTGCCCGATTCCTCTTAGCCCCAGCAACAAAGAAGCCAGGTCTTCGAATGGAGGACCTGGCTTCTATCTGTTGATTTCCGAGATCACAGGCTAGCCGAAGGCCGGTGCGCCCTCGGAGACCTGGCGCGGCTCAGATCAGCAGCCGCACCGGCTCTTCGAGTGCCTTCTTGAGCGCCTGCATGAACTTGGCGGCCTCGGCGCCGTCCGTCACGCGGTGGTCCGCGGAGATGGTCGCCTTCATGCGTGTGCCGGCGACGATCTGCCCCTCCGCGTTCACGACGGGCATCTTCTGCACTGCGCCCACGGCCAGGATCGCGGCCTGCGGCGGGTTGATGATGGCGATGAACTCGTCCACGTCGAACATGCCCAGGTTGCTGATGGTGAACGTGCCCCCCACCATCTCGTCGGGTTTCATCTTGCCATCGCGCGCGCGGGCCACCAGGTCGCGCGTTTCGCGCGCCACCTGCGCCAGCGACTTCTTGTCCACATCGCGCACCACCGCGGTAACCAGGCCGTTCTCCCGCGCCACAGCGTGGCCGATGTTCACCTGGTTCTGGATGCGGATGCCTTCGGCCGACCACGCGGCGTTGATCTTCGGGAATTCGCGCAGCGCCACGGCGGCGGCCTTCTGAACCAGGTCGTTGACCGAAATCTTGTCGGATTCTGGCAGCACGGCGTTGAGCTGCGCGCGCAGCGCCATCGCCGGGCCCATGTCGATGTCCATGGTCACGTAGAAGTGCGGCGCGTTCTGCTTGCTCTCGGTCATGCGCTTGCCGATCGTCTGGCGGATGCCCGAAAGCGCCTCGACTGTGTACTCCGCGCCGGAAGGCTCGTAGGACGGCGTGGGTATGGGCGGAGGCGGCGGTGCCGCGGGGGCCTTGTCTCGTTCCTGCACGTAGGTCTCGATGTCGCGCTTGATGACGCGGCCCATCGGCCCGGTGC
>CAYLZG010000186.1:0-6890 GCA_964387985.1 uncultured Anaerolineales bacterium | reverse complement strand
GCGCGCACGGTTCGGGTCCGTGAGGTCGGAGGTTCAAATCCTCTCTCCCCGACTTCAGACCACAAGGGTAGGTGAAGCATCGACCCTTGTGGTCTTTTTCGTTAAGGCTACTTATAGATCTGCTCTTACCCGCCCTTCACCCGGCGAAAGGCGCGGTCGAGGCAAAACAGGGCCAGGAGCACAAAAAGAAGCAGCGGAAGGAAGGGGATATCGAGGGAGATCACGCTGCCGGACGCCACGAGCAGCAGACCCATGCCTAGCACGAGGCCCAGCCACAGAACGTGCACTCTTTCGTGGCGGCAGTTTGATGCTGAGGACGAGCCGCTCGACAGGCCGACCGGCGGGTTCGCCAGGTCCGAGGCTCCCAGCGCCGCAACCACGCCGGGCGCTGCCAGGTAAAGGGGGGCGCCCAGGAGCAGGCTCGTGGCGCCCATGACGACGAGGCCCACGAGGCAGGCAAGCGGCAGGGCCATTTCAGACGTCCGAATCCCAAGGGAGAGCCCCAGTATCAGGGCGAGCACGACGCCGGCTCCTAGCCAGCGCACAGGTCCCAGGCTGCCGCCGTAGAGGACGAATGCTGCAGCCAAAGATAGGAGCGCGAGTGCGAGGCATGCAGCCCACAGCAAATGCCGTAACGTCATCGAATAGCCCCTCTTCTTCCAAGACTGCTCCGCCCGGCCCGGAGCGCGTCCTGCAGCAGCGGCGCAAGAGGCCGGTCGACGGACCAGTCCACCACGCAGACATGCTCGGCAGCGACCTTGCGCAGCTCTAGTCGCCGCTCGGCGCGGCTTGCCCGCAGCGCCAACCGGTCCGCCATCTCGGGGCCAACGCCCGGAGTGGCAAATGCGACCGCGTCAGGGCAGACCAGCACGACCTGGTTTCCGCGCGCGCGGAGGCGGCCGAAAAGCACCCGGTCGCCCGGTGCAAGTGAGCTGAAGATCACCATGAGTGCGCGCGTTGAAAACATGCCGAGCGGCAGGTAGCCCAAGGTGACGCGGCTGTCGGTCAGCCCTACCTTCGCATTCGCCAGACAGTGGCGGATGCGCTGCAACTGCACGCGACTGTAGCCCGGGAAAACGGTCGCCAGCGCGTCGCCAAACACCAGGAGGCTCACCCGGTGCCCCTGGCTCAGCAGCGTTTCGGCCAGCGACCCGGCTGCCCGCACCGAGTGTTCGAACAAACTCTCGTTGCCCAACCGGATGTCAGCTTTGCACCGCGCGTCGAGGATGATGCCGGTATCGGCTACCTCCTCCTGCTCGAACTCCCGGGTGAAGAACCGCCCCGGGTGACGCGCGGCCAGGTGCCAGTCGATGCGCCGCAGCGGGTCGCCGGGATAGTACTCGCGCACGCCCCAGAAGTCAGTGCCACTGCCGGCCAGCCGGGCAGGGAGCGTTCCCGGCGAGTGCAGGGTGGCGCAGGGGGGCAGGGACAGGGTGCGGTACTTGCCCGCCCGCGGTTGCACTTCCAGTTCCGCAAGCGCGGGCAACATCAACTCGCTGGCGAACAAGCCAAACGGATCGGCGGCGATCACGCGGATGGCCTGCCACCGGTAGCGGCCGCGCGGGGCTGTGAAGGCGTAGCGGAAGGCCCTCTCTTCGCCCGCGCCCAACACCAGCCAACCGGAAAGTACACCTCTGTCCCGCTCGAGATCGGGCCATTCAAGTAGCTCCAGCCCCGGCTGCACGGGCTCGACCAGGCGCAGCAATACGGCTTGCCCACTGGCGTTCCGAATCGTGATCCGCATCTCCCCCGCAACACTCCAAGTGTCCCCTTCGGTGCGCTCCATCTCGCGGGTTACCGCACGTTCTGCCGCTAACCCTGGTTCGTCCACCGACGGCGCACGCAGAATGCCCGCGGCAAGGTACACCAGGAACGGCAGCGACAAAAGAGTCACGTCCCGGTTGCGCGTTGCGAGCCCGGTCAGGAGCAGGCAGGAACAGAGCAGGGCGACGATGAGTCCGCGTTGGGTCATGGCCGGGGCGGGAGCACGGGCACCGGCACGGACTGCACCACAGCGTCGACTGTGGCGGCGTCGGACGCCTTGACGTCCCACAGGGTCGGGTCAAGGATGATGCGATGGGCAAGGGCCGGTCGCGTGAACTCCCTGACGTCATCCGGCGTCACGAAGCCCCGGCCGTGCATCGCCGCCCAGGCGCGTGCCAGCTTGAGCAGTGCGAGCGACCCGCGCGGGCTGACCCCCACTACTACCTGCCGCTGGCTGCGCGTCCGGGCCACCACCTCGACCATGTAGCGCCGGACGTCCGGGTCCACGTAGACTTCCTCGACCGCCGCGCGCATCGCGAGGAAGAGCCCGGGGGTGGTCACGGGGCGTAAGGCGACGCTGTCGCGCTTGCGCTCCAACCGCCTGCTGAGGATCTCCACCTCGTCGTCGACGTGGGGATAGCCGACTGCCAGTTTGACCATGAAGCGGTCGAGCTGCGCCTCGGGCAGGGGGAATGTGCCTTCGTACTCGATGGGATTCTGCGTCGCGATGACGATGAACGGCACCGGCAAGTTCTGGGTTTCGCCTTCGAGCGTCACCTGGTATTCCTGCATCGCTTCCAGCAGCGCGGCCTGGGTCTTGGGCGACGCCCGGTTGATCTCATCTGCCAGCAGGATGTTGGTGAAGATGGGACCCTTGCGGAGGACAAAGCGGTCCTCCTGGTTATTGTACACATAGCCGCCGGTGATGTCGCCGGGCAACAGGTCTGGGGTAAACTGGATGCGCTTGAACTTCATCCCTAATGCCTCGGCGAACGCGTTGGCGATGAGCGTCTTGGCAAGCCCGGGATAGTCCTCGAGCAGGATGTGGCCGCCTGAAGAGAGGAAGGCGGCCATCATCAGGTTGAGCACCTGTCGCTTGCCTACCACCACCTTCTCGACCTCGTCGATCACCCGGCAGCAGAGCGATGCAGTTTCGTCAATCGTGACCGTTGTTTGATGTTCCATAGTTCTCCCTGAAGCCGAGCGCGGCTTCGATGCAGGTAAGACACTCTTCTATGGCCGCGTCTTCGTTGCCAGCATCCGCCCCGTGGCGGACGAACTTCAGGATCCGCTCCACGCTCCGATGACGCGGCCGAGCGCGCGACGACACGCCCGTGTTGGCCTCAGGAGCAAACAGGTAGCTGTGGACGGTGGCAGGGAGGGGAATTTCGCCCCTCGCCAATGCGGCCTGGGCCGCGGCGCGCGCGGCCGGCCCAGGCCCCGTCGCGTAGGCTGACGCCAGCAGATCACCCAGCGCCTGCCGCGTCTCGCTGTGCCCCGCCAGCTTGCCCTCCACATCGAACATCCTCCGCCAATACCGAACGCGCTCCTGCACGCGGTTCAACCCCGGCGGATCGGCGGGCGGCGCGGGCGCTCCCTGGGGCAGCCACGCGAGGACGAACACCACGGCGAGCAGGACCAGCGCGTACCAGTAGACCTGCTGGTGCACGGCCAGCAAGGTGATACGCAGCAGCAGCCACAGGATGGTGGCGGTGGGTCGCACCAGTTGGTCCACGAGCGTCTGCCAGCCGATCAGCCAGGCTGCGGCCAGCACGAGAAGGGTGCCTGCCCCCACGTAAGCAATCCTGCGGCGATTCCGTTTCGTCACTTTAAGCCTCTCATGGCGCCGTGCGGCTGGGCTGCAGGATGGCCTCGAGGCTTTGCAGCGCCCGTGCCTCATCGCCAGGGCCGGGCCGCCACCGGCCGTATCGCACTGCTTCATACAGGCAGGTTAGTTCGTGAACCGGCGCCTGCGGCACGCCGTGAGTTGCCAGCAGGCGCTCGAAGTCGCCGGTGGTCATCGATGGCGCGCGTTCGATTCCCTGCTCCGCTTGCAGGGCCGCGCTCATCCGCAGGTAGCAGCGCAGAATGACATCCTCCAGAGCGTCTCCCGCCAGAATCGCTTGCCGGGCAGCCTCCGCTTCAACCTGCCACTCATTCCGGCCGGGGTCCGGCTTCCGATCCCGCGATGCCAGCAACAGCAGCATGCCCGCGGCAGCGACCAGCACGCCTCCGGCGAACCAGATCAACCATGGCGGCGGCTCGCCGAGAGGCACAGGAGAGAACGCTTCCGCCTGAGGCAAGTCCGCGCCGCCGGCAAGCGCAGGCCCAACTTGGGCATCGGGCAGCCGGACGACGACCAGCGACAGCAGGCCGGTGACTGCCAGCAATACGAGCAGTACGGATAGGCCACGGCGCAGTGCCTCCTGCCAGAGCCTGGTGCGCGCGAGCGCATAAGCCAGGTAGGCGACAAAGATCGCCAGGGCCATCACGGTCAGGATCTTGAAGAAGAGGCCCGCGGACGCGGCGACGGAGGGTTGGCCGGGGACTGAATGAACAACTATCTGCCCGCCAGCGAAACGGGGCGGTGGCAGGCCCGGCCCCAACGCCAGGCGCGGCAGGGCGGCGCCGATCAGAATGATCAGCGCCACGGCCGACGCCAGGTAGATCAGGGCGTGTCGCCTGGTCGCTGCAGTCACACTTCTACCTTCCGTAGGCACGTTCGTGCCCATGGGTGATGACCTTCTCAGGTTACTACGAGGGGCCCGGCGGAAGGTTGCGGGAAGTGGGTCATCTGCAGGATCAGCTGCGACGCCACCAGGCAGATCTCCCATGTTGCCCTCACAAGTCTTAAAGTTTCGACATCGCGATGAAATTCCTCTTGCATTTTCCTTCACTTTGATGTATTATCTTTCACGACTGGCGAACGCCTCGCCTTCCCCCTCAACACCCGTACTGGCGCAATGTTGCAGAGGAGCAACATGGAGACGGAGCTGTCCGATTTTCGCCGCAGGTTGGAGATGCATTTGCCTGGTCTTTCCAAAGGCCAACGACGCATCGCCGATTTTCTCCTGACCAGCCATGATGAGGCCGCCTTCCTCACAGCAGCCGATCTGGCGCGCCGCGTTGGCGTCAGCGAGGCGACGATCGTGCGCTTTGCGGTCGCTATCGGCTATGAGGGATTTCCCGCCCTGCGCCGTCAACTCCAGGAACTGTACCGCAACCAGGCGACGCCAGCCGTACGCTTGCAGCACAAGCTGGCCGAGTTGTCGGGCAGCCAGGGCCACATCCTGGCCAAAGTCCTCGACATGGAAATCCAATATCTGGCCGAAGCGGGCCACTCGATCGCGCCGGCCGACTTTGACCGCGCGGTCGAAGTCCTGCTGGGTGCGCGCCGCGTCTTTGTCTATGCAGGCGGGCCGTCGGCAATCCTGGCCGAACTGTTGGAGCTGCGCCTGCGCCGCTTTGGCATTTTCGCTCTCGCGATGACAGAATCGGGTCGCAACCTGGTGGAGAAGCTCCAGCTCCTGGAAGGCACGGATGCGCTGGTTGTTGCCGGCTTTCACCACATGAATCGCGAGCTGCGCGTTGTGGCAGAGCACGCCCACGCCACCGGCTGTCGCACGATCTTGCTCACTGACATCCTGGGCGTCACATTGGGCGACCAGGTGGATGTGATCCTGGCCGCGCGGCGCGGGCCCGTATCCACCTTCCACTCGTTGACAGTGCCCATGGCCATCACGAACGCGTTGATCCTGGCGGTGGCGATGGCGCGCCCTGAGGTCAGCCTCACCGCGCTCAAACGGATGCAGGATCTGCGCGCAGCCTCAGGATTGGATCTTCCAGGGAAGCCCACCACGGCCTGATCGACAGGGAGAGATCAGCTATGTCAGTCTCCGCAACCGCAGCATCACAGAGCTCCCGTTCCCTTCGAGTGCTGGCCGCATCCAGACGGTTCATCCGCTGGCTGACGAGCCCTCACGTCATACTATCCTTGCTCATGCTGGTCTTGATGTTCTACCTGGTCATCATTCCTCTGTATCGGATGGTCGAGACCACGGTGACCTGGCAGCCTCATGATCTCACCCGCGTCCCAGACGCTGAAGTCGGCAAGCTGACTGCTTTTCACTATGTCAGGATGTTGACGGGCGTGTTCGGGAAGATCTACATGTACACCCCGCTGCAGCATTCGATGACCATAGCCATCGGGGCTACCTTGCTTGCACTCTTGATCGGCGGCTCCCTGGCCTGGCTGGTCGTCCGCACCGACATGCCGGGCAGAAAACTTGTCAATCAGTTGGCCGTGATCCCCTACATCATGCCGTCCTGGACCCTGGCCCAGGCCTGGCTCGTGTTTTTCAAGAACCGTCTCTCCGGAGGAACCTCCGGGGTGTTTGAGTACCTGGTGGGCCATAGCCCGCCTAGCTGGCTGTCTTACGGCCCGGTGCCGATCATCATCTGCAGCGCGTTGCACTATTACACGTTCTTCTTTCTGTTCGTGTCCGCGGCATTGATGTCCATCGACTCCAACCTGGAAGAAGCCGGAGAGTTGGCGGGCGCCAGCCGTTGGCGCATCCTGCGCAAGATCACCTTTCCGCTCGTCATGCCGGCGATCCTCTCGGGCTTCATTATGACCTTCTCCAAGGTGTTGGGCACATTCGGTGGTCCCAACATCCTCGGAACGCCGGTCAGATACTATGTTGTTGCCACTATGATTCGCGGCAGCATCGGCGTGGGTGACAAGGCGGATGCCTTCGTGCTGGCAATCGTGCTGGTCCTGATGTCTATGACCATCATCCGGCTCAACCAGAGGTTGGTAGGCACGCGCAAGAGCTATGAGACGATCGGTGGGCGGGGCTTCGTTGCGCAGGTGAACAAGCTGGGGAAGCTTAAGCGCATTGTGATGATCGCCGTGATTCTTTTCCAGATCCTCGTCATCGTCGTTCCGTTGGGCCTCCTGGTGTACTCCACGGTGATGTTGCAGGATGGCAACTACAGCCTGAGCAACCTCTCGCTTCAGCACTGGATTGGAGAGCGCGGCACGATTTACAACCACGGCGAGCCTGGGATCTTGCGCAACCCGAAGATCTACATGACCGCCTGGAACTCCATCCGGCTGTCGATCT
>CAYLZG010000185.1:0-7009 GCA_964387985.1 uncultured Anaerolineales bacterium | reverse complement strand
TGTGACGACGGTCGTCGCACCGCCGCATCACCGCCTGGGCGTCAACGCCCAGGCTACGAAGCAACGCCCCCTGAAGGGGGCTTACGATGCGTCAACCGGCTCGTCCAGCCCGCTTGAGCGGGCGTTGCTAGGTAGCCCGGTGATTTATCGCCGGGCGGTGGTGGGGCTCCCATCACTTCACGAGGAGGTCAGCATGGCCGCGACAACTGCTCCAGCACAGCCTCAGCTGCGTCCGCAACGGCGAATGTCTTTTCACCGCCGCGAATGGCTGCAGGGCTACCTGTTCGCCGCACCGTTTCTGATAGGCTTCACGGCATTCGTCGCATTCCCCATGCTCTTCTCCGTGTGGCTCATGTTTCAGAAATGGGACCTGTTATCGCCCGCAACCTTCGTCGGCTTCAAGAACATCCAACGCGCCCTGACGGACGAGCTTGCGCTCAAGTCGCTTGCGAACAGCGCCATCTACACGTTCGTCGCAGTGCCTTTCCAGCTGGTCATTTCCTTCTCACTGGCCCTGGCGCTGACGCAGCCCATCAAGCTGCGCAGCCTCTACCGCGCGGGCTTCTACCTCCCGATCATCATCCCGATCGTCGCGACCGCAGTGGTCTGGCAGCGCGTGTTCCACCCGGATTTCGGCATTCTGAACACCGCGCTGGGGTGGTTCGGCATCCCCCCGCTGGCATGGCTGCTCAAGCCAGAGCTCGCCAAACCGGCCTTTATCTTCATGTCGTTCTGGATGATCGGCCGGCAGATGGTCATTTTCATCGCAGGGTTGGGCAACATCCCGGTGTCGCTCCTCGAAGCCGCGCAGATCGATGGCGCGAGCAAGCTGCGCACGATCTTCAATATCACCGTCCCCCTGATGACCCCCCTGATTTTTTACAATATGATCATTGCGATCATCAATTCGTTTCAGACCTTTGTCCCATCGCTCATCATGACGGACGGCGGTCCCGAGAACTCGACCCTTTTCGTCGTGCTCAACATCTATCGCAACGGCTTCCAGTTCTTTAACATGGGCTATGCCTCCGCGTTAGCATGGGAGCTCTTTATCATCGTCATCGGACTGACCATCGTCCAGTTCTACGGGTCGAACCGCTGGGTTTATTACGAGTCATAGGAGGCCGCCCATGTCCGTAGCAACCTCTCCCATAGCGACACCGTCGCCCCCGGCCGGTCGCAAGACGCGCAGGCAGGTCATGGAGCGAGTTCGCCTGATCATCCTCCAGATCGTGATGACCGCGGTCCTGCTCACCTTCCTGGCGCCCACCCTGTGGATGGTGTCGTCCTCGCTCAAATCCCGTCCGGAGGTGTTCGCGGTCCCCGTCGTGTGGATCCCCGCGCAACCACAGTGGGGCAACTACGCAGAGGCCTTGCAGATGTTGCCCTTCGCGCGTTTCGCGCTCAACACCTTCACCATCTGCATCGTGACGGTGCTGGGCGTGGTTCTCTCATCCTCCATGGTGGCCTATTCATTTGCCCGCCTGCGCTGGCCGGGCCGCGATTTCTTCTTCACGCTCCTGCTGGGCACGATGATGCTGCCGGAGATCATCACCCTGATTCCCATGTTCATCGAGTTCAAGTGGCTCGGCTGGACCCAGCCCGGCAACGTCCTGGGCTTCTACCCGCGCAATTTCCTGCCGCTGACCGTGCCGTACTGGCTGGCGTTGGCCCCGCTTTACGTGTTCCTCATGCGGCAGTTCTTCAAGGGCATCCCGATCGAGCTGGAGGAGGCCGCGCTCGTCGATGGTGCGAGCCGCCTGCGCATCCTCTTCAACATCGTGCTGCCCTTGTCCAAGCCCGTGATCGCGACGGTGGCGGTGTTTGCGTTCCTGCAGAGCTACAACGACTTTCTCCAGCCGCTGATCTACCTGAACAGCCGGAGCAACTGGACGCTGGCCCTCGGGCTCCGCGCGCTGAACGATGTGCAGGTCACGGGCCAGTGGGAGCTGCTCTTTGCGGCGTCCACGGCCGTGTTGATACCGATCCTGATCGTCTTCATCGTCGCCCAGCGCTATTTCGTCCAGGGCATTGCCACGACGGGGTTTGGCGGACGCTGAGGTCGCCATCTATCAAGCATCATGGAGGTCAACTGATGAAGTATTTTCTCGACAGCGCCATCACCAGCGAGATCGAAACTGCGCTGGAGATGTGGAACATCGACGGCGTCACGACCAATCCGCGCCACGTGCAGGCTTCAGGCAAGCCATTCATGACCGTGATCCGCGAGATCGCCGGTATCTTCGCGGGAACGGACAAGCCCATCTCGGTCGAGGTCAATCCGCACTTCACCGATTGGCACGACATGGTGGCTGAGGCCGTGAAGCTCGCGGCCATCAGCCCCAACTTCGTGATCAAGCTCCCTGCGACCGAAGCCGGCTTCAAGTCCGTAGCCGTGCTGGCAGACAAGGGCATCCGCTCCAACCTGACGCTCGTCTTCTCCGCATCACAGGCGCTGCAGGCCATGCGCATGGGCGCGGCGTTCGTCTCGCCGTTCATCGGCTGGAAAGAAGCCAGCGGCGAGGCGTCCGCGGCCTTCATCCAGGACATCGTCGCGATCCGTGACAACTATGATTTTGCGACCGAGATCATCGTCGCGG
This sequence comes from uncultured Anaerolineales bacterium, assembly GCA_964387985.1. Lineage (GTDB taxonomy): Bacteria > Chloroflexota > Anaerolineae > CG2-30-64-16 > CG2-30-64-16 > JALOOB01. The sequence goes on along the minus strand of CAYLZG010000185.1, from coordinate 4,409 downwards.
CGGTCCGCACCGGCCACCAGATCGTCGAGTCGGCCGTCGCCGCGGCCGACATCGTGACCGCCGGCTACGCGGTGTACAAGGACGCCTTCGCACACCCGTACACCGATGAAGGGCTGAAGCGCTTCTGCAACTTCTGGGATCAGACAAAATACGAATGATCGGTTGGAGGCCATCGTGAAACACGGCAAGGAATTCCGGAACGCGGTCTATGCCATGAGCCCCCTGTTCAGCTACATTCCGCAGGGGGATCGTTACCTCTTCGCGCCCGGCGAACACCGTTACCGCTTCAATGTGATCGGGACCGGCGTCAACGGCCAGGAGCACATCCTGGTGACCCTGATGGAGGGCCGGGCCACAATCCACGGCATCTTCGATCCCAACCCGCTGAGCGTCGCGGGCGCGCAGCGGACTTTTGCCCGGTTCATGCCCGGCAGCCAGCTGGTCGTCTACGACTCGCTGGAGGCCGCGTGCACCGATCCGGCCGTAGACGGGCTGATCATCTGCACCCCGAACTACACGCACCTCGAGATCGTCCGCACGGCAGCCAAATCGGGCAAGCATATCCTACTGGAAAAACCGATGGCCACCACCATCGAAGACGCGCACGCCATCATGGAGATCGCCGAGGCGCACCCCGCTGTCTTCCAGATCGGTCTGCAGTACCGCTTCAAGCCGATCTACGTGGAGGCGATCCACGAAGCCCTGGCGAGAAAGACCATCGGCGACATCAAGACTATCAGCATCCTGGAGCACCGCTTCCCGTTCCTCGACAAGGTGAAGCAGTGGAACAAGTTCTCCAGATACTCCGGTGGCACCCTGGTGGAGAAGTGCTGCCACTACTTCGACCTGATGAACCTGTTCGCAGGCGCCCGGCCGGTCAGCGTGTTCGCCACGGGCAGCGCAGCCGTCAATTTCCTCGATTTCGAGTACGACGGACAGAAGTCGGACATCCTCGATAACGCGTTCGTTATCGTGACCTACGCCAATGGCGTCCGGGCCAGCTTCAACCTGTGCATGTTCTCGCCGATGTTCCACGAGGAGCTGGTGCTGTGTGGCGACGATGGGCGCCTGAAGGCCAGCGAGAACGAAGATTTCCTGCCCGCGGCCAGGACCGACACCCACCTGGAGATCCACTGCGGCGACCGCAAGCCTTCGCGGATCGGCGCACCCTGCTACCCCACCTTCATCCAGCAGAGCGGGCATCACGGCGCGACCTACTTCGAGCACGTCAGCTTCGTGGACAACATCGAGGGGGCGGCTGCTGCGTCCGCTGCCACGGCTGCAGAAGGCTTCTGGTCCATCGTGGTCGGCGTAGCGGCCGAGACGTCGGTCAAGACCGGGCAGCCGGTGCTCATCGACCAACTGTTGCACGAAAGAAACATCGATCTGTAAGGAGCCAATCTATGTCACACGGTATCATCATCCACGAAACTCACGACGATGTCGGCGTCGCGGTGCGCGACCTGCACGCGGGCGAGGAAGCCGGCATCGTCACCCTGGAAGGGGTGGCGGTGGGCGCCATCACGGTGATCGAAGACGTGCCGCTGGGGCACAAGGTCGCCATGACTGACATGCCTGTCGGGCATAAGCTGTTGAAGTACGGCCGTCCGATCGGCCAGGTGGTTCAGCCGGTGAGCAAGGGCAGCCACGTGCACATCCACAACTTGAAGACGATGCGCTGGAGCCTGGAAGAAGCGGTCGCGCCGGCCATCTCCTCCAAGCCGGCGGAGCGCCTGGCCCTGGGCGGCAGGAAGCCGGAAGACATGCGGCTGCTGGGCTATCGCCGCGAAAACGGCCGCTACGGCATCCGCAACCACGTCCTCATCCTGCCGGTGGACGATATCTCGAACGCCGCGGCGGAGGGAGTATCGTATCTTATAAAGGGCACGATGGCCTTGCCGCATCCCTATGGCCGGCTGCAGTTCGGCGAGGACCTGGAACTGACCTTCCGCACGCTCGCCGGCGTGGGCCGCAACCCGAATGTGGCCGCGGTGGTCGTCATCGCCATCGAGCCCAAATGGGCTCAGCGCATCGCCGACAGCATCGCCGAGACCGGCAAGCCGGTGGCTGCCTTCAGCATCGAGCGCCACGGCGACCTGAAGACCATCGAGATGGCCGCGCGCAAGGCGCAGGAGTTCGTGCAGTGGGCCGGCGAGCTGCAGCGCGAGCCGTTCGGGGTGAAAGATCTGTGGATGAGCACCAAGTGCGGCGAGTCGGACACCACCTCCGGCCTGGCCTCCAACCCCACCGTGGGCCGCGTCTTCGAGCGCCTGGCAGAGGCCGGCAGCACCCTGATCTTCGGTGAGACGACCGAGGTGACCGGCGGCGAGGACGTCATCGCGTCCCAATGTGTCAGCCAGGAAGTAGCCGACCGCTTCATGAAGTTCTTCAACGATTACCAGGACCTGGTGAAGAGCAAGGGCGTCGACCTGATGGGTTCGCAGCCCACGGAGGGCAACATCCGCGGCGGTCTGACGACCATCGAAGAGAAGGCGATGGGCAACATCCAGAAGATGGGCCGCTGCAAAGTGGTGGATGCGATTGATATGGCCGAGGAGCCGAAGGGGCCGGGCCTGCACTTCATGGACTCCTCCTCGGCCGCGGCCGAGATGGTAACCCTGTGCGCGGCAGCCGGCTCGGTGGTTCACTTCTTCCCCACCGGGCAGGGCAACGTCATCGGCAATCCCATCGTCCCGGTGATCAAGCTGTCCGCCAATCCGCTGACCGTCGCAACCATGTCCGAGCACATCGACGTAGATCTCACGGGCCTTCTGCGGATCGAGATGAACCTGGACCAGGCCGCGGACAAGGCGATGGACGTGCTCGAGCGCACCATTCGCGGCCGGCTCACGGGGGCAGAAGCCCTGCGCCACAATGAATTCGTGCTCACGAAGCTCTACGAGAGTGCGTGATATGCTTCGGGACAGGTAGACGCACGCCGGAGGCCCAATTGGCCGAGTATCGCTTGCCCTATGGCAAGACTCACCTGACCTTCACCCTGCCGGAGGGACCGCAGGTCGGAGGGCCTGCGGTCCTCCTGCTCTCGCCGCGCCCGGTGGCCGGCGCGGCGGATGAGACCGCAGCGGTCTCAGATGCGCTTGACCTCGTTGCGCTGCCCCCCATCGTGCACGGTAGGAAGGAAGGGCGTGCGGCCCGGTGCGCCATCGCCATCAACGACAAGACCCGGCCGGTTCCCCACAAGCACCTCCTGCCGCCGCTGCTGGCGCGCCTCGAGGCGCTGGGATTTGCGCCCCGGGAGATCACCCTGGTCATTGCCACGGGCACCCACCAACCGATGAGGCCGGAGGAGTTCCCGGCGGTCGTCCCAGAGCATCTCCTGGGCCGCTACACCGTTGTCAGTCACGATGCGGAAGACCGGGCCAACCTGGTGCACCTGGGCGAGACCTCGGCCGGCACACCGGTGTGGGCCAACCGGCTCTTCGCAGAGGCTGACCTGAGGATCGTCGTCGGCGATATCGAGCCGCACCAGTTCGCGGGATTCTCCGGCGGCGTCAAGAGCGCAGCCATCGGCCTGGCCGGCAGGCTCACGATCGACGCGAACCATGCGATGATGTTCGATCCGAGATCACAGATCGGACGCTACGAGGACAACCCCTGCCGGCAGGACGTGGAAGAGATCGGGCGGATCATGGGCGTGCACTATGCGCTCAACGCTGTGCTCAATGAGGAGCGACAGATCGTCCACGTCCTGGCCGGCGACCCGGTGGCGGTGATGAAGGCCGGCATCGCGATCGTCCGGAAGATTTTCCTGGTCGAGGTGCCCGAGCCGTTCGACCTCATGATCGTCTCGCCCGGCGGCCATCCCAAGGACATCAACCTCTACCAGGCGCAGAAGGCCCTCGGCCATGCGGCGCTGGTGATGAAGCCGGACGGCGCGGTGATCGTGGCGGCTGCCTGTCCCGAAGGCACGGGCAGCCGGGGATATGAGGCCTGGATGGCTGATCCCGCCATGACCTCCTACGAAGCCGTCATCGAGCGTTTCCGCCGTGAGGGTTTTCACATCGGCCCGCATAAGGCGTTTCAGATCGCGCGTGACGCCAGAGGGCCTGGCGCCGACGCCAGAGGGCCTGGTGCCGACGCCAGCCGCACGCGCCTGGTGTGGGTATCGGAGATGGCGCCCGACTTCGCGCGGCGCCTGCTGTTGAACCCGCCGGCCTGCCCGCCGGATGCGAGCGCGGAGGAGCGGCTGAAAGAGGCTCTGTCTGAGGCGTTGGCTGCGCTGAGGCCCAGGGCCCGCATCGGGATCATGCCCTGGGCCAATGCCACCATTCCGGCGCTGCAACCCAGTACCGCCGCCGGTTGGTGAGTAATCGCCAATCAATGCGCGACAGCAATCCTCTCACCGGTGACCACCTGCCCGTCAACGGGCAGGCTACCAAGCAGCGCCC
>CAYLZG010000184.1:2319-7074 GCA_964387985.1 uncultured Anaerolineales bacterium | reverse complement strand
GAGAGCTTCAACGGCAAGTTCCGCGACGAATGCCTGAATATGGAGGTGTTCTACAGCTTGGCCGAGGCCGAGTCCATTGTCGAGATGTGGCGGCAGAGCTACAACCAGGAGCGGCCGCATAGCAGCTTGGCGTATCAAACGCCTGCCGAGTTCGCAGCATCTTGGCGGATGGCTTCTGGTACAATGGACAACTCAGTTCATTCCGAATTCCAGGCAATCACGGATCGGCATCAAAAGAGGGTACCGGTTGGAGAATTGCAGAGGCAATGAAGCGCATTGTAGGCAAAACGTTCAAGTCGAAGACCAACTGGCCGTTCGGTCCGTGGCACTTTTCTGAGGTCGAGTTGGAAAATTGCCACTTTGACAACTGCATGAGCTTCGCCAGTTGGCTTCTGCGTCGCCGTTTCCATGCGCGCAACGTGAGGTTGCTCAATTGCAGCCAATTCTCCTCAGGTCTGGACGCTGCCATCTTGGAAGACATCGTTGTAGACGGATGGCAAAACCGGGGTAGAAATGGTTACTTCCGTGCCTGGGCATGCGCCTTCCGCCACGTCACCCTACGCGGGCGGATCGGCTACATCAAGTTTCGAGACGGTCCAGAGAAGGCTGGGCTAATGCAAAGAACCATGGACTGGACGAACGCCAACCGGGCCTACTACGCCACCGTCGATTGGGCGCTTGATATCAGGGAGGCAAGGTTCACGTCATCACCCGAGTTGCACTTCATTCCCGGTTCGTTAATCCGGCGCGATCCTGAGACCCAAGTTCTCGTCACTAAAAAGCAAGCGACTGCGGCGCTCGGCGCAGGGCTGGCGTGGGGCGAGTCGGCGGTCCCGGTCGTGCTGCAGTGGTTTGTCGAGGACGGTCTCTACGATGATGTCGTGGTTGCTGCGCCACGAGCATCGAAAAAGCTACATGAAGACTTGGCGGCGCTTGATATGCTGCGACAGCACGGCCTTGCCGCATAGTAGCACGCTACCTTCCCTTGCGGGTAGCTCCACCTTTGGAAAGGCGAAAACTAACACATCGACTGGTACGGAGAATGGGGGCCGATCACAAGGGCATAGGTTGCGGACTCGGCCAAGTGTACATGCGGCAACTGGGAGGAAGATGGCTCTTGGTGGCCGGGTTCTGCCCGGAGCCGTCCTACGAAGAGGAGTAACTGAATCCGATGGGTCACACCATCAACAGAGTACTGGAAGGTAAGCCTTCCCCTCTGTGTGACCCTCACTGACAATACAGGCGAGCAACCGTCGATCGACTGAGGTTAGTCACGTATGACACCAATCACCACCTTCGATAGCACCAAAGAGTCCCTGCTTGATATGCTGCGCAGCATCGCTGACGGTAAGACTCAGCTGCCCGACTTCCAACGCGGCTGGGTCTGGGATGATGACCACATCCGGAGTCTGCTGGCCAGCCTATCCTTGTCCTATCCCGTTGGCACAGTGATGATGCTGGAAACAGGGGGCGAAGAGGTAAAGTTCAAGCCCCGCCCCGTTGAGGGAGTCGAAGCGAACGGCGCCAGGCCGGAACGCCTCATCCTTGACGGCCAGCAGCGGCTCACCTCTCTGTATCTCGCTACTCTGTACGGTCGACCGGTAGAGACACAAGACGCGCGCAAGAAGAAAATCAAGCGTTGGTACTACATTGACATGGCCAAGGCGCTCGACCCAAACGGTGATCGCGACGATGCGATCGTGTCGCTACCGGATGATCGGTTAGTTCGTAGCTTCCGAAATGACGTAATAGCTGACTACTCGACGCCTGATCGAGAGTACCATCATGGGCTCTTCCCCTTTGAGTTCATCTTCAATGCCAGCGATTGGCGCTTGGGCTACGAGGAGTACTGGGAGTACGAGAAGGAGAAGGTCAAGCTCTTTAGTCGTTTTGAAACCACCGTGATCAAGCGTCTCGAGCAATATCAGATGCCGTTGATCCTGCTGCGCCGCCCGACTCCCAAAGACGCAGTTTGTCAGGTGTTCGAAAAGGTGAACACGGGGGGCGTGTCGCTGACGGTGTTCGAACTGATGACCGCCACTTTCGCAGCTGACGACTATAGTCTACGAGACGACTGGAACGTTCGCCGTGCTCAGCTACACTCCTACAAGGTGCTAAAAGGCGTACAGACCGGGGAGTTGCTCCAGACCATCGCCTTGTTGGCGACCAACGAACGACGCCATGCCAGAATTGCCGAAGGGGTCCAGTCCGAAAACGCACCCGGGGTTGGATGCAAGCGCAAAGACATCCTGGGGCTGACTCTCCCAGAATATCAGCATTGGAAAGACTCAGCGACAGAAGGATTCATTCGTGCTGCCAAGTTGCTGCGCAGCCAGAAGCTTTTCGATGCGAGAGACCTGCCATACAACACGCAGTTGGCACCGCTAGCCGCCATCATGACAAAGTTACGGGAGCGATGCGAGCATGATGGTGTCCGCACGAAACTTCTCCAATGGTACTGGTGTGGGGTGTTTGGCGAGCTTTATGGCAGTGCAGTAGAGAGCCGATTTGCGCGAGACCTGCCTGAAGTACTGGCTTGGATAGACAACGGTCCGGAACCCACGACCATTCGGGATGCGAACTTCTTCCCGGCTCGTCTTTTGACACTCAGAACACGCAACAGCGCGGCGTACAAGGGAGTCCACGCGCTGTTACTGCGAGACGGCGCTTTGGACTTCCGTTCCGGCGATCCGATCGAATCACAGCTCTACTTCGATGAGAGCGTCGACATCCATCACATCTTCCCCAAGGATTGGTGCGTCAGACAAGGCATTCAGCCCAAGCACTACGACTCCATCGTGAACAAGACACCTCTGTCAGCCAAGACCAACCGTACTGTGGGCAACAAAGCGCCCAGCGCCTATTTGAACCTGTTGCAGCAGCAAGCTGGCATCGGCGAGACGCGAATGGATGAGATCCTCGAATCCCACAATATCTACCCTCTGGCAGCACGGTTGGATGACTTCGACGAGTTCTTCCGTCTGCGCGAGGCGGAGCTTCTGCGCCGCATTGAGGAGGCCATGGGCAAGCCGGTCGTCGGCGTGGCAGCACCCCAGGAAGCTTTCGCGGACGATACAGATGAGGATGAGAACGGGAATGAACCGATGTGAAGGAGAAAGCCGTATGACACCTGACACAGCCAACGATGTCGCCGGCGCGTTTGACGTTATGCTCCAGGAGATCGAAGCACAGATCGGCCTGACCGAACAAACCGGCGCGCAGGCCATTACGCAGCACAACTACGAGCGGGCCCGTCAGGTTCTGGAGCGCGCGGGACAATTCGCCGCGATTCGAGAGAAGATCCTGGCGTTGCGGCTTGATTGGGCGGAACTTCTCGGGTTTCCGGAAGTTGCTCCGCCGGAGGAAGATCAGGAGCTGAAAGAGCCCACGCCACTGGAGGCCTTTCGCACAGCGTGCCTCGCACGCATCGAGAAGGAACTCAAGACCAGGCTCGTCAGAAAACGAGCAACGAGCTACGTCTCGGCTGATGGCAAGCTGGCGGTGATCTGTGCGGTGTCAAGGGCGTACGAGCACGCGGAGGAGCCACGCTACTGGTTTGCGTTTCACACAAGCCAGGAGGCTTTCCTGAAGGCCTGTCCGGAGGCCTATGTCGCCTTCGCCTGCGGCTCGGCCGATCAACTGCTGCTGATTCCCTTTGGGGAGTTTCACAAGTGGCTGGACACGCTCAACATCACGGCGCGCAAGGGCGGGGTTTACTGGCACGTGCACCTGATCAAGCTGGCGCAGGGCTTCGTGCTGGAGCGAAAGAAGGAACACGGCCGGCTGGACGTGTCCGAGTATCTGGTTCCGTGACGGTCATCGCGCTGAAGCCACATGCGCCGCTTGTGGTGGCTTGGCCGGCGCGGTCGCACCATCTCGCTTGACTCGTATTCGACTCATCGGCAGAACCTGGAGAACGCCATGCCGCATACCATCAGTGAACTCCTCGAGGGCAAGCCCGACACCCTCACTGCAACCCTCACCGACAAGGCGACGATCGCGTTGGGCCACATGGCTCGCCACGATTACAGCCAGTTGCCCGTCGTGGACGCGGCGAAGATCGTGCGCGGACTCATCACCTACGAGTCGATCATGCGCGCCATGCAGCGATTCAACTGCGCGCTCCAGAATCTGCAGGTCTCCGCGGCGATGGTGAAGGCGGAAAAGCGCAGCCCCGACGACGACCTGTCCGACGTCCTGCCCGTGATGGAGCGCACAGGCTCGGTTCTCATCGTGGACGCGGACGATCGGCTGCTGGGGATCGTCACAAGCTATGATGTCATGGAATACTACCGCGCCCGCGCGGAGAACATGATGCTGGTTGAAGACATCGAGTCGATGGTGCGCGATCTCATCCTCTATGCCTTCTACGACGACGCGGGCGGCACAGATCAGGCGAAGCTCGAAGCCGCGATCAAAGGGATCGACTCGCAGCGCGATACGCTGAAGAAGCAGTTCAGGAAAGGCATCGCCCACTATCTGCAGAGCGGCGTGTCTGCCGATGCGAAGCTCAATGCCGTCCTGGCGAACCAAAGCTTCGAAGTCATGGCGCCCGAGCAGCCCGCGAAGGAGTTCGAGCAGCTGGCTCTGAGCGAATTCATCGATCTGCTCTGCAGCAAGGATCGCTGGACGGCTCTGTACAAGCCCATCTTTGGACTTGACGCGGCCCACGTCCGCAGCGTGCTCGACCAGGTGCGGTTGATCCGCAACGGGCTGGCGCATTTCCGCCATGATGTCACTTCCGAGGAGCACGAG